>NZ_JBITFN010000008.1:0-38154 GCF_044456085.1 Streptomyces sp. NPDC051018
GGTAACTGGTGGAGGTGACCGGTACTAATAGGCCGAGGGCTTGTCCTCAGTTGCTCGCGTCCACTGTGTCAGTTCTGAAACCACGAACAACCCCCGAACCCTGTGTGGGTGGACCGTTGGGTGGTTGGTTGGTTTCATGATGTTTCGGTGGTCATAGCGTGAGGGAAACGCCCGGTTACATTCCGAACCCGGAAGCTAAGCCTTATAGCGCCGATGGTACTGCAGGGGGGACCCTGTGGGAGAGTAGGACACCGCCGAACAATTATTCAGGACCCTTGGTCCAGCGTTCACGCTGGACCAAGGGTCCTTTTTTGTATGCCGAAGCGCATCCGGTGTCCGGGTGCGCGAGAATGACCGCAGTACCTCAAGACAGGAGTCACGCCGATGTCCACCAACTCTCCCGACGATCGTCCGGAGCGCGAGCCGCGCCGTAGGGACGGTGGTGACCGGGGCGGATTCCGTGGTGGTCGTGATGATCGCGACCGTGGACCTCGTCGTGACAACGATCGTGGTGGGTATCGCGGGCCCCGTGACGACCGTGACCGTGGGGGACGCCCGGGCGGTGGCGGTGGTGCCTATGGGCGCCGCGATGACGACCGCCGGCGTGACGACCGCCGTGACGACCGGCCCGGTGGTGGCTCCCGGCGCGATGACCGTGACCGTGGGCCCCGGCGTGATGACCGTCATGACGAGCGTGGGCCTCGCCGGGATGACCGTTCCGGCGGTGGCTTCCGTCGTGATGATCGTGGGCCTCGGCGGGATGACCGGCCCGGTGGTGGGTTCCGTCGTGATGACAGGCGCGATGATCGTCGTGATGACAGGCCGTCGTTCCGTCGCGACGACGACCGCGGCGGATACCGCGGGCCGCGCGACGACCGCGGCGGACGGCCCGGTGGAGGACCCGGGTATGGCCGTCGGGACGACCGTGACCGGGGCTTCCGGCGTGATGATCGGCGGGATGACCACCGTTCTGGTGGTGGGTTCCGGAGAGACGATCGTCGTGATGATCGTGGGCCTCGGCGGGACGATCGGCCCGGTGGTGGGTTCCGTCGTGATGACAGGCGCGATGATCGTCGGGATGACAGGCCGTCGTTCCGTCGCGACGACGACCGCGGCGGGTACCGGGGGCCGCGCGACGACCGTGACCGTGGCGGACGGCCGGGCGGTGGCGGTGCCGGCCATGATCGGCGGGATGACCACCGTTCTGGTGGTGGGTTCCGGCGGGATGACCGTCGTGATGATCGTGGGCCTCGGCGGGACGATCGGTCCGGTGGTGGGTTCCGTCGTGATGACAGGCGCGATGATCGTCGGGATGACAGGCCGTCGTTCCGTCGCGACGACGACCGCGGCGGGTATCGCGGGCCGCGCGACGACCGCGGCGGACGGCCGGGGTACGGCCGTCGGGACGACCGTGACCGGGGCGGGCGTCCCGGTGGCGGCGGTGGCTATGGACGGCGGGACGACCGCGGGGGTTACGGTCGCCGTGACGACCGGGACCGGCCCGAGCGTGAGCCGATCAAGCGGCTGCCGATTCCCGAGGACGTCACCGGTGACGAGATCGACAAGGACGTACGGCAGGAGCTCCAGAGCCTGCCGAAGGGGCTTGCCGAGGACGTTGCCCAGAACCTCGTCATGGTCGCCAAGCTGATCGACGAGGACCCCGAGCAGGCGTACGCGTACTCCAGGATCGCGCTGCGGCTCGCCTCCAGGGTGGCCGCAGTCCGGGAGGCCGCAGGGTTCGCCGCGTATGCGACCCAGAGGTACACCGAGGCGCTGGCCGAGTTCAGGGCGGCACGGCGGATGACCGGCAGTGTCGAGCTGTGGCCCGTCATGGCCGACTGCGAACGCGGGCTCGGGCGGCCCGAGCGGGCGCTGGCCATGGCCGGGGAACCCGAGGTGCAGAAGCTGGACAAGGCCGGGCAGGTGGAGATGCGGCTGGTCGCTGCCGGTGCGCGGCGGGACATGGATCAGCTCGAAGCCGCGATTGTGACGCTGCAGAGCCCCGAGCTGGCCTCCAACTCCGTACAGCCGTGGACCGCGAGGCTGCGGTACGCGTATGCAGACGCGCTGCTGGCGGCCGGGCGGGAGGACGAGGCCCGCGAGTGGTTCGCGAAGGCCCTGGAGGCCGACAAGGACGGGGCGACCGACGCCTCCGACCGGCTGGCCGAGCTGGACGGCGTGGAGTTCGTCGACGCCATCGACCTGGACGAGGACATGGAGATCGCGGACGACGACACCGGCACCGGCTCCGCCGTCGAATCCCCCGATGCCGGTGTCGATGCCGGTGACATGGATGACGTCGAGGACGGCATCGACGGTATCCAGGACGACGAGGACAAGTAGGCAGTAGGCGGAGAAGAAGGGCGGCCCCTCGGGCAGGGGTCGCCCTTTCTCATTCCAGGGTGAGGCTTCTCAGTACCAGTCCCGTCGCCGGCTTCGGGCCGAAGGACGTGGACTTACGGGGCATTGTGACGCCCTTCTCCGCCAGTTCCCGTACGACCTCCTCGCGTACGGGGTGCATCAGGACCGCGGTGCCTCCGTTGCGGACGGCCTGGGTCACGGCCGCCTCCGTGTCATGGATGTAGGCGATCTGCTCAGGAGTGTCCGGGATGCTCCAGAGATGGTCGAGGAGTGTGGAGTGGAGGACCGTCGCGTCGAGGCTGCGCCAGGCTTCCGGGCGGTCGGTCCGGACCGTACGGGCGAGAAGCTCGGGGTCCGGGCGGTCGACGAGATGGAAGGCGCCGTCCCCCGCCAGCAGGAACGCGTTCGACTCGCCGGCCGCTGTCGCGAGCGCCTCCAGGGCCCGGGGGAGCGGGGTGTCGAGACGCCGGACGCGGAAGGCCGTGGCGGTGAGCGCGGTCAGGGCGCCGGCGACGGGGAGGCGGTGCAGCAGCCGGTGGATCGCCCGTACGCGCAGGGGATAGCGGGCCGTGTCGATGAGCAGGACCAGGCCGTAGCTCCAGGGGCCGTGCCCGGGGTGCTCGGCGCGCAGCCGCAGATAGGTGGCCCAGCGGTGATGGCCGTCGGCGATGAGGGCCCGGCGGCGGGCCAGATCGGCGTCGACGGAGGCGAGTTCGGCGGGGTCCGTGACCGGCCACAGCCGGTGGCTGAAGCCGTCTTCCGTGGTCGTGGCGAGCAGCGGCGGGCGGTGGACGGTCCGTTCGATGACGGCGGTCGTGCCGGTCGCCTCGCCCGTGCCGCGATAGGTCAGCAGCAGGGGTTCGAAGTTGGCGTCCGTCGTACGCATCAGGGCCGCGCGGTCGGCAACGATGTCGGACATCACGTCCTCGTGCGGAAGGACGACTCCCTCCGAGGGCTCGGACAGGGCGAGCGCGCCGATGACCCCGCGCTGGAGGATGTCGCAGTGGCGCTGCTCGTACACATAGAGCGCGGGCTCCGGGTCCGGGGCCAGAACCCCCTCGGCGAGCCAGCGGGAGAGGGTGTCGGCGGCCTGCCGGTGGCGGGCGGCCGGGGTGGCGGCCTGAGGAAGGATCAGCCGGACGATGTTGTGCGGGTCGGCCGATTCCAGGTGGTGCAGTCCGTCCGGCCGGACGACGACGTCGTACGGCGGCGAGGTGACCGCGGCGAGAGAGCCGACCCGTTCGGGGACGTAGCGCAGTCCACGGAAGGGGATCAGTCGCAGACCGTCGTCGGCCGCGGGACCTTCGCTGTTCATCCGTGCATCGTATGCGGGGTACGGCATGCGCGATGATCGGGGGAGTGACGGGGAGTGGCACCGATCGAGGGGCGAGCGAGCATGAGTCAGCAGAGCAGGACCCGGCCGGGCGGCAGCGCGACGGCGCTGAGTGAGGCGTACGACACGGCGCTGCTCGACCTGGACGGGGTCGTGTACGCGGGAGGTGAGGCGATCGCGCACGCCGTGGACTCGCTGCTGGCCGCCCGTGACGGCGGGATGCGGCTCGCGTATGTGACGAACAACGCGCTCCGGCCGCCGGACGCCGTGGCCGCGCACATCACCGAGCTGGGGGTGCCCACGGACGCGTCCGAGGTCATCAACTCCGCGCAGGCCGTGGCACGGTTGATCTCCGAGCAGGTGCCGGCCGGTTCCCGGGTGCTGGTGATCGGCGGGGAGGGGCTGAGGGTCGCGCTGCGCGAGCGGGGGCTGGAACCGGTGGAGTCGGCGGACGACGACCCGGTGGCGGTGGCACAGGGGTACGGAGGGCCGGGGCTCGCGTGGGGGCGGTTCGGCGAGGCGTGTTACGCGATCGCGCGCGGGGTGCCCTGGTTCGCGTCCAACACCGATCTGACGATTCCGAGCGGGCGCGGGATCGTGCCGGGCAACGGCGCGGCCGTGGAGGTCGTACGGATCGCCACGGGGGCCGAGCCGCAGGTGGCGGGGAAGCCGCTGCCGCCGATGCACCGGGAAACGATCCTGCGGACGGGGGCCAGGAGCCCGCTGGTGGTGGGGGACCGGCTGGACACCGATATCGAGGGCGCGTTCAACGGGGGAGTCGACTCGCTGCTCGTCCTGACGGGGGTGACCGACGCGGCGCGGCTGCTGGCCGCGCCGCCCGAGCACCGGCCCACGTATGCGGACGCCGATCTGCGCGGGCTGCTGACCGCGCAGCCCGAGGTGAGCGAGGTGGCGGGGGGATTTGTGTGCGGGGGCTGGACCGCTTCCGTACGGGATGACGAACTGGTCGTCGAGGCCCCGGGCAGGAGCGGCGACCGCAGTGACGACCGGGGCGGCAGCGGAGGCGGGTCCGGCGGGGCGATGGACGGGCTCCGGGCGCTGTGCGCGGCGGCCTGGACCCACGCGGGTGACGGTGTCTGCACGGCGGACGCGGGGAAGGCGCTGTCGGTGCTGGGGCTGTAGAGCGCCGGAGGAGCACGGCCGGCCGGGGCAATGCAGGGTAGGCTAACCTAACTTGGTCTCGGTCGGCTGTGCGGCTGCTCCGGTCGCGCCCGGAGCGGGGCTGAGGCGGGCCGAGTGCCGAGCCCCGGGCATCCCGAGCCCCCGATCCAGGAGTGCGACCCCCATGCAGCGACTCACCGCGGAATCGGTCACGCTCGGCTACGACCAGCGCGTCATCGCCGAGGACCTGTCGGTGGAGATACCCGACCACTCGTTCACGGTGATCGTGGGTCCCAACGCGTGCGGCAAGTCGACCCTGTTGCGTGCTCTGGCCCGGATGCTGAAGCCCACCCGGGGCCGGGTCCTTCTCGACGGGCAGGCCATTCACTCCCTGCCCGCCAAGAAGGTCGCCCGGATGCTCGGCCTGCTTCCGCAGTCGTCCATCGCGCCCGACGGGATCACGGTCGCCGATCTGGTCGGGCGCGGGCGCTATCCGCACCAGCGGCTGCTGCGGCAGTGGTCGCCGGAGGACGAGCGCGTCGTGCGGGAGGCGATGGAGGCCACAGGAGTCGTCGCATTGGCGGAGCGCCAAGTCGATGAACTGTCGGGCGGGCAGCGGCAGCGCGTATGGATCGCGATGGCGCTCGCGCAGCAGACCCCGCTGCTGCTGCTCGACGAGCCCACGACCTTCCTGGACATCCAGCACCAGCTCGATGTGCTCGATCTGTGCGCGGAGCTGCACGAGAACCAGGGGCGGACACTCGTCGCCGTGCTGCACGACCTCAATCAGGCCGCCCGGTACGCCACTCATCTCGTCGCGCTGAGCGAGGGGAGGGTCGTCGCCGAGGGCGCGCCGTCGGACGTGGTGACCGCGGAGCTGGTGGAGGAGGTCTTCGGGGTGAGGTGCCGGGTCATCGAGGATCCGGAATCCGGCACGCCGCTGGTGGTGCCGGCGGCCCGCGGACGAGTGGGTGCGCGGTGGTACGAGCCTTGCCGGCGGTGACCCGGAGGGCGACGGGACGACGGTCCGGGATCCGACGGGCGCGAAGCCGCGGTGATCCGAGGCCGTGTGCGGTGGGGCTCCGGTACCGGCCGGCTGTACGTCGGGTGTGCTTCCGCCGCGGGCCCCGAGTCCCACGCGGCGGTCGGGTGACACGGTCGGGCCGCGGCGCCGGGGACGGTCCCGGCGGGGCGCCGACCAGTGCGGTGAACCGGGAGCGTTCACGGGGCGCGCACGCCCGGCTCCTCCCGGGCCCGGCGGCTGTCAGCAGCAGGGCTACGACCGGCAGGGCCAGTCGGGACAGGCCCGGGAGCGTGTCACCCGAGCCGCGTCGTCGGATCGCGTGAGTACGGCCCGTATGAGCTGCTGACCTCCGCTTCGTACCGCACCCGGACACCACGGGCCCACCGGCGGACCCTTGCGGACACCCGCCAGCCGGACCTGCGGTTGTGGGCGGGACCTACAACAGGCTTCTGAGGCGCACCAGATCGCGGAAGCCCGCCTCCAGTTTCACCCGGCCCGAGGCCCATGCCTTGGCGAAGTTCAGGTCTCCGTCCACCATCGCCACCAGGTCGTCGCCCTTCATCGCGAGCCGGATCTGCGCCTTCTCGCGCGGGGGCCCGTCGTGTGTGTCGGCGACCTCGATACGGCCGCCCCGGAGGCGGCCGGTGAACGTGGTGTCCAGGTCCGTGATGTGGCAGCTGAGGGACCGGTCGAGCGCGGTGGCGCTGCGCACGTCGCCGTCCGCCCGCGCGAGATTGTCGCTGAGTCTCTTGAGCGCGCTGCGGCACTCTTCCGTCGTGGCCATCGTGATCGACGTTACCGCAGGCCCTCGGGGTAGCGTCTGGGCATGAGCGACTCTATGCCGGACCGGGAGAGCCACCGGCCCGAGGGTGTGCACGGAGTGCGGGGAGTCACGGCCCCGGACGCGGCGCCCGACGGCAGGGCCGAAGACGTCCCCGGGCCCGCCGGTCCGGCCGCCGCCGCGCCGCCCGTCCCGCCCGGATTCTCCTCGTCCCCCCTGCCCACCATGCCCTCCTCGTCTCCTGGATCACCTGTCTCTCCGTCACCCTCGCCTTCTGCGTACGGCACGGATGAAACCTCCCCCACCGGTGAATCCGCCGACGAACGCTCCGGTGAACTTCCGGCGGACGCATCCCCGGCAGCGCACGAACGCGCGGTGTCGTACGAGCCCGCGGGGCCGGCGCCCCTCGGCGTACAGCGCCGGCCCACCGGGCACGCCGGGGTGGACGCCCTCCTGGAGCGGCTCGCCGACGCCGACCACCTCACGGCGGACGGACACCTGGAGGTGTACGAGGATGTACACGCGGGGCTGCGCGACACACTGAGCGCGCTCGACGCCCGCCAGGGGCCGCCCGTACCGGCGCCCCCGTCACCCGCGTACGACCACAGGAGCTGAACCGAACGTGGCAGGAGTCGCCCGCCGCCGTCTCGACGCCGAGCTGGTGCGCCGCAGTCTGGCGCGCTCGCGCGAACACGCGAGCCAGCTGATCGCCGCGGGACGGGTGACCGTCGGCGGCAACGTCGCGGCCAAACCCGCCACTCAGGTCGAGACGAGCGCCGCCATCGTCGTCACTTCCGACGACAGCGATCCCGACTACGTCTCGCGCGGTGGACACAAGCTGGCCGGGGCGCTGGCCGCCTTCGTGCCGCGCGGACTGAAGGTCGAGGGCCGGCGGGCCCTGGACGCCGGGGCGTCGACCGGGGGCTTCACCGATGTCCTGCTGCGCGCGGGCGCGGCCCATGTGGTCGCGGTCGACGTCGGATACGGACAACTCGCCTGGTCGCTCCGGAAGGATGAACGGGTGACGGTCAAGGACCGTACGAATGTGCGTGAGCTGACACCGGAGACGATCGGGGGTGAGGCGGTGGACCTGGTGGTGGGAGATCTCTCCTTCATCCCGCTGGGTCTCGTCCTGCCGGCGCTCGTCGGGTGCACGGTTCCGGACGCCGACCTGGTGCTGATGGTGAAGCCGCAGTTCGAGGTCGGCAAGGAGCGCCTCGGCAGCGGGGGAGTCGTACGGAGTCCCGAGCTGCGCGCGGAGGCGGTGAGGACCGTGGCGGGCAAGGCCGCGGAACTCGGTCTGGGTGTGCTGGGCGTCACCGCCAGCCCGCTGCCCGGCCCCTCCGGGAACGTCGAGTACTTTCTGTGGCTCAGGGCCGGCGCGCCCGGGCTGGATCCGGCGGACGTCGACCGTGCAGTGGCGGAGGGACCCCGTTGACCACACCACCAGCGACCACCGAACGTACCGTTTTCCTGCTCGCCCACACCGGCCGCAAGGCGGCCATCCGCAGTGCCGAACTCGTGGTGCAGGGGCTCCTGCGCTGCGGTATCCGCGTACGGGTACTGGAGGCGGAGGCCGCCGACCTGCCCCTGCCGCCGTCCGTGGAGACCGCTCCCGAGGCGACCCCGGAGGCGCTCGACGGCTGTGAACTGCTCGTCGTCCTCGGCGGTGACGGGACCCTGCTGCGGGGCGCGGAGTTCGCGCGCGCCTCCGGGGTGCCGATGCTGGGCGTCAATCTGGGGCGCGTCGGCTTTCTCGCGGAGGCCGAGCGCGACGACCTCGACCGCGTGGTCGCCAGAGTGGTCACCCGCTCCTACGAGGTCGAGGAGCGGATGACCGTCGATGTCGTCGTACGCCGCAACGGTGACATCGTCCACCGCGACTGGGCGCTCAACGAGGCCGCCGTACAGAAGGTGTCCCCGGACCGGATGCTGGAGGCCGTACTGGAGGTGGACGGGCGGCCGGTGTCCGCGTTCGGCTGTGACGGCATCGTCTGCGCCACGCCGACCGGTTCGACGGCCTACGCGTTCTCCGCGGGCGGGCCCGTGGTGTGGCCGGAGGTGGAGGCGCTGCTGATGGTGCCGATCAGCGCGCACGCCCTGTTCGCGAAGCCGCTGGTGACCGCGCCGACCTCGGTGCTCGCGGTGGAGGTGCAGCCGCACACCCCGCACGGGGTGCTGTGGTGTGACGGGCGCAGGACGGTGGAACTGCCGCCGGGGGCGCGGGTGGAGGTGCGGCGCGGGGCCGTACCGGTACGTCTCGCCCGGCTGCACCACGCCTCGTTCACCGACCGGCTGGTGGCCAAGTTCGCGCTGCCGGTGTCGGGTTGGCGCGGGGCGCCGCCGGCGAACTAGGCGATCTAGTGCTGTGACCGGACGTTCACCGGCCCGTGACGCCCTGCACGGCTCCCCCTGGGCCTGGCGGCCCGGAGGTACCCCCAGCTGCGTTGTCGGACCGCGCGAGTACGGCGAGTACGAGCTGCGGACCTCCGCCTTGCGCTGCACCGCACCGGACGCCGCGGACCCACGGCAAACCCTTCCGGCCACAGCACTAGCCGGGGCGGGGTCAGCCGCCGGTCTCCGTGCCGGCCACCGGCATTCCCACGCTCACCGCCGGAGTGATCAGCCGCCGAGTCCGATCAGGAAGGGAGCGACGAACGCCCGGGGGGCCTCGCAGGTGACGAGGGCGGGCTCCTTGGGGTCGTCGACGATGGTGAGGTACCCGCCGATCCCGCGCTTCTCCCGCACCGTCCGCAGCGCCGCGGCGTTCCGGAACTCCTCCCCGTCGGCCGTGGTGAAATCGAGCAGGCGGAAGTACTTGTAGTCGCCGTGGACCGCGCGGTAGCCCGCGATCCGGCCCCGGACGGTGATGCCGCCACGGCGCAGCCGCCGCAGAGGGAAGGTGCCCCGGGGCGGCTGCGGGCCGGTATCTCCGGGAGAGGGACCGGAATCCCAGCGGTGCCGTCCAGAGAGCGTGCACGGTGGCGATCGCGGCCAGGAGGGGGTCCTCCGTCCTCAGCGTCACGGTCGGGACCACCGCGAAACGGACCAGCCGGGCCGTGCCGTACCGCACCCGCGTCCGGTCGGCGGCCTCGCGGATCCGGCTCCACCGCGAGGGGCGGGTGATCACCGTGACCCGGATCTCCGCCGCGTCCACGGGCGGGGCGGCGGCCACCGCCCCGGCCACCCGGGCCCGGAAGGCATCGGCGGCGCAGGCGTTCCGAGGGGGCAGGAAGAGGAACGGACGGACGCCCTCCGGCAGGGGTACGTCCTGCCGGAGCCGGACCATGACACCGTGACCCGGATCTCCGCCCCGCCCGTCTCTACCGTCCGGATCGCCTCCACCGGCACCCGCCGGTTCGTCCGGCCGTGCACGAATGTCAGTCCGAGGCCGTCCCCATGTGCCGATGTGCCTGCCGAGGCGATCACCAGTTCTGGTGAAGTGTTTTCCGGCATCTGCGGAGCATTAGGGCGCCCGGGCCCGGTCGTACCAGGTGATGACGGTGATATCGGCACGGGGTCGGCGTCGCGCGCCGCCCGGGAAACCTCGTATGGTCGTGTCCGTGTTGGAGGAGATGAGGATACGGTCGCTCGGGGTCATCGACGACGCCGTTGTCGAGCTGTCCCCCGGGTTCACCGCGGTGACCGGTGAGACGGGCGCGGGCAAGACCATGGTCGTCACCAGCCTGGGTCTGCTGCTCGGCGGGCGGGCCGACCCCGCGCTGGTGCGGATCGGCGCCAAGTCCGCCGTTGTGGAGGGGCGCGTCCGCGTACGCTCCGGCGCGACCGCCGCCGTACGAGCCGAGGAGGCCGGCGCCGAAGTCGAGGACGGCACGCTGCTGATCAGCAGGACCGTATCCGCTGAGGGGCGCTCCCGGGCGCACCTCGGAGGGCGTTCCGTGCCGGTGGGCCTGCTGGCGGAGCTCTCGGACGAACTGGTCGCCGTGCACGGCCAGACCGACCAGCAGGGGCTGCTGCGCCCGGCCCGGCAGCGGGAGGCGCTCGACCGGTACGCGAGCGGGGCGGACGGTGCCTTCGACGCCCTGCGGGCCAAGTACGCGACCGCCTACCGGCGGCTGCGGGCCGTCGTGGCCGAACTGGACGAGCTGACGACGCGCGCCCGTGAGCGCGCGCAGGAAGCGGATCTGCTGCGCTTCGGGCTGGACGAGATCGCGGGCGTCGAGCCACGCGGGGGCGAGGACGACGAACTCGCCGCCGAGGCGGAGCGGCTGGGCCATGCCGAGGCCCTCGCCTCCGCCGCGTCCGTCGCCCACACGGCGCTCGCGGGCAACCCCGAGGACCCCGAGGACGTCGACGCGACCACCCTGGTCGCGGGTGCGGGACGGGCGCTCGACGCCGTACGCGCCCACGATCCCGCCCTCGCCGCGCTCGCCGAGCGCATGGGCGAGATCTCCATCCTCCTCGCCGACGTTGCCGGCGAACTCGCCGGATACGCGGACCGTCTGGACGCCGATCCCCGGCGGCTCGCCGCCGTGGAGGAACGCCGGGCCGCGCTGACGGGGCTGACCCGCAAGTACGGCGAGAACGTCCAGGCCGTCCTGGCCTGGGCGCAGGAGGGCGCCGCCCGGCTCACCGAGCTGGAGAGCGACGACGACCGGATCGGCGGCCTCACCGCAGAGCGGGACACCCTGCGCGGTGAGCTGTCCGGACTCGCGCAGGCGCTGACCGACGCGCGTACCCGGGCGGCGGCGCGGTTCGCGTCGGCCGTCACCGACGAGCTGTCGTCGCTCGCGATGCCGCACGCGCGCGTGTCGTTCGCGATCCGCCAGAGCGAGGACCCCGAGGGCGTCGAGGTGGACGGCCGGCCGGTGGCGTACGGCCCCCACGGCGCCGACGAGGTCGAACTGCTGCTCACTCCCCACCCGGGGGCGCCGCCCCGGCCCATCGCCAAGGGCGCGTCCGGCGGTGAGCTGTCGCGGGTGATGCTGGCGGTCGAGGTCGTTTTCGCGGGGACGGATCCCGTGCCGACCTATCTCTTCGACGAGGTCGACGCGGGAGTCGGCGGCAGGGCGGCCGTCGAGATCGGCAGGAGGCTGGCCAGGCTCGCCAGGTCCGCGCAGGTGGTCGTGGTGACGCATCTGCCGCAGGTGGCCGCGTTCGCCGACCGGCAGCTGCTGGTCGAGAAGACCAGCGACGGCTCGGTCACCAGGAGCGGTGTGACGGTTCTGGAGGGCGAGGACAGGGTCCGTGAGCTGTCGCGGATGCTGGCGGGCCAGGAGGACTCCGAGACGGCCCGCGCACACGCGGAGGAACTGCTCGCGACGGCCCGGGCCGACGGGTAGCCGGGACGGGGTGCGTGACGGCGCCGGGACCGCGCCCCGGTCCCGGAGGCGTTTCGCGCACGGGGCGCCGGCCCCGGGCTTGTCCACGGCCCCTCGTACGGGGTCGGCTCCGCCTCGTACGGGGTCGGCGGTCCAGGCCTTCCGCCGGCGGTGCACGGGCCCTCAGGGCCCCTCGGGTGGCTGCCCGGCTCACCCGTGTGGGTGATACGAGGAGGCCGTGGGCCGGGCACCCGTACGGCTGCGTTCCCGCAACGGGCCTACGGACTGGCATCCTTGGCGGGTGACACAGCTGCGAACGGTCCAAGTGCTGGGCGGCGGCAGCGCGGGAAGCAGCGCGCACGTCCGGTCACTGGCCGCGGGGCTGGTGGCGAGGGGCGTGCGGGTGACCGTGTGCGCCCCTGCCGAACTGGAACACCTCTACGACTTCCCGGCCGCGGGCGCCCATTTCGCGCACGTGCCGCGCCGCAGCGATCCCGCGGCCGTCGCGGCCCTGCGCACCGCCTGTGCGGACGCCGATCTGGTACACGCGCACGGGCTGCACGCGGGGGTGCGGACCGCGCTGGCGCTCAGCGGGCTGAGCGTGCCGCTTGTCGTCACCTGGCACACCCGCGCCCATGACGACGGTGCGCGGGGGCGGGTGCTGCGGCTCCTGGAGCGAAGGGCGGCACGGGCGGCGGCGGTTGTCCTCGGGACCTGCTCCGAACTCGTCGACCGTGCCCGCAGCCGTGGCGCGCGGGACGCCCGGCTCGCGCCGGTCACCGTGCCCGTCCCGGAGGGCCTGTGCGCGGAGGGCAAGGCCAGGGCGGAGCTGGGCGTCCTCGACAGGCCGCTGGTGATGAGCTTCGGCAGCCTCGTGCCGCACCGGGGCTACGGGATTCTGCTGGACGCCGCCCGGCGGTGGCGGGAGCTGGATCCCGTACCGCTGGTCCTGATCGCGGGGGAGGGGCGCGAGCGCGCGGAGTTGGAGCGGCGGATCGAGGAGGAAGAGCTGCCGGTACGGCTGCTCGGGTGCCGGGACGATGCCGTCGATCTGCTCTCGGCGGCCGATGTAGCGGTACTCCCCAGCCGCTGGGAGGCCCGCTCCCTCCTGGCGCAGGAGTCCCTGCGGCTGGGCGTCCCCCTGGTCGCGACATCCGTCGGCGGGGTGCCCGAACTCGTCGGTGACGCCGCGGAACTGATTCCGTACGGCGACGCCGGCGCGCTTGCCGACGCCGTCTCCTCCCTCCTCACGGACGCGCCCCGGCGCGAGACTCTCGCCCTGGCGGGCCGCGTCCAGGCGGCCACCTGGCAGACGGAGGACGAGACGGTGGCCCAGGTGCTGAGCGTCTACGACGAGGTGGTGGCGTCCCACTGAACCGCCCCCGCCGTCCGATGCACGGGCGCGGGCAACTCTCAGCCCCGCCAACGTTTGCGGCACGAGGCCGGCGAGGCAACCTTCAGCTTCGCCGACGTCCGATGCGCGGGGTGGGCAACCTTCAGCCCTTCCGGCGTTTGAGGCGCAGGACCGGTGAAGCAACCTTCAGCCCCGCTGGCGTTTGAGGCGCGAGACGCGGTTTTGTGGCGCAAGGTGCGTGGGCGGCGGGTGGCCCGTTCGCGCTCCGTGGGCGGAGGCTGGGTTCGCCCCCGTCGGCGGGTGCGGGTGGGCAACCCTGGGCCTCGTCAGCGTCCGATGCGGAGGGTGGGCAACTTTCAGCCCCGCCGGCGTTTGAGGCGCAGGGGCCCCGGGGGATGGCACCCCCCGGTCGGAGGAGGTGGCGGCGGGTGGCCCGTTCGCGCCCCGTGCGGAGGTCGACGGCAGCACCTCTCAGCCTCGCCGGCGTTTGAGGCGCAGGGGGCCCGGGGGCCGGCACCCCCCGCTCAGAGCAGGTGGCGGCGGGCGCGGAGTGCCAGGCTCAGGGACAGGACCGTCTGCGGGTCGTCCAGATCCGTGCCGAGGAGGTCGGCGATACGGGCCAGCCGGTTGTAGAGGGTCTGGCGGTTCAGATGCAGCTCGCGCGCTGTCTCCGCCTTGCGGCCCGCGTGCGCGAGATACGTCTCCAGCGTGGGCAGCAGCGCGGGCCGCGACGTCGCGTCGTGCTCCCGCAGCGGCCCGATCGCGCGCTCGACGAACGCCGCCAGGTCCGGATCGTCCCGCAGACGCCACAGCAGCAGCTCCGTGTCGAGCCGCCGCGCGTCGTACCAGGGACTGCCGGTCAGGCCCTGCGCCGCCGTCGCCGTCTCCGCCGCGTGCCGCAGCCCCGCCGAGACGGCCGACCAGTCGCCCGCCCGCCCCACCACCACGACCGGCGGATTCGCCCCCGCCCGTTCCAGCCCGGTGCGCTCCACACCCGCCCGCAGCGCCGCCGCCACCCGGTCCGCGACCCCCGGCCGCTCGGCCTCCGAGCGCAGGCCGACCAGCAGCGGAACCCGGCCCTCCACCGGGCGGACGCCCAGCAGTACGGGCGCGCCCACCGCGGTCAGCTCCTCCAGCAGGGTGTGGGCGAGCGGCGCCCAGGTCCCCGACGACAGGGAGAGCCGCATCACGATCGGCAGCAGCGGTCCGGTGCCCGGTCTGAAGCCGAGGACCTTCGCCTGGGCGGGCGCGTCCGCCGCCGGGATACGCCCCTCCGCGAGGTCGGTCAGAAAGTCACCGCGCCCGCGCGCGGCCAGCTCCTCCTCCTGGCGGGTCTGCATCAGGACGACCGCCAGCAGTCCGGCCGCCCGTTCCGCCGCCATGCGGTGCACCGTGAGCAGCGGTGAGCCGACGGCGGGCAGCACCAGCCTGGCGCGTACCGCGCCTGCTCCCCGCCCGCCGCCGGGAACATCGACAACCACCGTCCCGGCGGGCGGCGAGGCACGGACCTCCCGGGCGCCGCGCAGACCCTCCCACACCTGGAGGGGGTCGGCTCCGGCCGGGCCTGCCCCGGAGCCCGCCGCGTACAGCAGCTCCCCGTCCGCGGTCTCCAGGAAGACCGGGTTGGCGGCGAAGTCCGCGAGGATCCGCAGGACCTGCGGCACCCCGCCGCCGTCGAGGAGCACCTCCGTACAGCGCCGGTGGACCTCCTCCGCGCGCCGCAGGAGGGCGTAGTGCCCGTTGACGATCTCGGTGTGGATCTCCTCCGTCACCGAGACGAAGGGGACCTCCCGGCGCAGCTGCACCAGCGGCAGCCCGGCCGCCCGCGCGGTCTCCACGACGGCCGACGGCAGGGCGCTGAAGCGCGGGCCCAGCTCGACGACCAGCGCGGAGATCCCGCGGTCCGCGAGCCGCCGGACGAAGGCGCGCTGCTCGGCGGGCCGGGTCCCCAGCCCCATGCCCGTGGTCAGCAGCAGCTCGCCCCCCTTGAGCAGGGAGGCGATGTTCGGCACCTCGCCGGCGTGGACCCAGCGGACCGTACGGTGGAGCAGGTCCGCGCCGGCGACCACCTCCGGCAGGCCGGAGCGCAGCCCCGGCAGCTCCAGTGCCCTGCGTACGGTGATACCGCCCTGGGGCTCCCCTTGGGTCTCCACTCAACTGCCGCCTTGCCTTGCGAAAAGGGTCGTAGGGTGCGGTTCGGACGCTACCCCGTCCCGCACCCTACGACCCGGGCCCCGGAGAAGGGCCCTTACCCTCCGTACGCGCCCGAGGCGGTGAGCCGCAGGGCGGTGTCGATCAGCGGGACATGGCTGAACGCCTGCGGGAAGTTGCCCACCTGGCGGCCGTGCTTGGAGTCCCACTCCTCGGCGAGCAGCCCGAGGTCGTTGCGCAGTGCGAGGAGCTTCTCGAAGAGCTTGCGGGCCTCGTCGACCCGGCCGATCATCGCGAGGTCGTCGGCCATCCAGAACGAGCAGGCCAGGAACGCGCCCTCGTCGCCCTCCAGACCGTCCACCCCTGCGTTCTCACCGGCGGTCGGGTAGCGCAGGATGAAACCGTCCTCGGTGGACAGCTCCCGCTGGATCGCCTCGATGGTGCCGATGACACGCTTGTCGTCGGGCGGGAGGAAGCCCATCTGCGGGATGAGCAGCAGGGAGGCGTCCAGCTCACGGGAGCCGTAGGACTGGGTGAAGGTGTTGCGCTCCTTGTCGTAGCCCTTCTCGCAGACATCGCGGTGGATGTCGTCGCGCATGGCCTTCCACCGCTCCAGGGGGCCGTCCGCGTCCCCGGACTCGACGAGCTTGATGGTCCGGTCGACGGCGACCCAGGCCATCACCTTGGAGTGGACGAAGTGCCGGCGGGGGCCGCGGACCTCCCAGATGCCCTCGTCGGGCTCCATCCAGTGGTTCTCCAGGTACTGGATCAGCTTGAGCTGGAGCAGCGCGGCGTAGTCGTTGCGGGCGAGACCGGTCATATGGGCCAGGTGCAGGGCCTCGGTGACCTCGCCGTAGACATCGAGCTGGAGCTGATGGGCGGCGCCGTTGCCGACGCGTACGGGCGCGGAGTTCTCGTAGCCGGGCAGCCAGTCCAGCTCCGCCTCGCCCAACTCCCGCTCGCCCGCGATCCCGTACATGATCTGCAGGTTCTCCGGGTCGCCCGCGACCGCGCGCAGCAGCCACTCGCGCCAGGCGCGGGCCTCCTCGCGGTAGCCCGTGCGCAGCAGGGAGGAAAGGGTGATGGCGGCGTCGCGCAGCCAGGTGTAGCGGTAGTCCCAGTTCCGGACGCCGCCGATCTCCTCCGGCAGGGAGGTGGTGGGCGCGGCGACGATGCCGCCGGTGGGGGCGTAGGTCAGGGCCTTGAGCGTGATCAGCGAGCGGACGACGGCCTCGCGGTAGGGGCCGTGGTACGTACAGTGCTCGACCCACTCGCGCCAGAAGTCCTCCGTCGCCTCCAGCGACGCCTCCGGCTCCGGCAGCGCGGGCGGCCGGTGGTGCGAGGGCTGCCAGCTGATGGTGAACGCGATCCGCTCACCGGGGGAGACGGTGAAGTCGGAGTAGGTCGTGAGGTTCTTGCCGTACGTCTCCGCCGTGGTGTCCAGCCAGACCGAGTCCGGCCCGGCGACGGCGACCGTGCGGCCGTCGACCTTGTGGACCCAGGGGGTGATCCGTCCGTAGCTGAAGCGCATCCGCAGCGCGGAGCGCATCGGCACCCGTCCGCTGACGCCCTCCACGATCCGGATCAGCTGCGGTGCCCCGTCTCGCGGCGGCATGAAGTCCGTCACGCGGACCGTGCCGCGCGGGGTGTCCCACTCGGACTCCAGGATGAGGGAGTCACCGCGGTAGCGGCGCCGGTCGGCAGCGGGGGGTTCCGCGTTCGCGGCATGGGCGGGTCCCAGCCGCCAGAAACCGTGCTCCTCGGTGCCGAGGAGTCCGGCGAAGACGGCATGCGAGTCGAAGCGGGGCAAGCACAACCAGTCGGCTGTGCCGTCCCGGCAGACCAGCGCGGCGGTCTGCATATCCCCGATGAGTGCGTAATCCTCGATGCGCCCGGCCACGTGCGTCTCCAGTCGAACGGCCATGTCCGCCCCGTGAGGGGCGCTTGCTGCGGTCGGGGGACGCGAGCGCCGGGATGCCGGTCCGACGTGCAGGAATGCGATGTTCCGCCGCCCGCCCGCCAACTACCACCACCCTGCTCTGATGCGCTTCGCGCGCCCCTCGGCATCGCTCAGCAGAGCGAGTGTCCGAGCAGGATACGACGCACCACAGGTATCCGCGTGGCGGTCTGGACAACGCGGGTCCCCCGAACGGGTGGGCCAAGGATGAGCGCCTGGTGAGACGGGTGCGCACCGCTGAGATTGAAGGTGCCCGAGTGGGGACGCATGGCCGGAAGCGGGCTCCCCTCGGCGCTGATACCCTGGTACCCCGTGGACCGGTGGCATGCCTGTGGGAAACAGCGGCCCCGAAACCGCAGCGACGGCATCCACCGACCCGCTCGGGACGGACGGCTGCCGGTACGCACCTCACCCCTCGCGACCACGGGAGCCCCCTCTTGGCGATGCCACCCAAATCCATGACGACCAAGCACATCTTCGTCACCGGGGGTGTCGCCTCCTCCCTCGGCAAGGGGCTCACTGCTTCCAGCCTGGGCGCGCTGCTCAAGGCCCGGGGACTTCGCGTCACGATGCAGAAGCTCGACCCTTATCTGAACGTAGACCCCGGCACGATGAACCCCTTCCAGCACGGCGAGGTGTTCGTCACCAACGACGGCGCCGAGACCGACCTGGACATCGGCCACTACGAGCGCTTCCTGGACGTCGACCTCGACGGCTCGGCCAACGTCACCACCGGGCAGGTCTACTCCCAGGTGATCGCCAAGGAGCGCCGGGGCGAGTACCTCGGTGACACCGTGCAGGTCATCCCGCACATCACCAACGAGATCAAGAGCCGTATCCGCCGGATGGCGACCGACGACGTCGACGTCGTGATCACCGAGGTCGGCGGCACGGTCGGCGACATCGAGTCGTTGCCGTTCCTGGAGACCGTCCGCCAGGTCCGCCACGAGGTCGGCCGGGACAATGTGTTTGTGGTGCACATCTCGCTGCTCCCGTACATCGGCCCCTCCGGCGAGCTGAAGACCAAGCCGACCCAGCACTCCGTCGCCGCGCTGCGCAACATCGGTATTCAGCCGGACGCGATCGTGCTGCGCGCCGACCGCGAGGTCCCCGTCGCGATCAAGCGCAAGATCTCGCTGATGTGCGACGTGGACGAGGCCGCGGTCATCGCGTGCCCGGACGCCCCGTCCATCTACGACATCCCCAAGGTCGTCCACACCGAGGGCCTGGACGCCTATGTCGTACGCAAGCTGGATCTGCCGTTCCGGGACGTGGACTGGCGGATCTGGGACGATCTGCTGGACCGGGTGCACAACCCCGACCACGAGGTCACCATCGCGCTGGTCGGCAAGTACATCGATCTGCCGGACGCCTATCTCTCGGTGACGGAGGCGCTGCGCGCGGGCGGTTTCGCCAACCGGGCGCGGGTCAAGGTCAAGTGGGTCGCCTCCGACGACTGCAAGACCCCGGCCGGCGCGGAGAAGCAGCTCGGTGACGTGGACGGCATCTGCATCCCCGGCGGCTTCGGCGACCGGGGCGTCAGCGGCAAGGTCGGCGCGATCCAGTACGCCCGGGAGAACAGGATCCCGCTCCTCGGCCTCTGTCTGGGCCTCCAGTGCATCGTGATCGAGGCCGCGCGCAATCTCGCCGAGATCGCCGGGGCCAACTCCACAGAGTTCGACGCCGCCACCTCCCACCCGGTGATCTCCACGATGGAGGAGCAGCTGGCGTATGTGGAGGGCGCGGGCGACCTCGGCGGCACCATGCGGCTCGGGCTCTACCCGGCGAAGCTCGCCGAGGGCTCGATCGTGCGCGAGGTCTACGACGACCAGCCCTATGTCGAGGAGCGCCACCGGCACCGCTACGAGGTGAACAACGCCTACCGCGCCGAGCTGGAGAAGAAGGCCGGGATCGTGTTCTCGGGCACCAGCCCGGACAACAAGCTCGTCGAGTACGTCGAGTACCCGCGCGAGGTGCACCCGTATCTGGTCGCCACCCAGGCGCACCCGGAGCTGCGGTCCCGTCCGACCCGGCCGCACCCGCTCTTCGCGGGCCTGGTGAGGGCCGCGGTGGAGCGCATCCAGGGCGACTGACCTCCAGGCGTTACGGTGGGCCGGGGTGGGTGTCCGTCCATGGGCACGCACTCCGGCCGACGCCGTCGCAGCCACCGGGAGGACCCCTTTTCATGAACAGCGCCATGGCCATCGAGGACACACCCGAGGAGTGGGAGGTCACCGCGACCGCCGTTCCGTTCCGGGGCAACAAGACCAGCGTGCGTACGGATGACGTGGTCATGCCCGACGGCTCGGTCGCGCGCCGTGACTACCAGGTCCACCCGGGCTCGGTCGCCGTCCTGGCGCTCGACGACGAGGACCGGGTGGTCGTCCTGCGCCAGTACCGGCACCCCGTACGGCACAAGCTCTGGGAGATCCCGGCCGGTCTGCTCGACATCCCCGGGGAGAACCCGCTGCACGCGGCCCAGCGCGAGCTGTACGAGGAGGCGCACGTCAAGGCCGAGGACTGGCGGGTGCTGACCGATGTGTACACCACGCCCGGCGGCTGCGACGAGGCCGTACGGATCTTCCTCGCCCGCGATCTCTCGGTCGCGGAGGGCGAGCGCTACGCGGTCTCCGAGGAGGAGGCCGACATGGAGCTGGCGCGGGTGCCCCTCCAGGATCTCGTGCGCGGCGCGCTCGCCGGGGAGCTGCACAACAACTGCCTGGTGGTGGGCGCGCTGGCGGTCGCCGCCGCACGGGCGGGCGCGGGCCTGAACGCGCTCCGGCCCGCCGGGGCGCCCTGGCCCGCCCGGCCGTTCGAAGCGTGATACATCCGCCGATCCGATGATCTTCCGATCCGATTGATCCGATCAGGTGATCCATCGGGCACGCTCCGCCCGGTTCGTCGCAGAGAGTGAACTACGCTCGGAACGCCCGTGCGGATTCCCTGCGGGCTCGGCTCGTGCGCGACTGGACGGGAGCGTGGCCCGTGACGGATCAGGCGGTGGACTCGGACGGTCGGACCGGATCGCCCCGGGGTCAATTCTTCGGACGGCTCAGGGAGTTGAAGTCCCTTCAGGCCGATGTCGAACGGGTCGGCCTGGACACCATCGCGGGCCGCAAGGCCCCGCGTGCCCGGGTGCTCCTCATCGCCGGAAGGCCCGGTTCGGGACGCAGCGCGCTCGCCGAGCAGCTCATCGCCAGGCTCGCCGGGCGCTATCCCGACGGGGTGCTGCGCGCCCGGCTCACGGATCCCGACGGACGCCGGGTCCCCACCGAGGAGACGGCCCGCGCCCTGCTGGACGCCCTCGGTGTCGGCGCGCCGCCCGGGGCGGACGAGGACGAGCTGTCCGAGATGGTGCGGGACGCGCTCGCCGGCCGCCGGGCCGTGCTGCTGCTCGACGACGCCGGTGACGCCTCGCAGGTCGATCCGCTGCTGCCCGACAATCCGGACTGTCTGCTGGTGGCGGTCGCGGAGGGGCCGCTGACGGGGATCGCCGACGTACGCCCGTGCACCCTCGGCGGGATGGACGCCAAGGCCGCGATCGAACTGCTGGCCACCTTCACCGGTTCCGTACGGATCACCGTGGACCCGCAGGCCGCCGAGTCCGTCGCCGAGGAGTGCGCGGGGCAGCCCGCCGCGCTGGTCATGGTCGGCGGCTGGCTCGCGTCCCGGCCCAAGACCTCCGTCGCCGACGCGACCAAGCAACTGCGGGCCCTGCCCGACGACCGCGAGCAGCCGCAGGCGCTCCGGCCCCTGGCCCGCGCCTTCCGGCTGGTGTACGAGTCCCTGCCCGCGCCGGTCGCCCGCACCCTGCGGCTCCTCGCGCTGGCGCCCGCCGGGCTCGCCGACGCGCACACGGCGTCCGCGCTGGCCGGCGGCTCGGTCGAGGACGCGCAGTCGGCGCTGGACGAGTTCGTCTCCCTCGGTCTGCTGCACCCGCAGGGCGTGCTGTACCGGGTGCCCGGCGCCCTCGTACCGCTGCTGAGGGCGTCGAGCGAGGCCGTCGACAAGCCCGCGGAGGTACAGCTCGCCCGCGCCAGGATGCTGGAGCGGACCGTACGGCTGCTCCAGTCCTGCCGGGCCGAAACCGAACCGGAGGGCTCCCCGGCCCGCCGTGCGCTCGCCGGGCTGCCGCGCCCGCTGCGCTTCGGGGACCCGGAGGCCGCCGGGGAGTGGCTGGCCGCCCGGCAGCACGCGCTGGTCGCGTCCGCGCGGGTCGCGGTGGCGGACGGCGAGCTGGACACCCTGGCCAGAAGGCTGGTCGCCGCGCTGGTCAGAGCGCTGGCCGCGCACCGGGGCACCGAGGCGGCGGCACCCGAGCTGTACGGGCTGCACCGGCTGGTCCTCGGGGTCGCGGAGCGCCGGGGACTGCACCGGGAGGCCGCCGCGGCCCTGCTGAACCTGGCCGACCTGGACGCGGGGACCGGCCGCAACGAGGAGGCGCTCGCCCGCTACCGGGCCGCGCTGGACGCCGGGCGGGCGGCGAACGACCCGTACGCGACCTCGCGCGCGATGGAATCCGTAGGCGGGGCGTACCAGGAGCTGGGGGACTGGCAGCGGGCCGCCGACTGGTACGGGCGGGCGCTCGCCCAGCGCCAGACGCGCGGCGAACGCGCGGACGAGGCACGGCTCTACGGCCGTCTCGGCACCGCCCACACCTACGCGGGGCGGTACGGCGAGGCCCTGCGCTGCTGGCGGGCCTCGGTCGCCGGGTACCGCAGGGTCGGTGATCTGCCGTCCCAGGCACGGGCGCTCAGCGAGGCGGCCCGTGTCCAGGAGTACGCGGGGCGGCCCCAGGAGTCGCTGGCCACCTGCCAGGACGCCGTGGAATGGGCACGTCAGGCGGGGGACGTACGGCTCCAGGCCGCGCTGCTGCTCCGGCTCGCCGACACCCTCGACCGGCTCGGCGACCCGGCCGCCGCGCGGCTGCACCGGGAGGGCTCGGACCGGCTGCTGGCGTCGGAATCGGAAGAGGAGTCCCGCGGCGCGGAGGACGAAGCCGGTGGCGCGCATGACGGGGCCGGTGGCGCGGACGGTGGGGACGGGTTGTCCGCCGCCGGATCCGGTGGCGGGGAGGGTGCGGGTGACGGTCGGGGCGCGGCACGTCCGGCCGGTGGCGCGGGCGATGGACGTCCCGGGGGCGCTGAGGGGACGCAGAGCGCGCGCGGGAACGGTCACGGGGACGGTACGGAGGACTCCCGCGCCCGGGAAGCCGCCGGCGCCCCGGGTGGTACGGGTCACCTCGGCGGCTCCGGTGCCGGGGACGGCGCAGGTGGCGCGCGTGCCGCCGGGGGCACGGCCGGCGTCGATGGGGCACCTGAAGGTGACGTGGCGGGCACTGCCTGCGAAATCCGTAGTGGTGCGGGGAGAGATTAAAGCTTTGCAAGGCTAGACAGCGGGAAATCCTTCATTAGACTGGCTCTCATCGCGATTCTCGCGGTGTATACCTGTGCGTCCTGTGCGTCCGGGTATGTATGGCAGTGCCCTGTATCCCCCCTGAGCCAAGGACCGTGATCGACGTGAAGGTCGGCATCCCCCGCGAGGTCAAGAACAACGAGTTCCGGGTGGCCATCAC
Source organism: Streptomyces sp. NPDC051018 (assembly GCF_044456085.1). NCBI lineage: Bacteria > Bacillati > Actinomycetota > Actinomycetes > Kitasatosporales > Streptomycetaceae > Streptomyces > Streptomyces sp. NPDC051018. The sequence continues at coordinate 22,941 of NZ_JBITFN010000008.1, forward strand.
CCCCGCCGGCGTGCACGAGTTGGTGCGCCACGGCCACCAGGTCCTCATCGAGCAGAACGCCGGCGCCGGCTCCTCGATCACGGACGACGAGTTCGTCGCGGCAGGAGCGGGCATCCTGCCCACCGCCGACGAGGTGTGGGCCGCCGCCGACCTGGTCCTCAAGGTCAAGGAGCCCATCGCCGAGGAGTACCACCGCCTCCGCAAGGACCAGACGCTCTTCACCTATCTGCACCTCGCCGCCTCCCGCGAGTGCACGGACGCCCTGCTGGAGTCCGGCACCACGGCGATCGCGTACGAGACCGTCGAGACCGCGAACCGGCAGCTCCCGCTGCTCGCCCCGATGTCCGAGGTCGCCGGCCGGCTGGCCCCGCAGGTCGGCGCGTACCACCTGATGCGCTCGGCCGGCGGCCGCGGTGTCCTGCCCGGCGGTGTCCCCGGCACCGCGGCCGGCAAGGCGGTCGTCATCGGCGGCGGCGTCTCCGGCTGGAACGCCACCCAGATCGCCGTCGGCATGGGCTTCCACGTCACCCTGCTCGACCGTGACATCAACAAGCTCCGCGAGGCCGACAAGATCTTCGGCACCAAGGTGCAGACGGTCGTCTCCAACGCCTTCGAGCTGGAGAAGGCCGTCGTCGAGGCCGACCTCGTCATCGGCGCTGTCCTCATCCCCGGCGCCAAGGCGCCGAAGCTGGTCACCAACGAGCTGGTCGCCAAGATGAAGCCCGGAAGTGTCCTTGTCGACATCGCGATCGACCAGGGCGGCTGCTTCGAGGACTCCCACCCGACCACGCACGCCGACCCCACGTTCAGGGTCCACGACTCGGTCTTCTACTGTGTCGCCAACATGCCCGGCGCGGTCCCGCACACCTCGACGTACGCGCTCACCAACGCGACGCTGCCGTACATCGTCGAGCTGGCCAACCGCGGCTGGGTCGAGGCGCTGCGCCGTGACCCGGCGCTCGCGCTGGGCCTCAACACCCATGACGGCCAGGTCGTTTACCGTGAGGTCGCCGAGGCACACGGGCTGCCGCACGTCGAGCTGAGCACGCTCATCGGCTGACGCCGGCCGGCGGACGGAAGGCCCTGGCGGTCAACGTCCGCCGTCAACATCACTCCTGCGGCCGGACCTTGCAGCGCGAGGTCCGGCCGGATGTGTGTGCACCCCGGGGGCGAAACACCCCAACTCGGTACGAACGTAGCCCTTGAACCGTTTCATATGCCCGTTAAACCAGTGGGCAGGGTCACACGGAGTCACATCGGGGAGGCCGTGCGCCCTTGACAGGAGGGTGTTCCATTGCCGACACATCGGGCCGGGTCCGGTGGATTGTGTTGCTGCGGAGCGGTGACACGCCATAGAGTCGCCAACCGTCGGCATGGTGCCACGCTGACCTATCGATAAAGCCCTGGTCACGTCCAAGGAGGTAAGACGACTTGTGAATGAGTCGACATTTACTCCCGGGGGTGGTCAAGCGGGAACTCCCCTCCGGCGCCCGGGAGGTGTGGGGGAGGTGCTCTCCGCGTGGGGCCCGGACCCGTCGGCCGGGCGTGAGGCTGTCGGCTCCGTGGGTTCCGTCGCCGTACGGCCCTTCCCGGCACACCAGGACACCACGCACATGACGACAGCCCACACGATGACGATGACGGACGGCCTACACGTGAACGCCATGGCCGGCAACGAGAGTGGGCGGGAGTCCACCCACTTCGCCGCCTACGAGGAAGTCCCCGAAGGGCACTTCTACGACCCCGACGCCGAATACGAGCCCGATCCCGAGTACGCGGCCACCCTCGCCCCCGACGCCGCGCGCCAGCGCCGCGAGCGGATCGGCCCCACCGGGCGGCCCCTGCCGTACTTCCCGATCCCGGGTCCGCTGACCGACCACGGCCCCGCGAAGATCATCGCGATGTGCAACCAGAAGGGCGGCGTCGGCAAGACGACGTCGACCATCAATCTGGGCGCCGCGCTCGCGGAGTACGGACGGCGGGTGCTGCTCGTCGACTTCGACCCGCAGGGCGCCCTGTCCGTCGGCCTCGGCGTGAACCCGATGGAGCTGGACCTCACCGTCTACAACCTGCTCATGGAGCGGGGCATGGCGGCCGACGAGGTGCTGCTGAAGACCGCCGTGCCCAATATGGACCTGCTGCCGAGCAATATCGATCTCTCGGCCGCCGAGGTCCAGTTGGTCAGCGAGGTCGCGCGCGAGTCCACGCTCCAGCGGGCCCTGAAGCCGCTGATGTCCGACTACGACTACATCGTGATCGACTGTCAGCCGTCGCTGGGACTGCTCACGGTCAACGCGCTGACCGCGGCCCACAAGGTGATCGTGCCGCTGGAGTGCGAGTTCTTCGCGCTGCGCGGTGTCGCCCTGCTCACCGAGACGATCGAGAAGGTCCAGGAGCGGCTCAACCCCGAGCTGGAGCTGGACGGCATCCTCGCCACCATGTACGACTCCCGGACGGTGCACAGCCGCGAGGTGCTGGCCCGGGTGGTCGAGGCGTTCGACGATCACGTCTACCACACGGTGATCGGGCGCACGGTGCGCTTCCCGGAGACCACGGTGGCCGGTGAGCCGATCACGACCTACGCGTCGAACTCGGTCGGCGCCGCGGCCTATCGCCAGCTCGCCAGGGAGGTGCTCGCCCGGTGTCACGCCGAGTGAGTCTGCCCGGGGCCGACGAACTGTTCCGTACGACCGGGGGCATGGCGCTGCAGCCTTCCTCGCCGCGCCGCCAGGCGAACGGCGAGGCGAGGGTACCGCCGCCCGCGGGCGAGAGCGATCCGGTCGACTCCTCCTCGCAGGAGCACTCCGCGACGGAGGCGGAGGCGGCCGCCGAGGGCCGCAGCCGGGGCGAGGAGGCCGCGGCGGCGCCCTCGGGCAGTCCGGGCAAGTCCCGGCGCGCCCAGGCCGCCCAGGAGGCCGCTGGAGCCGCCCCGCGGCGCGGCAGGGGGCGTGGAGCGAACCGCCGCCCGAGCGGACGTGAGCGCCACGACGAGAAGATCACGGTCTACGTCTCGGCCGAGGAACTGATGGACCTCGAACACGCGCGGCTGGTCCTGCGCGGCGAGCACGGCCTGGCCGTGGACCGCGGGCGGATCGTGCGCGAGGCGGTGGCGGTGGTACTGGCGGACCTGGAACAGCGCGGCGACGCGAGCATTCTCGTACGCCGTCTCCGCGGTCGCTGAGGGTAGCCTGGCGCGCTACCCCCGCCGCGCTTTGACCCCTGGACCTCCTCATGTCGCCGACTGACTCGTCTCACCCGCCCCGCCGTGCCCTCGGCCGGGGGCCGGGGGCGGCGCGGCCCGCGCCGGACGGCACCGGGCTCGGGGAGCCGGTGTCCGCCGCGCCCGTTCCGGCTGTTCCGGGCGGCCCGGGGACTGCGGTCGCGGACAGGGATCATGTGCCGGATCCGGTACGGAACCCCGAGCGGGCGCCGGACCCGGTACGGGACGCGGACACGCCATCCGGTACGGACCCGGTGGCCGGGGAGACGGAGGTCGCGGACCCGGCTCGGGACGCACGGCGGGACGAGGGCCCGGCGGCCCCGGACCCGGCGCCCTCGGCCCCGGCAGCCGCAGAACCGGCAGCCGCGGACCCGGTGACCGCAGGGCACGGCTCCACAGGCCACGGTGAGGGCCCCGAGCCCTCCGGGTCTCGGGAAGGGGACGCAGACCCGGGGCCGGAACCGGAACTGAAGCCCCCGGCCACCCGCGCCGCCTCCACCCCTGAGATCCGGGACCCCGGGCAGGAGGGGGACGTACCCGGCGGGGACGGGCGCTTCACCGTGCGGCTGGTGAACTTCGAAGGGCCCTTCGACCTGCTGCTCCAGCTCATCTCCAAGCACAAGCTCGATGTGACCGAGGTCGCGCTGTCAAAGGTCACGGACGAGTTCATGGCGTACATCCGGGGCATGGGCGAGGACTGGGACCTCGACCAGACGACCGAGTTCCTCGTCGTCGCGGCGACCCTGCTGGATCTGAAGGCGGCCCGGCTGCTGCCCGCCGCCGAGGTGGAGGACGAGGCCGATCTCGCGCTGCTGGAGGCGCGTGACCTGCTGTTCGCGAGGCTGCTCCAGTACCGGGCGTACAAGCAGATCGCGGAGATCTTCAGTGGACGGCTGGAGGAGGAGGGCCGCCGCTACCCCCGGACCGTCGGGCTGGAGCCGCACCACGCCGAGCTGCTGCCCGAGGTCGTCATCAGCATCGGTGCCGAGGGGTTCGCACGGCTCGCGGTGAAGGCGATGCAGCCGAGGCCCAGACCGCAGGTGTACGTGGACCACATCCACGCCCCCCTCGTGAGCGTGCGGGAGCAGGCGGGGATCGTGGTCGCGATGCTGCGGGAGCGCGGGCGAGTCGGCTTCCGGGAGCTGGCGGACGACGCCCCGGACACCCTCACGGTCGTCGCCCGCTTCCTCGCCCTGCTGGAGCTCTACCGGGACAAGGCCGTCGCGCTGGAGCAGGAGGAGGCCCTCGGCGAACTGCTGGTCACCTGGACCGGCGGGGACACCGAGGCCACCGTCACCGACGAGTTCGACCGAGCACCCGAGACGACGGAGGACACGGCGTGAGCGATCCCGAGCCCGCCCTCGAAACCCCCCTCGAAGCCGCCCTCAAGCCCGCCCTCGAAGCCGTCCTGATGGTCGTCGACGAGCCCGCCACCGAGGAGCACCTGGCCAAGGTCCTGGAACAGCCGCGCCGGGCCGTGTCCGGCGCGCTGCGGGAGCTGGCCGACGAGTACACCGTCCAGGGCCGCGGTTTCGAGCTGCGGCTCGTGGCGGGCGGCTGGCGGTTCTACTCCCGCGCCGAGCACGCCGGCGCCGTCGAGCGCTTCGTCCTCGACGGGCAGCAGGCCCGGCTCACCCAGGCCGCCCTGGAGACCCTCGCCGTCGTCGCCTACCGCCAGCCCGTCAGCCGCTCCCGCGTCTCCGCCGTGCGCGGGGTGAACTGCGACGGCGTCATGCGCACCCTGCTCCAGCGCGGTCTTGTCGAGGAGGCGGGCGCGGAACCCGAAACAGGTGCGATCCTGTACAGGACGACGAACTACTTTCTGGAGCGGATGGGCCTGCGAGGTCTGGACGAGCTCCCGGAGCTGGCGCCCTTCCTCCCCGAGGCCGAGGCGATCGAGGCCGAGACCGAGGAAGGCGTTCCGTCGTTCGATCCGGACGCTCCGGACACCGAAGAGACACATCCAGGCAATCCAACGACGGAACTTTGATGCGAAGCAGCGGCAGGAACAGCGGGAACAGCGGCGGGCGCGGCAACCACCGGGGCGCGGGCGGGGGTGCCTCGCGCCCGAGGTCCGGTGCGGGACGCGACGACAAGCAGAAGCGCACGGGCAAGCCCCGCCCCGAGGAGCGCCGCTACGACACCGGCGGTTCCTCCGACGCCCCCCGCCAGGGCCGCGGCTCGGCCGCGCGCGGCGGGGCCAAGGGCGGGCCGAAGCAGTCGCCCCGGCAGTCGTCCCCGCGCGGCGGCCGGTCCGTTCCCGCCCGCTCGCGCGAGTACGACGCCCGGACCGAGGAGCGCAACCGCGAGCGCTACGCGAACAAGCCCGAGGCCCGGACGCCCAAGACCTTCCCCGGGGCGGAGCAGGAGGGCGAGCGTCTTCAGAAGGTGCTGGCCAGGGCCGGTATGGGCTCCCGCCGTGCCTGTGAGGAGCTGATCGACCAGGCCCGGGTGGAGGTCAACGGCAGGATCGTCACCGAGCAGGGGCTGCGCGTCGATCCGCAGAAGGACGAGATCAAGGTCGACGGGCTGACGGTGGCCACCCAGTCGTATCTCTTCTTCGCGCTGAACAAGCCCTCCGGTGTCGTCTCCACGATGGAGGACCCCGACGGCCGCCAGTGTCTCGGGGACTACGTCACCAACCGCGAGACGCGCCTCTTCCACGTCGGCCGGCTGGACACCGAGACCGAGGGCATCATCCTGCTCACCAACCACGGCGAGCTGGCCCACCGGCTGACCCACCCCAAGTACGGGGTGAAGAAGACCTACCTCGCCGCCGTCCAGGGCCCGCTGCCGCGCGATCTCGGCAAGCGGCTCAAGGACGGCATCCCGCTGGAGGACGGCTACGCCCGCGCCGACCACTTCCGGGTCGTCGAGAACACCGGGAAGAACTACCTGGTCGAGGTCTCCCTGCACGAGGGCCGCAAGCACATCGTGCGCCGGATGCTCGCGGAGGCGGGTTTCCCGGTCGACAAGCTCGTGCGCACGGCCTTCGGCCCGATCGGGCTCGGCGACCAGAAGTCCGGCTGGCTGCGCCGGCTGACCAACACCGAAGTCGGCATGCTGATGAAGGAAGTCGGCCTGTAGCCGGCGGGAGGCTCCTCGGGCACCCTCCAAGACCCTGATGGGTTTCGGGCCCGCGGGCCCGCACGCCCCCACACGTCCCCTCAGGACCCCTCACACCTCGACGCCCTCGACGCCCTCAGCGCCCGAGAATCCCCGGCGGTCCCAGAAGCCCGCGGCCCGGACAGGCCGCGGGCTTCCGCTGTTCCGTACGGTTCCGTACCGGGTTCCGTCCGGGCCGCAAAAAGCTTGTGCCGGCCACCGGAACCCCTTTATAGTCATCATGACTATAAAGGAGGCGGGCGTGAGTCTCGCGGACGTACTGGACCCCTTGCAGCAACCGCTGTTCACCGTGCTCGACACCCCGGTCAGCTGGACCGAGGTCCTCGGATTCGGCAGCGGCGCCCTCTGCGTCTGGCTCGTCGCCCGCCAGCACCTCGCCAACTGGCCGATCGGCATCGCCAACAACCTGTTCTTCATCCTGCTCTTCACCCAGGCCGGGCTGTACGCGGACGCGGGGCTTCAGGTCGTCTTCATCACCCTCGCCGCCTACGGCTGGTGGACCTGGACCCATGGGGCCGGCCCCGGCTCCGAGCGGCTGCCGGTGCGCCGTACCACCCGTACGGAGTGGGTCTGGCTGCTGGCCGCCGGGGCGGTGGGGACCACGGCGATCACCCTGCTGCTCGACCGCGCCACGGACTCGACCGTCCCGTTCTGGGACGCGCTCACCACCGCCCTGTCGCTGATGGCGACCTACGGGCAGTGCCGCAAGCGGCTGGAGTCGTGGTGGCTGTGGATCGCGGCCGACCTGGTCTACATCCCGCTGTACGCGCACAAGGAGCTGTATCTGACCTCCCTGCTGTACATCGGGTTCCTGACCCTCTGCCTGGCCGGGCTGCGCAACTGGTCGCGCGATCTCTCCGCGTCCGGACCGCGGCCCGCGGAGGTGACGGTATGAGTCGCTACCGGCACGGACTCGTCCTCGGCAAGTTCTATCCGCCGCACGCGGGACACCACCATCTGGTGGCGACCGCGGCCGACCGCTGCGAGCGGCTGACCGTCCTGGTCTGCGCCGCATCCGTCGAATCCGTACCCCTCGCCGACCGGGTCGCCTGGATGCGCGAAGTGCACCCCGGCGTACGGGTCGTGGGCACCGTCGACGACATCCCCATGGACGTGAACGACCCGGCCGTGTGGGACGCGCACATGGCGGTCTTCCGCGCCGCCGTCCCCGGACCCGTCGACGCCGTCTTCACCTCGGAGGCGTACGGCGCGGAACTGGGCCGCCGCTTCGGCGCGGACGCGGTCTGCGTCGACCCCGGACGGAGCCTGTTCCCGGTCTCCGGTACGGCGGTACGGGCGGATCCCGTCGGCTGCTGGGACTTCCTGCGGGCGCCCGTGCGTGCCGCCCTCACCAAACGCGTGGTCGTCCTCGGCGCCGAGTCCACGGGCACCACGACGATGGCGCGCGCCCTCACCGGCCACTACCGGCGGCGCGGCGGGGTCTGGGCCGGGACCCGCTGCGTACCGGAGTACGGGCGGGAGTTCAGCGAGCGGAAGCTGGCCCGGCTGCGTGCCGGGCGGCCCGGCGCCGACTGGAGTGAGGTGGTCTTCTCCTCCGACGAGTTCCCGGTGATCGCCCGGCGCCAGGCCGAGGCGGAGGACGCGGCCGCCAGGACCGGTGCGCCGGTGCTGATCTGCGACACCGACGCCTTCGCCACCACCGTCTGGCACGAGCGCTATCTCGGCACGTCCCATGCCGGGGTCGGCGAGATCGCCGCGCGCGGACGGCAGCATCTGTGGCTGCTCACCGATCACGAGGGCGTCGGCTTCGAGGACGACGGCCTGCGCGACGGGGAGCATCTGCGGCCCTGGATGACCGGCCGGTTCGCCGCCGAACTCGCGCGCACGGGACGGCGTACCGTACGCCTCACCGGAGCCCACGAACGGCGGCTGGCCACCGCCGTCGCCGCCGTCGACGAACTGATCGGCGAGGGGTGGGACTTCGCCGATCCCCTTCCCGACCTCTCGGAGCGCACCTGATGCCCGCCCGCGGCCCCCAGCCGGGCCCCCGCCCCGGATCCACCCCCCGCTCCGGCCCCGCGCCGCTTCCCCGTGCCGGCTCAGGCCCGGTGCACGCGTACGACCCGAGGGCCTTCCCGCCCTTCGCGGTCACCGTCGACCTCGCCGTCTTCACCGTCCGCGACGGCCTGCTGAACGTCCTGCTCGTCGAGCGCGGGGAAGATCCGTACCGGGGCGCGTGGGCGCTGCCCGGCGGCTTCGTACGGCCCGAGGAGTCCGCCGGGGCCGCCGCACGCCGGGAGCTGGCGGAGGAGACGGGACTGTCCCGGGCGACCGTCCAGGACCGCCACCTCGAACAGCTGCGGACCTACAGCGAACCGGACCGCGACCCGAGGATGCGGGTCGTGTCCGTCGCGTACACCGCGCTGCTGCCCGATCTGCCCGAGCCGCGCGGCGGGGGCGACGCGGCCCGCGCCCGCTGGACACCGCTCGACGCGGCCTCCCCGCTCGCCTTCGACCACGACCGCATCCTCGCCGACGCCTACGACCGCGTCGGGGCCAAGCTCGAATACACCTGTCTGGCCACCAGCTTCTGCCCCGCCGAGTTCACCCTCGGCGAGCTCCAGCAGGTGTACGAGACGGTCTGGGGCGTCGCACTCGACCGCCCCAACTTCCGGCGGAAGGTCCTCGCCACCCCCGGCTTCGTGGAGCCGGTCGAGGGGCCCCCGCGCCGGACCGGCGGCCGGGGCAAACCCGCCGCGCTCTACCGGGCGGGTACCGCGTCCGCCCTGCATCCCCCGCTTCTGCGACCGGAAGGACGGCAGTCATGACCGCGCCCAGGCCCACGCTCACGCCCACGAGGACGGCCGTCAAGCAGGCCGCCACCGGCTCGCTGATCGGGCTCGCCCTCGGGGACGCGCTGGGCTTCCCCACGGAGTTCAACGATGTGCGGCAGATCCTGGCCAAGTGCGGCCCCTGGCGCTCGATGAGCCTGCCTGTGCCCGCGATCGTCACCGACGACACCCAGATGACCCTCGCCGTCGCACGCGGCATACGCACCGCCATGGACCGCGGGCTCCTCGTCGCGTCCCGTCTGGCCCGGCCGCTGCGCGAGGAGTTCATCTCCTGGTACCACGACCCGCAGAACAACCGCGCCCCCGGCCGCACCTGCCTGGTCGCCTGCCGGAAGCTCGACGACGAACGCCTGGCCTGGCAGCAGGCCAGCCAGCTGGGCTCCAAGGGCTGCGGAGCCAATATGCGGGTCGCCCCAGTCGGTCTCGTCCCCGGCCTGAGCGAGGAACAGCGCGCCGGAGCGGCCCAGCTGCAGGCCGCGCTCACCCACGGCCACCCCACCGCCCTCGCGGCGAGCGACCTCACGGCACGCGCCGTCCATCTCCTCGCCCGGGGCACCGAGCCGATGGGCCTCGTCGGGATGCTGCGCTCGTACGCGTACGAGAGCCGCGGCAACTACCGGCAGCGCTGGCTCGGCGATCTGTGGACGTACTCCGACGACACGTCGGGCGAGGCGTTCATCGCCCGAGGCTGGGACGAGTGCCTGCTCGTCCTGGAGCGGCTCGAGAACGCCCTGCGCACCCCCGACCCCGAGGCCGACCCCTGTCTGACCACCGGCGACGGCTGGATCGCCGAGGAGGCCCTCACCACCGCCCTCCAGTGCTTCCTGCTCTTCCCCGAGGAACCGCTCACGGCCCTGCGCCGGGCGGCCTGCACCCGGGGCGACTCGGACTCCATCGCCGCGCTGACGGGAGCGTTCGCGGGAGCGCACCTGGGCGCCGGGGCCTGGCCCAAGCAGTGGTCGGAGCGGATCGAGTACCGGAGCGACCTGATGTCACTGGGAGCGCTCTGGGATTCTTGACCCGTGAACCACCCGCATCCGGTCTCCCAGGACCTCACCCGTACCGCCCCGCCGACCCGACGCCGACAGAGCCGCTGCCCCCGGGCCTCGGCTCCGTCGTCGCGGAACAGCCCGACCCTCTCCTCTTCGCCACCGTCTCGGGGGCGCATCTCTACGGATTCCCGTCCCGTGACTCGGACGTGGACCTGCGCGGAGTCCATCTGCTGCCGGTGGCGGAGCTGGTCGGACTCCGCGAGCCCGAGGAGACCCGTTCGCTCATATGGGACCGGGACGGCACGGAGATGGATCTCGTCACGCACGATCTGCGGAAGTTCGTCCGTCTGATGCTGCGGCCCAACGGATACGTACTGGAGCAGCTGCTGTCCCCGCTCGTCGTCCACACCTCGGGCGCCCACACCGAACTGACCGCGCTCGCCCCCGGAGTGCTCACCGTCCACCACGCCCACCACTACCGGGGCTTCGCCGGCACTCAGTGGCGGCTCTTCGAGAAGACGGGTGAGCTCAAGCCTCTGCTCTACACCTTCCGGGCCCTGCTCACCGGCATCCGGCTGATGCGCGGCGGCACGGTCCAGGCGCATCTGCCGACCTTGCTCGATGAGACGGACGCCGCTCCCGCGTATCTGTCCGAGCTGATCGCGGCCAAGGCGGACGCGGAGCACGGCCCCGCCACCGGTGTCGACCCGGAGAGGGTCCGGGCCGATGTGGAGGCGCTGTACGCCGTACTGGAACAGGCCCGCCAGGAGTCACGGCTGCCCGCCGGACCCACCGCCCGGGACGCGCTGGAGGACCTGGTCGTACGGATCCGGCTGGAGGGCTGAGGCCCGCCGGACGCGTACGAGGAAGTCCTCGACCCGGGCCCGGTCGGGCTCGGCGGGCAGCGGGGTGACGCTCAGCGCCCGGTCCGCCTCCCGGGCCGTGCGCTCCATCCACCTCTCGGCCTCACGCCACGGCACCTCGCCGCGCCCCACCGCCAGCAGCCGCTCACGCTCCTCGCCCACATCGAGGACGAGTTCGCCCGTACGCAGCAGATCCCGGCAGCTCATCAGCAGCCGCAGCAGATGCAGTACGGGCTTCCAGCGCGGTTCGCGCTCACGGCTCAGCCCGGCCAGCACCTTCTTGTGCTGGGACTCGGCGTAGCGCACGAACGTCCGGTGGACCTCCCGGGACAGGAACGCCTCCCGCAGGGAGAGGAGCTCACGGCCGGTGTCGTCGATCCGCTCGACGACCGGGGACGCCAGACACTCCAGGATGTTCGGATTGGCGCCCAGGGCGAGGGAGCAGAAGCGCTCCAGCTCCCAGGAGAACTGTTCGTCCGCCGGGCCCTCCACATGCGTCGGCGGCTTCTCGAAACGCCAGTACAGGGGCGTGGGCGCGAGGAAGACCCCCCGGCGGTCGGTATCGCTGTCCGATGTCGCGAGCCCGAACGCCCGTGACCCCATCACACAGGAGTACACCGTGTGATCGCGCACCAGTTCCTCGGGAGTCATCCCGCAAGCCTATGCGCATGGATTCACAGCCGTAGCCGACGGGCCCCACGGCCCCTGCGCGGCCGGGTCAGGTCAGCAGGATCGTGTCCTCGGTGACCGTGATCGGCTTCGGCGGCAGGGGGCGGGTGGCCGGGCCCTTCGCGACCGACGCGTCCGAGACGCGGAACCTGCTGCCGTGGCACGGGCAGCCGATCGTTCCGTCCGCGACCTCGGACACCACACAGTTCTGATGGGTGCACACCGCCGAGAACGCCCGGAACTCCCCGGCCGTCGGCTGGGTCACCACCACCCGCTCCTCCGTGAAGATCTTTCCGCCGCCGACGGGGATGTCGGATGTCCTCCCCAGCGTCTTCCCCGCGGGTGCGCCCGGCGACGCCCGGCCCGTGGCCGGGGTGTGCTCCGAGGGGGAAGCCGCCGGCGGGGGAGCGGATACGGCCGGGTCCCCGGCGCCACCGCCACCCTCCCCGGTGCATCCCGTCACCAGCGCCGCCGCCCCGGCCGCGCCCGCCGCCAGCACCGTTCTGCGCCCTTGGTCCATCGTTCCGACTCCCTCGCTCGGCCCGCCCCGACCTGCCGCATGCTACGGACGCCCGCGGCGAATCGCCGAGTGGCGGACGCGTCCGCGCCGGGTGACATTGAGCGGGACCGGCGCCCGGGCCCGTACCCCCATCCCGTACGCGCTCCGGGCCGTCCCCGAATCCCGGAAGGCAGGACCATGGCGGCTGACGACCTGGGCACTCTGCTCGGCGGCCTCCTCGGCGACGGCCGCAGCGGCGGCAGCGGCGGGGGAAGCGGTACGGCCCATATCCTCGGCACCCTGCTGAGCGCCCTCGGCAGCAGGAACGGCGCGTCGGCGGGCGGCAACCCCCTCGACGGGCTCATCGGCATGCTGGCCAGGTCGGGACTCCTCGAACAGGCGAAGTCCTGGGTCGGCACCGGTGAGAACAAGCCCGTCAGCGGCGCCCAGATCGCCGACGCCCTCCCGGGAGACACCCTGCGGAGAGTCGCCGAGGAGAACGGTGTCACCCCGCAGCAGGCCGCCGACGAGATCGCGCGTTCGCTGCCGCGTGCCGTCGACAGGCTCACCCCCTCCGGAGAGCTGCCGCAGGCGGGCACCTCCCTGGAGGACGCCATCCGGCGCCGGCGGCTGTGAGACCGGCCGCCGCGGCCCCTGCCCGTACGGGGACGGCGGCCGTCTCGGAAGACGGTCGCCGCCGCGCCGCCGACACCCATCTGACTAGGCTGAACGCAGACGCGGACGGACGATTCAGGGGCAGGAGCACGACGTGGCGGTACGAGCGGTCCGAGGAGCGGTCCAGCTGGAGCGGGACGAGCCCGGACACATGGACGAGCAGGTCGGCGAGCTGCTCACCGCCGTCATGGAGCGCAACGGGCTGACCGCCGGCGATCTGATCAGCGTCTGGTTCACGGCCACCCCCGATCTGCGCAGCGCCTTCCCCGCGGCGGCGGCCCGCAGGCTGGGCATCACCGATGTCCCGCTGATCTGCGCCCAGGAGATGGACGTCACCGGCGCGATGCCCCGTGTCGTAAGGATCCTCGCGCATGTGGAGACCGGGCTGGGGCGCGCCGCCCTCGCGCATGTCTACCTCGGCGCCGCCGCCGCCCTCCGCAAGGACATCGCCCAGTGAGAACCGCCGTCGTCATCGGAACCGGTCTGATCGGCACCTCGGCCGCCCTCGCCCTCGCGGGCCGCGGCATCGCCGTCCATCTGGTCGACCACGACCTTGAGCGCGCCCGCACCGCCGCGGCGCTCGGGGCAGGGACCGACGAGCCGCCCGAGGGCCCCGTCGACCTCGCGATCGTCGCCGTACCGCCCGCGCATGTGGCGAGCGCGCTCGCCGCGGCGATGCGCGCCGGCACCGCCCGCGGCTATCTGGACGTCGCCAGCGTCAAGGGCGGCCCCCGGCGCGAGCTGGAGGCGCTCTCCCTCGATCTGTCGGCCTACATCGGCACCCATCCCATGTCCGGCAAGGAGCGCTCGGGCCCGCTGGCCGCGACCGCCGACCTCTTCGAGGGCCGCCCCTGGGTGCTCACCCCCACCCGGGACACCGACACCGAGGTCCTCAATCTCGCCCTGGAACTGGTCGCGCTCTGCCGGGCCGTCCCCGTGGTGATGGACGCCGACGCCCACGACCGGGCGGTCGCCCTGGTCTCGCACACCCCCCAGCTGATCTCCTCGATGGTCGCGGCCCGGCTCCGCGAGGCCGACGAGACCGCCGTACGCCTCTGTGGCCAGGGCATCCGCGATGTCACCCGGATCGCGGCCTCCGACCCCCGGATGTGGGTGGAGATCCTTTCCGCGAACCCGGGGCCGGTCGCCGATGTGCTGGCGGGGGTGGCCGCCGATCTCGATGAGACGGTCCAGGCCCTGCGGGCGCTCCAGGCGGCCGACGAGTCCAAGCGGCGGACCGGGATCGACGGCATCGAGGACGTCCTGCGCCGCGGCAACGAGGGCCGGGCGCGGGTGCCGGGCAAGCACGGTGCCGCACCGGCCTCGTACGAGATTGTCGCGGTGCTGATCAGCGACCGCCCGGGCGAGCTGGCGCGGATCTTCGCGGACGCGGGCCGTGCGGGAGTCAATATCGAGGACGTCCGGATCGAGCACGCCACCGGCCAGCAGGCGGGCCTGGTCCAGCTCATGGTGGAGCCCGCGGCGGCGGCCGTACTGTCGGCCTCGCTGCGGGAGCGGGGCTGGTCGATCCGGCAGTAGGGCGCCCGGGAACAGGCCCTCGCGGGGGCCGCCGTCCGTGTGTCCATGGCAGCTGCCGGCAGTCGGTAACCTTGTTCGGGGCCCATCGGCACTTCCGCCCGGCCCGCTCCGAACATCAGGGAAGGTGTCCGACACCGTGGAATCCGCCGTGATCGTTGCCATCGACGGGCCCGCCGGGACGGGTAAGTCGAGCACGTCCAAGGCCGTCGCCGCCGCGCTGGGGCTGAGCTATCTGGACACCGGCGCGCAGTACCGGGCGATCACCTGGTGGATGATCACCAACGGCGTCGATGTGGCCGACCCGGCCGCGATCGCCACGGCGGCGGGCAAGCCTTCCATCGTCTCCGGTACCGACCCGGCCGCTCCGGCGATCTCGGTCGACGGCGTGGACGTCTCCGCCGCGATCCGGACCCAGGAGGTCAGCGCCGAGGTCAGCGCGGTCAGCGCGGTCCCGGAGGTACGGACCCGGATCACCGAGCTCCAGCGCGCCATCGCCGCGTCGGCCGCGGACGGCATCGTCGTCGAGGGCCGCGACATCGGCACGACCGTCCTCCCGGACGCCGATCTCAAGATCTTTCTGACCGCGTCCCCGGAGGCCCGCGCCGCCCGCCGCAGCGGCGAGCTGAAGGGCGCGGACGTGGCGGCCACCCGGGAGGCCCTGATCAAGCGGGACGCGGCCGACTCCAGCCGTAAGACCTCCCCCCTGGCCAAGGCGTCGGACGCGGTCGAGGTCGACACCACCGACCTGACGCTCCAGCAGGTGATCGAATGCGTGGTCACGCTGGTTTCGGAGCGGCGAAGCCGAGATGCAGCGCAGG
>NZ_JBITFN010000008.1:38251-345273 GCF_044456085.1 Streptomyces sp. NPDC051018
AGGTTGAGGGTGCCGAGCGAGGTACGAGTGAGGTGGACTCGGCCGGAGCGGAGTCGAGGCTGAGTGCGACCGACAGTGGCGTGCGGCGGAGTCGGGATGCAGCGCAGGTTGAGGGTGCCGAGCGAGGTACGAGTGAGGTGGACTCGGCCGGAGCGGAGTCGAGGCTGAGTGCGACCGACAGTGGCGTGCGGCGGAGTCGGGACGCAGCGCAGGTTGACGCGGAGTCGGAGCGACGTGCGGCCGACGGCACAGGCGGCACCGACGGCACCGGCGGGGCCGGGGACCGGAGTGTCGTGAAGTGACGGTCTCGGAACCCTCGCCCAGGGGGGCGGCGGTCGGGCGGCGTATCGGGATCGGCCTGATGTACGGCCTTTGGAGGCCGCGAGTGCTCGGCGCCTGGCGCGTCCCGGCGGCCGGGCCCGTGATCCTCGCCGTGAACCACTCGCACGGCATCGACGGCCCCATGCTGATGGGCACCGCGCCCCGGCCGGTGCACTTCCTGATCAAGAAGGAGGCGTTCGTCGGCCCCCTCGACCCGTTCCTGCTGGGAATCGGTCAGCTGAAGGTGGACCGTACGGGCACCGACCGGACCGCCGTCGCCGGCGCGCTGGGGGTGCTGGAGCGCGGCGGAGTGCTCGGCATCTTCCCGGAGGGCACCCGGGGCGAGGGCGACTTCGCCTCGCTGCGCGCGGGCCTCGCGTACTTCGCCGTACGCACCGGAGCCCCGATAGTGCCCGTCGCGGTCCTGGGAAGCGGCGAGCGGCCGGGGCGGCTGATCAAGGCGCTGCCCCCGCTGCGCGGCCGGGTGGACGTGGTCTTCGGAGACGCCTTCGAGGCGGGGGACGGCAGCGGCCGTCGTACGCGCAAGGCGCTGGACGAGGCCACCCTGCGCGTCCAGGGGCGGCTGACCGCCCACCTGGAAAACGCCAGGCGCCTGACCGGGCGCACCGGGTAAGACTTGAGCTGTGGATCACCCCATGTGATCCGGTTGAGACACGAGGAACGGACTTCATGAACGACCAGCACGACCACGGAGCGCTTGGCGACGCCGAGTACGCGGAGTTCATGGAGCTTGCCGCGGAAGAGGGCTTCGACACGGAGGAGGTCGAGAGCGCCATCGGCGAGGCCGGTCACGGCCCGCTGCCCGTCCTCGCCGTCGTCGGCCGCCCCAATGTCGGCAAATCGACGCTGGTGAACCGGATCATCGGCCGTCGTGAGGCCGTCGTCGAGGACAAGCCGGGCGTCACCCGCGACCGGGTCACCTACGAGGCCGAGTGGGCGGGCCGCCGTTTCAAGGTCGTCGACACCGGCGGCTGGGAGCAGGACGTCCTCGGCATCGACGCGTCGGTCGCCGCCCAGGCCGAGTACGCCATCGAGGCGGCCGACGCGGTCGTCTTCGTGGTGGACTCCACGGTCGGCGCGACCGACACCGACGAGGCGGTCGTCAAGCTGCTGCGCCGGGCCGGCAAGCCCGTGGTGCTCTGCGCCAACAAGGTCGACGGCCCGAGCGGTGAGGCGGACGCCGCCAGCCTGTGGTCGCTCGGTCTCGGCGAGCCGCACCCCGTCTCCTCGCTCCACGGCCGCGGTACGGGCGACATGCTCGACGCCGTCCTCGACGTACTGCCCGAGGCCCCCGCCCAGACCTTCGGCGAGGCCCTCGGCGGCCCGCGCCGGATCGCGCTGATCGGCCGTCCGAACGTCGGCAAGTCCTCGCTGCTCAACAAGGTCGCGAACGAGGAGCGGGTCGTCGTCAACGAGATCGCGGGCACCACCCGTGACCCGGTCGACGAGCTGATCCAGCTCGGCGGTGTCACCTGGAAGTTCATCGACACCGCCGGTATCCGCCGGCGGGTCCACCTCCAGGAGGGCGCCGACTACTACGCCTCGCTGCGCACCGCCGCCGCCGTGGAGAAGGCCGAGGTGGCGGTCGTCCTGATCGACGCGAGCGAGTCGATCAGCGTGCAGGACCAGCGGATCATCACCATGGCGGTGGAGGCGGGCCGCGCGATGGTCATCGCCTTCAACAAGTGGGACACCCTCGACGAGGAGCGCCGCTACTACCTGGAGCGCGAGATCGAGACCGAGCTGGGCCAGATCGCCTGGGCCCCCCGGGTCAATGTCTCCGCCCGCACCGGCCGCCATATGGAGAAGCTGGTCCCGGCGATCGAGACCGCGCTGGCGGGCTGGGAGACCCGGATCCCGACCGGACGGCTGAACGCCTTCCTCGGTGAGATCGTCGCCTCGCATCCGCATCCGATCAGGGGCGGCAAGCAGCCCCGTATCCTCTTCGGCACCCAGGCGGGCACCAAGCCGCCGCGGTTCGTCCTCTTCGCGTCCGGTTTCCTGGAGCACGGCTACCGCCGCTTCGTGGAGCGCAGGCTCCGCGAGGAGTTCGGCTTCGAGGGGACGCCCCTGCACATCTCGGTACGGGTACGGGAGAAGCGCGGCCGCAAGAAGTAGCGCGGCCGGACACGGACGAGGGCCCTGTCGCCACCGGTGTGTCCGGTGGGGGCGGGGCCCTCGTCCGTCACGGCGCCCGCACGCGCCGGAGGGTCGCTCAGTGGCTGCGGCGCGGGGCCGGCGGCAGCGCCGGGGGGTGGTGCCCCGCGTGGGAGCGGGGGTACGGCTGCCAGCCCACGGTCTGGTGGGTGGTGTAGAGGCCGTAGCCCCGGCTGCTCACCGGAGCGGCGCCGAAGCCCTGGAGGCCGAGGTCCTCCTCACCGGTCCGGTCGCCGGGCAGTGCCCGGAACGCCCTGCGGTACTCCGAGTACAGCGCGTCGTAGATGGGCGTGGGGGAGGGGCCTGCCGATACCTCGCGCGCGGGGCGCATGGCGGGGATCTGACTCTGGTACGGCTGGCGGGACGCTTCGTATGAGTGCACGTAGGTGCAACGACCCACGACCCCGGCCCGTCACTGTCCACCACCCTGTCCCGGTCCATGAAGCACCAGGACAGGGCGGGAAACGGAGCGTCAGGTACCGGCTAGAGGCATGGCCGCGGCCACCAGCCGGCCGCCCGCCGACGCCTTCTCCAGCGCGTCGCGCAGCAGATCCTCGCGCGGCTGCTGACCGATCGAGCCGACCGGGGCGGCGAACACCAGCACCCGGTGCGACTTGTTGGCGGCGGTGCGCCAGCCGTCGGTGACCTGGAGCGGCTGGTGGGCCTGCCACCAGGCGACCGGGCCCCCGCCGGGGGCCGAGGGCTGGAGTACGGCGTGCAGCTGACCCATGGCGAGCAGGACCGACCAGCCGGGCAGGGTCCCGGGCATCTGGTTCACATCGTGGACGGGCACGAAGCCCTGTTCGATGAGGAGCGGCAGGAAGTCGTCCCCGCCGTTGCCGGTGGTGCCGGGGCGGGCGATGGGCGCGGTGGGCTCGACGACCAGGGCGGGGTGCAGCTCGCCGTTGATGAGGACGAGCCCGCTGGTGACGCCGAGGACCGCCTGGCCCCCGCCGGTGCCGGGGGAGCCGGCGGGGGCGGTCGCGGCGGCGCTGTGGGCGGGGGCCGCGGCACCGGGCTCCTCGCCGGTGATGGACCGTACGGCGCCCTGGAGATGCTCCTCCGCGACCTGGACGACCTGTGAGGGAATGCAGGTGGCGTGGGCGAAGGCGAGCACCGCGGTTTCGGCGCCGACGAACAGCACCGTGCTGGTGCGCTCCTGCCCGGTGTCGCCCGGGGTACGGCAGGAGGTGCAGTCATAGCTGCCCGGGGCGGTCTCGCCGGCGAGCAGCCGCTCGGCTTCTTCGTCGCCGATCTCGGCGCGGACGTCCTCGCTGACGTCGAGCATGCGCGGCACGGGTGGCTCCTCGGAACTTGATCTTGTGCGCCGGGCGGATCCCGGCTCATAAAGGGTTCAACGGACGATCTGTGGCAGGGGTCACGCATCAGTGGAACGGAAGGGAACGGCCCGCTGCGGAGCGTGAGAATCGCCCGGGGAATTGACTACTCGCTGTCAATGGCGGGCGAGTGGGCGGACGTTGACGTGGTGAACCGGCTCACAGCGGCACCCGGCGGCTGACCGGGATATGCCGACTTTTTCCCATCAAGTGGGTGGCCGGAAATCGCCGCTACGGTGAGTAATAGTCAGCTGGCCTGGGAGGACGGGCGATTGGTTGATGGCGGGGCCGCCGGCTCTCTAGATTCCACCGCCGAGTGCACAGCGCACCGCCCTGGGCCAGCCCGCCCCGGCCGCCGCACAGCCAGTGCGGCCCATCGCGTCACCGGCCGCGCCGGCCGAGCACCACGGCGCGGCCCCTCAGACGGGCTGGGCGGAGCGGACCGGGACACGCCTGACGTGCCGCGGCCCGCCACCGTCTGAGGACCCCCGGGTCCTTTGAGAGGTCACTGATGTTCACGAGTTCCCGGAACACCCCCGGTTCCCCTCGGCGGCGCACCACGGCGGCGCTGGCAGGCGCGGCCCTGGTGGCGCCGCTGGCCCTCCTCGCCGCCACGGCGGGCGAGGCACGGGCGGCGGACGGCGGGGTGTGGGACCGCATCGCCGCGTGCGAGAGCGGCGGCAACTGGCGTATCAACACCGGCAACGGCTACTACGGCGGGCTCCAGTTCTCCGCCTCCACCTGGAACGCGTACGGCGGCAGGGCCTATGCGCCCACCGCGGACCGCGCGACCAGGGCCCAGCAGATCGCCGTCGCCACCAAGGTCCAGAAGGGCCAGGGCTGGGGCGCCTGGCCGACCTGCTCGAAGCGGGCGGGGGCGTACGGCAGCGCGCCCGCGGTCGCGAAGCCCGCGCACAAGTCCTCCGGCACCCGGTCCCGGGCCGACTCCACGGCCAGGACCCGGGCCGGGACGAAGGCCAAGGACCACTCCCGGACCAAGGACCACTCCCGGACCAAGGACCGGTCCGGGACCAGCGGCCAGTCCCGGAACCGGGCCGAGGATCAGACCAGGGACCAGACCAGGCA
Source organism: Streptomyces sp. NPDC051018 (assembly GCF_044456085.1). Classification (NCBI taxonomy): domain Bacteria; kingdom Bacillati; phylum Actinomycetota; class Actinomycetes; order Kitasatosporales; family Streptomycetaceae; genus Streptomyces; species Streptomyces sp. NPDC051018. The sequence goes on from NZ_JBITFN010000008.1 coordinate 43,174, forward strand.
CCAGGCCGGGGCCCTGCCGAAGGCCAAGGCCAAGGCCCCGCGCCCCGCGGCCCGCACCGGACGGGTCGGCGCCCGCGGCGGCTACACCGTCCGCGCCGGCGACACCCTCAGCGCCATCGCCGCCGCCCACGGCAGCAACTGGCGCGCGGTGTACGCGGCCAACCGTGCCGTCATCGGCGGTGACCCGGACCTCATCCTGCCCGGGCAGCGGCTCTCGCTCTGACCGTCATTCTCCGGGGCCCCGCCCGGATGCGGGGCACTCCCCCCGCCGCACGGCCCCGCCCGGGTCCGACCGGGTGGGGCCGTGCGCGTTCCGTGCGCGGCGGGGGCCCGCCCGTGACCGCTGTGCCTAGCGTGATCCGGGTGCCGAACGCTCTGCCACACGCTCTGTCACCGGTGAAACGAGCGCCGGACCCCGGTGTCCGCCGCCGCCCCGGGGCCGCCGCGGCGGCCGTGCTGCTCACGGCCCTCGCCGTCCTCACCGTCGTACCACCCGCCGCGGCCGCGCTGCCGCCACCGCCCGCGCCCGGCAGCCCCGGCGTCGGCACCGGTCCGGGCACGTACGCCTGCGCGGCGACCGGATGGCCGTGGAACTGCGTGGCCGAGTGCGAAAGCAGCGGCGACTGGAGCGCCAACACCGGCAACGGCTACTACGGAGGGCTTCAGTTCGGGCAGCCGACGTGGGAGGAGTTCGGCGGCCCGGCGTTCGCCGCCCGCGCCGATCTCGCCACGCGCGCCCAGCAGATCAGGGTCGCCGAGGAGGTCCTGACGGTCCAGGGCTGGGGCGCCTGGCCCGTGTGCTCCAAGCGGTACGGTCTCAGCGGCCGGGTCCACACCGTCCGCGCGGGCGACACGCTCTCCGCCATCGCCGTGCGCTACCGGGTCACGGGCGGCTGGCAGGCGCTGTACGAGGCCAACCGGGACGTCATCGGCAGCTCGCCCGACCGGCTGGCCGTCGGGATGATGCTCGCCATCCCGGGCTGACCGCGCGGGGCCCCGCGCTCGTCCCCACGGGCCGCGATCCGCCCTCCACCGGCTCCGATCGCCCTCCCGCCCGCCTTCCGGCCGCGCCCCCGTCCCTCGTATCACCGGGAGACTTCCGCCCGGGCCCGGCGGAGGGGTCAGCGCGCAGTAGAGTCGTCGCGACCACATCTCAACAGGGGGACGCCGCAGCACATGCGCATCTCTTTTCTGCTGCACAACGCGTACGGAATCGGGGGCACGATCCGTACGACCTTCAATCTGGCCCAGGTGCTCGCCCAGCGCCACGACGTGGAGATCGTCTCCGTCTTCCGCCACCGTGAGCAGCCGATGATGGGGGCACCCGCCGGGGTCACCATGCGTGAACTCGTCGACCTGCGGAGGAACAGTCCGGGGTACGCGGGTGACCACCCCGACCACCGGCGCCCCGCGAAGGTCTTCCCGCGCGGGGACGGCCGTCACAGGCAGTACAGCCGTCTCACCGACACCCGGATCGCCGAGCATCTGCGCTCCCTGGACGCCGATGTCGTCATCGGCACCCGGCCGGGGCTCAATGTGCATATCGCGCGCCAGACCCGCCGGGGTCCCGTCCGCGTGGCCCAGGAGCACCTCACCCTGGACGGCCACGGCTACCGGCTCCGCCGTGAGCTGGGCTACCGGTACGGGCTCCTCGACGCGATCACCACCGTCACCGAGGCGGACGCCCGCGCCTACCGCACCCGGCTGAAGCTGCCCGGCGTACGGATCGAGTCCGTGCCCAACAGCGTGCCCCGGCCCACCGTGCCGCCCTCCGACGGGAGGGGCAAGTTCGTCGTGGCGGCCGGGCGGCTCACCGGTGTGAAGCGGTACGACCTGCTGGTGAAGGCATTCTCCAAGGTCGTCGCCGCCCGGCCGGACTGGCGGCTGCGGATCTACGGCAGCGGGGACGCCACCGGCAATGAGCGCGATGCCCTCACCGCTCTCGTCGAGGAGCGGCAGCTGAAGGACCACGTCTTTCTGATGGGCAACGCCCACCCGCTCGAACCCGAGTGGGTCAAGGGCTCGATCGCCGCCGTCACCTCCAGCAAGGAGTCCTTCGGCATGACGATCGTCGAGGCGATGCGCTGCGGGCTGCCGGTCGTCTCCACCGACTGCCCCCACGGGCCGCGCGAGATCATCGAGGACGGCGTGGACGGGCGGCTGGTGCCGACCGGTGACGTGGACGCGATCGCGGACGCGCTCCTGGAACTGATCTGCGACGACGAACTGAGACTGCGTACCGGGGCGGCCGCCCTCGCCGCCTCCGAGCGCTTCGACCCCGTGCGGATCGCCGCGCGCCACGAGGCGCTCTTCTCGGAACTGGTCGAGCAGGCCCGGACCAGGGGGTCCCGCACCGCCGTGCGCGATGCCGTTCTCCGTTTCCGGGGCACGGTCTACGGCAGTGTGTACGCCCTGAGATATCTGGCCTCCGCCGTGCTCCGCCGGGCGGGCCGCTCCTAGTCTTCCGGGGAACGTCCCCACCCGGACGGACTTGAGGACAGAACCTGTCCGGGTGCTTGGCAGAATGCCTCTCATGCTGGAGACCTCGGCACGGCTGCTGCGCCTGCTCTCACTGTTCCAGACCCACCGGGACTGGTCCGGCGCCGAGCTGGCGCGACGGCTCGGCGTCACCCCGCGCACCGTACGGCGTGACGTCGAGCGGCTGCGCGAGCTGGGCTATCCCGTCAACGCCAGTCCCGGTACGGGCGGCGGCTACCAGCTCGGCGCGGGTGCCCGGCTGCCCCCGCTCCTGCTCGACGACGACGAGGCGGTCGCGGTGGCGGTCGGGCTGCGCACCGCGGCCGGCCAGGGAATCGAGGGCATCGGTGAGACCTCCGTACGCGCCCTGGCAAAGCTGGAGCACGTCCTGCCCGAGCGGCTGCGCCGGAGGGTGAGCGCGCTGAACTCCTTCACCGTGCCGATGCTGCACACGCCCCGGTCCCAGGTGGACGCCTCCGTGCTGACGGAGCTGGCCAACGCCTGCCGGGACGGTGAGCGGCTGCGGTTCGAGTACCGCGACCACGGCGGCTCCCTCACCCGCCGTACCGTCGAACCGCACCGGCTGGTGTGCACCGAGCGCCGCTGGTATCTCGTCGCCTGGGACACCGACCGGGCCGACTGGCGTACGTTCCGGGCGGACCGGATCGTTCCGACGCCGCCGCACGGCCCCCGGTTCACCCCGCGCACCCCGCCCGCCGAGGATCTGGCCGCCTATGTCTCCCGAGGGGTGTCCACCTCCGCGTACACCGACACGGCGGTGATCCGGCTGCTCGTACCGGCCGAGCGGGCGGCCGAGGTGGTGACGCCCTCCGACGGGGTGCTGGAGCCGGTCGACGACACGAGCTGCATTCTGCGCACGGGCGCGGCCGGCCCGGAACTGCTGGTGGTCCATGTGCTGCTGATGGGCGTGGACTTCGAGGTGATCGAGCCGGCCGGGCTGACCGAGTACATCAGGGCGGTCCGGGACCGGCTGTCCCGGGCGGTCGATTGACGAGGTCCTTCTCCGCCGTGGTTTCGCGGGCCGCGAATCGGGGCGGCGCAGTTCGAAAACCGGGGATTGCGACCGGAGCCCGGGGAGTGCGGTGACGCCGTGGCGGGCGGCATGTGTCTTCCCGCTGTCCGGGGCCGTATGCCGCACGGGCGTGTTCATGCCGGAAGTCATGCGGGACCGGGAGCTCCGGGGGCGGTCGGGGGCCCTCTTCGGGGACCGGCCGGGGACCCGATCGGGCGCGGGGATTCCGTAAGGAACCCGTGAATTGTTCACGGTCCGTCAATTCGTCCTCCGATGCTCGCCCGGGACAATTCGCCGCCGGAATTCCACCTGATCGACAGGCCGTCCGGAATTACCGCGGAGGCGGTGTCGAACTGCTCGTTCGGGTGACGGAGTGTGGGCTGAACGCGTGTCGCGGTCCTGTGACAGAAGCGTGACCGGTGGGGTGCGGGAGATCGCCGACGGCGGTCCCGGCTCCGCTACCGTCACCGTCCGCTGCCGCCTACCGTGGACGCATGGCACCCATACCGACCCCTTCGGCGGAGCCCGCCGACCCCACCGAGGCATATGTCGGCCTCGCCGCCGACGCCGCCGAACGACGGGCCCGCGAGCAGGGCTGGACTACGGTCAGATCCCTGCCGCCGGGCGCGATCATCACCCTGGAGTATCTGATCGGCCGGATCAACTTCGAGGTGGAGGGCGGTACGGTCATCCGCTGCTGGCGGGGCTGAGTGCGGGTGGGCGCCGGGGCCTTCCACGGCCGTTCCGCCCGGCCGCGCGATGGGGGCCGCGCGCAGGCCGGCGCCGTCCCGCGCGGGGTGCCGTCACCCGTACGGGCCCAGGGGCCGGGCGGCGCCTGGGCCGGGCCCGTACGGACAGCGCGAAGGCCCCGGCCGTTCCCCGGCCGGGGCCTCGCGTACACCGCTGGGAGAAGGGCTCAGCCGCCCGTCACCGACCGCGAGGAGGGCGGACGGCGGCTGCCCGACGGGGTGACCGGCGACCGCTCCGACCGCACCGTGTGCGACCGCTGCGGGGCGAGCTGCGCGGTGGACCTGCCGGACGGGCCGGGCATACCGCCCATGGCCCCCACCGGCTCCCGCGCGGGCTTCTCCTCCACCGGGCCGCGCGGTACGACCAGCGCCGGCCTCGGGCCGCCCGCCGCCACCGGCAGCGAGGGGGCGAGACGGCGGCGCGCCCGCCACTGCTCGCGCCGCGCGAAGATCCACGCCTCCGTCCGGCCGATCAGCGGCTCGCACCAGGGCAGCGCCAGCAGGATCAGCAGCCCCGCCGCCCAGCCGAGCAGAACATCGCTCAGCCAGTGCGTACCGAGATAGACGGTGGTGAGACCGACACCGAGCGAGACCGTCGCCGACAGTGCCGACAAATAGCGCCGGGTCTTCGGGGTCGTCGCCAGATACGCGAGGATTCCCCAGGTCACCACCGCGTTGGCGGTGTGCCCGGAGGGAAATATATCTCCGCCGGCGAACAGTTCGGGTGATCCGATCTGGGTCGCGTAATGGGGGCCGAGCCGGCCGAGACCGATCTTGACGGCGCCGACGGTCGCGTTGAGCAGCAGCAACGAGACGCCGAGCACCAGCAGGGGCCGCACGGTGTGCTGGCGCCAGGAGCGCCAGCCCAGCCACGCGGCGACCATCACGGCCGTGGGACCACGCTGGCCGAGCACCACGAAGTAATCGAGAAAGGGGTGCAGCTCCGGCCACTGCTGATAGGGCCGGAACAGCATGATCTTCCAGTCGATGATCACCAGCCAGGTCGACGCCAGAACGGCGACAACGATGGCGACGTAGAGCGCGGACGTCCCGCCGAAGAGGGCGAGACGGGTGCGGCTCATCCGCGGGATCTCTATCTTCGGCGGTTCCGGCTCCCGGTCCAGGCGGGCGAAGATGTCGGTACGCACCCAATCGACGTTACAGCGAGTGAGGGCGTGACTAGGCCGATCCAGCGGCTTTGTGATGACGATGTGATGTGGGGTAACCCGCTGACGCGGGATTTATTACTGGCCAATTCGGAAATCCCGCGAGGTCACGCCCGCCGTAATGCCGGGGCCGGTCCGACGGGGTGTCATTGGGCCGCGTAAATGACCGTTACCCGGTTCCCCGGATTAATTTTCTCTCATGTTCCGGGCCGCTGGATCCGGCCATGGCACACGGGGCGTGGCGCACACCACACACCCGTCCGCCAAGTGTGTGAGAGATGAACCACGCGCCATCGGCCGGAACTCGCGTACGCTGACGGCTCACTCGTCCGTCGATGCCGGACCGCCTGAGGGACCGTCCCCGTCCCCGGCTGGCCCGCCGAGCGCGAGGGAACCACTGGAGGTAGGTGCATGGCAGGGACGACTACGGCCGTGGCACGACTGCGTGCCGCAGGCGGCGGGGCCAACCGCTGGGTCGTCCTCCTCGTTCTCTGCGTGAGCCTGCTGCTGGTCGCCCTGGACGCCACCGTGCTCCATGTCGCGGTGCCGTCCGTCACGGAGGATCTGCGCCCCAGCGGTGTGGAGCTGCTGTGGATCGTGGACGCCTATCCGCTGATCTGCGCCGCGCTGCTCATCCTCTTCGGGACCCTCGGGGACCGCGTCGGCCGCCGCCGGGTGCTGATCATCGGATACGGCATCTTCGGCGCCGCGTCGGCGCTGGCCGCCCTCGCCACCACGCCCGAGGTGCTGATCGCCGCGCGTGCCCTGCTCGGCGTGGGCGGCGCGATGATTATGCCCGCGACGCTCTCGATCCTCCGCGCGGTCTTCCCCGACCGCCGGGAGAGGGCCATGGCGATCGGCATCTGGACCGCGGTGGCAGCCGTGGGCGCCGCCACCGGACCCGTCGTCGGCGGCTTCCTCGTCGAGCACTTCTGGTGGGGCTCCGTCTTCCTCGTCAACATCCCCCTGATGGCCCTCATCCTCCCGCTGGCCCGGTGGCTGCTGCCCGAGTCACGCGGCGCCCTCGGCGGGCCCTGGGACGTGCTCGGCGCGCTGATGGCCGCCGCCGGGGTGCTCGGCGTGGTCCTCGGTATGAAGCGGCTCGGCGCGGGCCACGGCCCGCTGGACGCCGGGACCGTCCTCCCGCTGCTGGCGGGCCTGGTCCTGCTGGCCCTGTTCGTACGGCGGCAGAGGCGCCGCGAGCATCCGCTGATCGACATCCGGATGTTCGCCACCACGACCTTCTCCACCTCCGTCGGCTGCATCGTGCTCGCCATGCTCGCGCTGGTCGGCCTCCAGCTCATCGCCGTCCAGTACCTCCAGCTGATCCTCGGGCTCAGCCCGCTGGAGACGGGCCTGCGTCTGCTGCCGCTGACCTTCGCCGCGATGGCCGCCGGTGCCACCGGCTCCTCCACCCTGCGCCGTCTCGGGCCGCGCCGGATGGCCGGCTGGGGATTCCTGCTCACCGCCGCGGCCGTGCTGCTGCTCACGCCGATGGGACAGCACGACCGGCCGCTGCTGCTCACCACCGGTTTCGTCCTGCTGGGCTTCGGGCTCCAGACCACGCTCTTCGCCGCGTACGAGTCGATGCTCAGCGAGGCGCCGCCGGAGCGCGCGGGCGGCGCGGCCGCGATCGGGGAGACCTCCTACCAACTCGGCGCGGGCATGGGGATCGCCCTGCTCGGCAGTGTGATGAACGCGGCCTACGCACCCGCCTTCAGCTCCCTCGCCGGGGTCCCCGCCTCCGCGGGCACCGCCGCGTCCCACTCGCTGGGGGAGGCGTACCAGGTCGCGGACCGGCTCGGCGGGAGCGCGGGCGAGGTGCTGCGCACCACCGCGCGCCACTCCTTCGTCCACGGCCTCCATGTCACGCTCCTGGTGAGCGCGGGTCTGCTGCTGCTCGGCGCACTCGCCGCGCTGCGGCTGCCGCGGATCATGGAGTGCGCGGAACCGGGCGAGCGCTGCGAGAACGCCGTACGGGCGGCCTTCCACCGTGAGGTCCCGGTCCCGGCGAGCCGTGAGCCCGCCGACCTCACCGGTATCCCCGGGATGTCCGGCGGCCCAGGGATCTCCCCGGCGGCCGGGATCCCCGGCGGTGCCTCGGGTGCCTCCGGTGTCTCGGTCGTGACGGTCGCCCGCGACACGGCCGCTCCGGCCGGCGGGGAGAGCCCGCGGATCCGCCCGGCCGCACGGTGACGGACCTCCGGAACCCCTGAGAGGCCCGGTCCGCGGAGCCGCGGGACCGGCGGTCCGGTGAACCGCGAGATCGTCGGACGGCCGTGGTTCCCCGTCCGGGGTTATCGCTGCTAGTTTTTCCGGACAGCCCTCGGCCGGCGGGCGTCCGCCGGCGCGTGCCCCGGTGCGCCCGCCCGCCGACTCCGCCCATCAGCCGCCGGAGGCCCCGCCATGCCCGTATCCCCGAAGCCCGCGCCCTTCGACCCGTACGACCCGCTCGGCATCGACGATCTGCTCAGCCCCGAGGACCTCGCCATCCGCGACACCGTGCGCGACTGGGCCGCCGACCGCGTCCTGCCGCACATCGCCGACTGGTACGAGCGCGGTGAGCTTCCCGGGATCCGGGAGCTGACCCGTGAACTGGGCGCGCTCGGCGCACTCGGCATGTCGCTCAAGGGGTACGGCTGCGCGGGGGCGAGCGCCGTGCAGTACGGACTGGCCTGCCTGGAGCTGGAGGCCGCCGACTCCGGCATCCGCTCCCTGGTCTCCGTACAGGGCTCGCTCGCCATGTACGCGATCCACCGGTTCGGCTCCGAGGAGCAGCGGCAGCGCTGGCTGCCCGGGATGGCGGCGGGCGAGATCATCGGCTGCTTCGGCCTCACCGAGCCCGACCACGGCTCCGACCCCGCCTCCATGCGCACCCACGCCAAGCGCGACGGCACGGACTGGGTGCTCAACGGCCGCAAGATGTGGATCACCAACGGCTCGGTCGCCGGGGTCGCCGTCGTCTGGGCGAGGACCGACGAGGAGGGCGGTATCCGCGGCTTCGTCGTCCCCGCGGGCACACCCGGATTCTCCGCCCCCGAGATCAAGCACAAGTGGTCCCTGCGCGCGAGCGTCACCAGCGAACTGGTCCTGGACGGGGTACGGCTGCCCGCCGACGCCGTACTGCCGGAGGCCACCGGGCTGCGCGGACCGCTGAGCTGTCTCGGTCACGCGCGGTACGGAATCGTCTGGGGCGCGATGGGAGCCGCCCGCGCGAGCTTCGCCTCGGCGCTGGAGTACGCCCGCACCCGTGAGCAGTTCGGCCGGCCCATCGGCGGTTTCCAGCTCACCCAGGCCAAACTCGCCGATATGGCGGTGGAGCTCCACAAGGGGATTCTGCTCGCCCACCACCTGGGACGCCGGATGGACGCGGGCAGGCTCCGCCCCGAGCAGGTCAGCTTCGGGAAGCTCAACAATGTGCGGGAGGCCATCGGGATCTGCCGCACCTCGCGCACGATCCTCGGCGCGAACGGGATCTCCCTGGAGTATCCCGTGATGCGGCACGCGACCAACCTGGAGTCGGTACTCACCTACGAGGGCACTGTCGAAATGCACCAGCTCGTCCTGGGCAAGGCGCTCACCGGCCTGGACGCCTTCCGGTGACCCGGCGTACCGGGCGACCGGACACGGCCGGCGAGCGCCCTGCTCAGCTCTGGTTGTAGAAGCCGTCCTGGACGCGGCCCGGGGCCTCGCCGTTGACGACCTGCGTGTGCGCGGGGCTCAGCAGGAAGACCCGGGTCGCCACCCGGTCGATGGAACCGCGCAGTCCGAACGTCAGCCCGGCGGCGAAGTCCACCACGCGCTTGGCGTCGGAGGGGTCCAGGGAGGTGAGGTTCACGATGACGGGCACACCGTCGCGGAACAACTCGCCGATGCCACGGGCGTCCCGGAAGCAGGAGGGAGAGACCGTGGCGATCCGGCGGCCCTCTTCCTGGGCGGAGTCGGAGGCAACACGCACTCGCGGGTCGGTGACCCACGCGTCACCGGTCTCGGCACCCTCGGCGTACTCATCGTCGTAGTAACGCTCGTCGCTGTCCTCGACGAGCCCCAGCCAGGCACTCGCCTTGCGCACAGATCCCATCGACGCCTCCTTTCGCTGTGGTCCGCTCACTAGCGGTCTCTTGTTCTTCCCTGTCCCTATGGTCGTCCATCATGCGGATCGCGTGCCACGTGGATAGCCGCCGTGCAGGGGATTCGTGACGGTACTGGTGCAGAGGATGTGGCGGTTCGTCAGGGTTCTTCCCAGATAAGACGCATGATCTGCTCAAAATATGAAAGTCGGGCCAGATGGGTGAAGCTGGGGACGTACAGATGAGCGGATCCCGTCCGGTTACGATGCCTGGATCGCACAACGACTCACGGGGGGCCGTGTTGTGTTCGGAATCGTCAGACCATGCGCCCATCGGCTCACCGACGGGCTGAAGGCCGAGTGGACGGCCCATCTCTGCGGGCTCTGTCTCGCGCTCCGCGCGGACCACGGGCAGTTCGCCCGGGTGGTCACCAACTACGACGGCCTGATCATCTCCGTTCTGACGGAGGCTCAGTCCGTCCGCACCCCGGACGCGCGGCGCACCGCCGGGCCCTGCCCGCTGCGGGGCATGCGGACCGCGCCCGTCGCCAGGGGGGAGGGCGCCCGGCTGGCGGCGGCGGTGTCCCTGGTGCTGGCGTCCGCGAAGGTACGCGACCATGTCGCCGACCGGGACGGGATGCTGGCGCGCAGGCCGGTGGCCGCCGCCGCGCGCAGGGTCGCGGCCGGCTGGGACCGGGCCGGTGCCCGCACCGGGGCGGAACTGGGCTTCGACACCGCCGTCCTGGTCGACGCGGTCGACCGGCAGACCGGGATCGAGACCCTGGCCGGCCCCGGCACCCCGCTGCTCACCGTCACCGAACCCACCGAGACGGCCACCGCCGCCGCGTTCGCGCACACCGCCGTGCTCGCCGGGCGGCCGGAGAACGCGGCCCCGCTCGCCGAGGCCGGAAGGCTCTTCGGCCGTCTCGCGCATCTGCTGGACGCGGTGGAGGACCGGGACGCCGATGCCGCGTCCGGCGCCTGGAACCCGCTGACGGCCACCGGTACCCCGCTCACTGAGGCCCGAAGGCTCGCCGACGACGCCGTTCACGGAGTACGGCTCGCGCTGCACGATGTGCGCCTGACCGACCGCCGGCTGGTCCATGTCCTGCTCGCCCATGAACTGGAGGTCGCGGTGAACCGCGCGTTCCGGGCGGCCTCCTGTGCGCACGAGGGGCAGGTCTCGACGCCGAACCCGCCCCCGGGCGGGGGCAATCCGTACGGCGGCGGCAATCCGTACAGCGGTGGCAGCGGTGGCGCCGGCGCCGGCTCCTGGGGGGCGGGCTCCGGTTCGGGCGGCTCGGGCGGCGGGCGGCGGTTCGGCGAGCTGCCGCCCGAGCCCGAACCACCGAAGGGCGGGGCTCCGAAGGGAGGACGGCGCAGCTTCCTGGGCGGCTGTCTGGCCGCCACCTGGCTGTGCTGCACGTGCCAGCCCTGCTGTGCCGACACCTTCGAGGGGCCCTGGTCCCGCAAGAAGCGCGAAGGCGCCGGCGGGGACTGCTGCCAGAGCCCGTGCGGGGGTTCCCATGCCGACGCCGGTACCGCTACCGGCGGCGACACGGGGTGCTGTTGCTCGTGCGACTGCGGGTCCTAGACCGTGTCACGGACAGCCTGGACACGCTGTGCGGCGAGGGGGAGAGGTACGTCGCTCGTGCGGTGACGGCGTGCGGGTGAAGGCGCGGGGCGGGCTTCGCTCAACAGGAACAGGACCACACACGACCGAAGTCGATGTGGGAGCGGGTGACCAGCCTCGGCTGCGCGTACATGGCACCCAGTGGAACAGGCATGCGGTGCCGCGTCAACTGCCGTAAGACGCACGGCTCACACTGTGGACAGCCTTGACATCGAGCACTGTTCACCCTCTAGCCTCACATCGAGGATCGTGCTGAGGGGCTCGGTCCGTGTCGTGCTGATGTGTCGCGTGCCGCCGTGCCTGTGGTGAAGGCCGTCCCGTGTTCGATCCCGTATCCACGGAGCCTTCGCATGGCTGTGCCCGCCTTTCCGTTTCCCGCAGACCGCCGTCCGGCCGGGCGTATCGCGTGGTGACGCCCTCGCCACCGCCGTCCGGGCGCGCCTCGTCCGCTGCCGGATTCTCCTCGTACGCCGGGGCCGCTCCGTCCGGAAGGAGCCGACTGTGTGCCCGGGCCGGACGACCGGGCAGGGAAGGGCCGCGGGGACCCGGCCGCCGGTGCTCACTGCGCGGATACGGGCGCCCGGCTCCGGGCCGTCCACGGTCCCCCGTGACGCCGTCGCGTGGATCCCCGGGACGTACGGTGGATCACTCCGCGCTCGGCTCGGTCTTCGCGCGGCCGGTGGCCTCCGCTGCTGTGCCGGAGTCCGCTACGGCCCCGGGGGACGACGCCCACGCCCTGAACCGGGCTGCGTCCGGGGGCGGTTGGCCGGGCCCGGTGCCCGGTGCCGGTCGGGGCGTGCAGCGGCGGGACGACGTCACCGCGCGTACGGCTCCCGATCGGCCGCGCGATCCATCCCGTCGGCCCGGGCGCCCGGCTCCCCGCGTCGGACGGCGCCGGGTCCCCGACCTCGCGGAGACCGCCCCGGGCCAACGGCCGGATCCCGGAGCCGACCGGCTCCACCCCCCGTCCGCCCGGCCAGGAACCGACCCTTCCGGAGAGGCCCCGACATGACCCCCCATCGCCCCCTGCATCTCGCCGTCGCCCTCGACGGGCCCGCGCGGTACGACGCCGGTCACTATGTCGATCTGGCCGTGCTCGCCGAGCGCGGGGCCCTCGACTTCGTCACGCTCGGCGACTCGTTCGCCCGGCCGGGTCCCGACGCCCTCGCGGTGCTGGCCCGGCTCGCGCCCGCCACCCACCGGATCGGTCTGGTGCCGACGGTGACCACCACGTACACCGAGCCCGTCCAAGTGGCCACGGCTCTCGCCACGCTCGACTGGGTGAGCGGCGGCCGCGCGGGCTGGGTGATCGGGGTCTCGGCGACCCAGGCCGAGGCAGGGCTCTTCGGCCGGGGGGCCGCCCCGGCGACCGCCGCGCTCTGGCGTGAGGCGGGCCGGGTCGCCGACACCGCCGGGCGCCTCTGGGACGGCTGGGCGGACGGCCCCGGAGCCGCCGGGACGGGACGGAGAGCCATCCGCGCCCCCGGATCCGCCCGCGCCCATGACACCGGACGTCACACCACCGGGCGCCACACCACGGGATGTCACGGCACAGAGCGTCAAGGCACAGAGCGTCAAGGCACAGAACGTCAAGGGACGGGGACAGATCGACCTGTCGACGAGAGCGGGCTACGCCATGTCGACTTCCGGGGGCCCTGTTCCGCCGCCCGCGGCCCGGTGACCGTCCCCGGGCCTCCCCAGGGCCGTCCCGTCACCGTCGTCGACATCAGCGGCACCCGCGACGAGGGCCGGCGGACGGCCGCGCGGTACGCCGATGTCGTTCTCGTCCGGGCCACCTCGCCCGAGCAGGCCGCCGCGCTCCGCTCCCGTATCCACCGGGACGCCGGGGCCCTCGGCCGCGACCCCCGGGAACTGCGGGTCCTCCAGTCGCTCCCCGTGGACCTCGGCGAGCGGGAACAGGGCGCGGAGCCGGGCCTCACCGGCCCCTACGGACGCGACGGCGGACCGCGGCTCGCCGCCCGGGGCACGTACTACAGCGGCGGACCGGTCGATCTCGCCGAGCTGATCACCCGCTGGCACCGCGGGGGAGCCGTGGACGGTTTCCATCTCGCGCCCATCGCCCCGCAGCGCGATCTGGAGCGGATCGTCAATGGAACGGTCGCGCTGCTCCAGCACCGCAGCCTGTTCCGGGTGTTCCACCCCGGCGGCACGCTCCGGGAGCACCTGGGGCTCGCCCGGCCCATGAACCGGTACGCCGGCGCGGCCCGGAGCACCTCATGACCGGCGCCCGACGGCTTCACCTCGCCGTACGCCTCCCTGACACCGGAGCCGACGGCGGTACGGGCGGCCGGGCGGACTTCGCGTCCCTCGTGCGGAGTGCGCGAACCGCCGAACGCGGGCTGTTCGACTTCCTGCTCCTCGGCGGCGGGACCCTTCCGTACGGAGCAGGGGACGGCGTCCACGACGGCGTCGACGCGGCCCTCCGCCCCGAGCCGGTCACCCTGCTCAGCGCGCTGGCGGCCGTCACCGACCGGCTGGGGCTCGCCGCCGCCGTCCTCGCCCGTACCGCCGAGCCGTTCACGGCAGCCCGCGCGCTCGCGTCCCTGGACCACCTCAGCGGCGGGCGGGCCGCCTGGCATATGGCCGATCCGCCCGGCGCCGGCGGTCGGGCGGAGGAGTTCATCCGTACGGCACGCCGGCTGTGGGACTCCTGGCCCTCCGGCGGCGAGGCGCGCCCCTTCTCCCACTCCGGCCCGTACTTCACCACGGAGGGCGAGTTCACCCTCCCGCGTCCGCCGCAGGGCCACCCCGTGATCATCCGGGCGGCCGTCCCCGGCGAGGACCCGGAGGAGGCCGCCGGCGTCGCGGACGTCCTGATCACCCGGTACGAACCGCAGGGCCCGCCCGGTACGGGCCGCGCGTCGGGGGCCGGGGCCGTAGGCGGTTCCGCCGCACATGAGGGGGAGCCCGGCGGCCGCAGCGTCATGGCGGATCGCAGGACACTGGCCGAGGTCACCGTGGTCCTCGGCGCGAGCGATGCGGAGGCACGGGAGAGGGCCGCCGAGATCCGCCGCCGGAGGATCCCGGCGGAGCGCGCGATCCCCGCGGTGGAGCGGATCCGGGGCCGGGACCTCCCCGACGGGCCGATCCCCGGCCTGCCCGGGGTCCCTGGTCCGCATGGTTCGCCTGGTCCGCAGGGTTCGCCCGGCTTCGACCCCGCCCCCGACTCCGTACTCACCGGGCGCCGGGTGCCGGAGGGGGACCGCGGGGCGATCCCGGAAGCGGGAGAACGGCCGGCCCGGGAGACCGTCGCCGAGGCGAGCGGTCGGCAGTCGTTCATCGGCACTCCCGGCCGGGTGGCCGCCGCGATGGAGGAGTACGTCCGCGGGGGCGCGGCCGACGGATTCGTCCTGGTGCCCCAGCCCGGCGGGGGCGGGCTCGGCGAATTCGTGGCGGGGGTGGTGCCGCTGCTCCAGGAACGAGGAGTGTTCCGTACGCGGTACACGGGGACGACGCTCCGTTCCCACCTCGGGCTCACCGAGCCGGTGTGGAAAGGTTGACGTATGAGCACGGACCCGAACCCAGCAGACCCGAGCGGTCACGACGGCCCCACGGGATCCGGCGGGCGCGGTGGCCCCGGCGGCCGGGAGGCCCATGGCGGCCCCGGCGGCCGGAGCGGGCGGGCGCGCCCCGCGCACGAGGAAGCGGAGCGCCCCGGCCACGGCGAACGGGAGCGCCGGCACTGGCGGAAGTGGCACGAACGGCGGCTGGAGACGATCACCGCGCCGTACGGGCCGCTCTCCCTGACGGCCACCCACTGGCTCGACGACTACCCGGAAGGGCGAATTCCGGCCGTGCCCGGCGACTGGCGGGCCGAGGGCGGCGAGGTGGTGCTCACCGCGGACCACGGCGACGGGCTCACGGTCGACGGCAAGCCCCTCACCGGCTCCGTCCGGCTGGGTGCCGACCATGGGCCGATCGACGGCGCCCGGGTCGGCTACGGCGCGCGGCGCCTGGTGGTGATGCGCCGTGAGGGACTGTGGGCGGTGCGTGACTTCGACCCCGACGCTCCGGCGCGGCGGGCGTTCGCGGGCATCGAGACGACGGAGTACGACCCCCGCTGGGCGGTGCCGGGGCACTTTCGCGCGTACCCGGAGAGCCGAGGTGTACGGGTGGAGAACGCCGACGGGCGCGAGCGCGGCCTCGGTCTCGCCGGGGAGATCGTCTTCCGGCTCGGTGGCGAGGAGCACACGCTGAGCGTGGCGATCGAGGACGACGGTTCACTGTGGGCCGTCTTCGCGGATGCCACCAGCGGAAACAGTAGCTACCGCTTCCGCTTTCTGCGGCCCCCGGCGCCGGACGGCGACGGCGCGGTGACGGTCGACTTCAACCGCGCGCTGCTGCCGCCGTGTGCCTTCGCGGACCACTTCATCTGCCCCTTCCCGCCGCCGGGCAACACCCTGGCGACGGGTGTGCCCGCGGGCGAGCGGAGGCTGCGCGCCCGATGATCGGCCACCGCTGACGCGAGCATTCCCCGACCCCGGCGACGCACAGGCGCCGGGGTCACGTCCGGCCCTCGCGTCCCACCGGCGCACTCACCCCTCACTCGACCGAAAGACGGCCTTGCGCGGGCGGTCGGCCGGTCGAATACTCCGAGCAGCGCTTGTCAGGGGCACGACGAAAAAGCCGGAGAACGGACCGTGCTCCATGGCCGCGCCTCACGGGCCCCACCCGACGGGCCCCCGATTCCCTCGGAGGAACGCGAAGTGAGGATCAAGCGCACCACCCCCCGCAGCACCCTCGGCAGACGGATGCGTCTGCTCGCCGTCACCACAGGGCTGTCCGTCGCCGGAGCGCTCGCCGTCGTCCCCGCGGCCGGTGCCGAGCCCGCGCCGGCCGCTGCATTTGACGCCCGGCAGCTCGGCAACGCGAGCGACGCCGTACTCGAAGCGGATGTGCCGGGCACCGCCTGGCACATCGACCCGGCGAAGGGAACCCTGGTCGTCCTGGCCGACAGCATGGTCTCCCGCGCCGGGATCGACAGGATCAGGCGGGCGGCCGGGCCCGACGCGGGCGCGATCCGCGTCGAGCGCGCCCCCGGTGTGCTCTCCATGCTCATCTCCGGCGGCGACGCGGTCTACGCGGCCGCCTGGCGCTGCTCGGCGGGCTTCAACGTCCGCAGCGGCAGCACCTATTACCTGCTGACCGCCGGGCACTGCACGGAGGGTGCCGGCACCTGGTACGCCAACTCCGCCCGTACCACCGCCATCGGCCCCACGGCCGGATCCAGCTTCCCGGGCAACGACTACGGCCTGGTGCGGTATTCCAATGCCGCCCTGCCCCGCCCCGGCACGGTCGCTGGCGTCGACATCACCGCCGCCGCCAGTGCCACGGTCGGTATGGCCGTCACCCGCAGGGGCTCCACCACGGGCATCCACAGCGGTACCGTCACCGGGCTCAACGCCACGGTCAACTACGGTGGCGGCGACATCGTGCAGGGGCTGATCCGGACCAATGTCTGCGCCGAGCCCGGCGACAGCGGCGGCCCCCTCTACTCGGGTACCCGGGCCATCGGACTGACCTCGGGCGGCAGCGGCAACTGCAGGTCGGGCGGTACGACCTTCTTCCAGCCCGTCACCGAGGCGCTCGGCGCCTACGGTGTGAGCGTCTACTGACCCGCTGACCCGCTGACCCGCTGACCCGCTCGCCGGCGTGACGGCGGACCGGCCCCGCTCCCGGACCGCTCCGGCGTCCGCCGGCGGGCGGAAGAGCCCGGTCCCGCGTCCCCGGGAAGGAACCGTGCGCCCGTCCCCTGAGTACCGCGACGGCCGAGTCCCCGTCCGTATGAAGGACGGGGACTCGACGCCACGCCCTCGTCTGGGACGATGTCAGAGCATCGGGAGCACGGCGGAGACGGGGGTCGCGAAGCAGTGAAGCGCATCGGAGTGACCGGTCACCGGAACATCCCTCCCGAGGCATACGCATATGTCCGCGCCGGGATCCACACGGCGCTGCGCCATCACGAAGGAGCGCTGGAGGCGTTCTCCAGCCTCGCGGTCGGCGCGGATCAGCTCTTCGCGGATCTCGCCCTGTCCTTCGGGGCCGAACTGACCGTGGTCATCCCGAGCGGCGACTACGAGGACGGCTTCAGCGCCCCCGGCGAGCTGGCGAGCTTCCGGCAGTTGCGGGGGCGTGCCACCCGGGAGGTCCGGCTCGCCTTCCCGCACTCCACGGACGAGGCGTACTACGCGGCGGGGGCGTACATCGCCGACAACTGCGACCGGCTGGTCGCCGTCTGGGACGGGGGCCCGTCGCGGGGGCTCGGCGGCACGGCGGACATCGTCCACTACGCGCGCGGCCTCGGAAAGCCGGTGACGATCATCTGGCGCGAGGGCGTCCGGCGGCCCTGAGCCCCGGGCGCGGGGCGCCCTAACCGGCGTTCCGGGCCCGGGTTCGCCCCGGGTCGCGGGCGCGTGGGCGTCCTGACACTGCGGTGGCTCACCACCGTACGCGGGCCGTGAACCCCCGACCCGGCACCCGTTCCGTCACTCGACCCGGCACCTGGCCTTCCGCGTACCCAGCCGTGTCCCGTACGCGCGCGGTCCTGGGCCATGTCCCGTGGCGGGCCCTGGTGTTCCCGTGCGGTCCGTCGCGTTCCTCCCGGTCAGCTGCGGTGGCGTACGAGCCAGTCCGTGTGCTGCGGGGAGACGATGCGCTCCGTCTCGTACACCGCGGAGGGCCACTGAGTGTCCGTCACCGTCGTCTCCATCGCCGTGTGCATCGCCGCGAGGTCCTCCTCCACGAGTGAGTGCGCGGCGATGAGGGGCTGATGGCGTCGGATCTCGCTCCAGGCCAGGCACGCCGCCGCGGCGGCCGAGAGCATGCCGACCACATCGACCGACTCGGCGAGTGAAAACGTGTGCAGAAGCGAAAAGAAGAAGGCGAGAAGCGTCAGTATCCCGATCGTCCCCGACCACAATAAGGTGGCCTTGCGGGAGATCTCCGCACTGCGGTGGTACCAGTTGCGCTGCTCGATCAGACGGTCCCTGATGTACGTCTCCTTGCGGATGCCGAACGGCTTGTCCCGCAGCCGCCGCATCGCCGGGGTGATGAGTTCTCCGTCCGCCACATCGGGAACATCCGTCCGGGGATCACGCCAGCCGACCTTGGAGAGCTCCCGCAGCCCTTCCTCCAGCCGCCGGGTGAACAATTCGTCCCCGTCCGGCGAGGACGCGTCGAACGGTGTTCCGTGCACCGAATAGCGCCAGCACATGGACTTGATGTACTCGGCGGCCGACCTGTTCAGTTGCCACTGCGACTTTGCCTTCCGCCGTGACACGCGGTAACCGAGCACCAGTACACCCGCGTACGCCAACGCGCTGAGAGCCCCGGGGAGTTGGAAGCTCTCGCCGAGCTTCCAGGAGGCGGGCAGGGCCGCCGCCGCGGCGCCCACCACCAGAAACAGCAGCTGGCGCCGGGTGGAGCCCACGGCCTCCCGCTGACGGGAAATGGCTATGGCGTCCGTGTGATGGAAGAGCGCGGGCAGATCACTGTTACGGAACACCGTGCTGTGCAGTGGGCCGGGAATCCCGGACATGCGCCCCCCTGTCTGCTGTTATGCCGTCACCCATTGGACGGAGTCACCCATTCCGCTCTGTTTTGCGGGAGTGTGACGCAACTCTTCCGACCGATGTTCACGTGCTGAGTTGCTGCGCGTGGCTGTGAGAGTAAAGTCGTGCCGCCGGGCACCGCAATGGTGCCTGGTTCCCGTGCTGTACAGCTGGATCATGTACACAGATCACAAGGACGGCCCCCCATGACGACCTCCGCATCCTTCGCCGCCGCGAAGCAGAACCGAGTCCCCCTGGCGCGGCTCGACGTCCGCGGTGGCGACGCCGCGAAGAAGCTGGCCCGGGTCGTCCCGGCTCCCGCCGACCGGACCGTGCGCGTCTCCACCTTCAACTCGTCGCTGTAGCCCGGCTCTAGACTGGTGGAATGACAGGCCCTCTGGTCCCATTCCGCGAGATCGTGCTGAAGGTCCACAGCAGATGCGATCTGGCCTGTGACCACTGCTACATCTACGAACACGCTGATCAGAGCTGGCGTACCCGCCCGAAGGCGATCTCTGACGAGGCGATTTCCTGGACAGCTCTGCGACTGGCCGAGCATGCCAAACATCATGCCCTGCCCTCCGTGTCAGTGATCCTGCACGGAGGGGAGCCGCTGCTGGCGGGGCCCGCGCGGCTGCGCCGCGTCTGCGAGGAACTGACCACGGCACTCGACGGCGTGGCGGAACTCGATCTGCGTATCCACACCAACGGCTTACAGCTGAGCCCCCGGTTTCTCGACCTGTTCGGCGAGTTCGACGTCAAGGTGGGCATCTCCCTCGACGGCGACCGCACCGCGAACGACCGGCACCGCCGGTTCGCCGACGGACGCACCAGCCATCCGCTGGTCCTCAGGGCCGTCGACCTTCTGCGCGAGGAGCGCTACCGCCCTCTCTACCTCGGTCTGCTGTGCACCGTCGACGTGGCCAACGACCCCGTCGCCGTGTACGACGCGCTCGCCGAGCTGGAACCCCCGCGCATCGACTTCCTCCTTCCGCACGCCACCTGGGACGAGCCTCCCGCCCGACCCGACGGCTCGCCCACCGCGTACGCCGACTGGCTGCTCACGGTCTTCGACCGCTGGGACGAGCGGGGCCGCCCCGTCCCGGTCCGGCTCTTCGGGTCCGTCCTGTCCACCCTCACCGGCGGCCCCAGCCTCACCGAGTCCCTGGGCCTCGCTCCCACGGACCTCGTCGTCGTGGAGACCGACGGAGCCCTGGAGCAGGTCGACTCGCTCAAGAGCGCCTACGAGGGAGCCGCGGCCACCGGATTCGACGTCTTCACCCACACATTCGACGAGGTCGCCGCCCACCCCGGGGTCAGAGCACGCCAGCTGGGGCTCTCCTCGGTCAGCGGGACCTGCCGGAGCTGCCCGGTCGTACGGTCCTGCGGCGGCGGGCTCTACACCCACCGTTACCGCACCGGGAACGGCTTCGACGACACCTCCGTGTACTGCACCGACCTCGAAGCGCTCATCCGCGGTGTCGAGCGGCGCACCGCCGACCGGCTGGTGCCGCTCTCCGTGTCCGAACCGGGCGCCCTGCTCGCCGACGACCAGGACGTGACCCGGCTGCTGACCGCCGCGCTCGGCCGTGAACTGGACGGACGCGGCGGCCGGGCGTGGCAGGACGCCTGGGAGCTGACCGTCGAGCTGGAGGGCAGCGGTGACCTCCTGGACACCGTCTGGGGCCACCCCTACACCCGTACCTGGCTGGAGGACGCGCTCGCCGCGCTCCGTGAGGACCGTCCGGACGCGGTCGCGCTCGCCCTGCGGCTGCCCGCGTATCTCGCCGCCGCGCTGATCGGGGCCGGCTCGGGACCCGCGCTCCGGGTGCCGTACGAGCGGGGGCTGCTGCGGCTGCCCATGCTCGGTGAGCTGACGCTCGGCGGCCCGGGCGAGGGCAGAAGCGGCCCGGGACCGGGCGGGAGCGAGAGCGGGCCCGGTGCGGGCAGAGGCGGCCCGGGTGGGAGCGGATCCGGTACGGGTGGGCCGGGCGAGAGCGGTCACGCACGGGTACAGCCCACCGGGAACGGCGGATTCCGGGTCACCGCCGAGGGGCGCGCGCCCCTGGCCGTACATCCCGGGGAGGACACCCCCGGCTGGCGGCCCGTGCGCACGGTGGGCGGACGGGACGGCACCCCCCTGCTGCGGCTGGACGACCTCGACCCCTACCGCGACCGCTTCGGCGCCCCCGCGCGAGGTCGGCTCGACCCGGCGGAGGCGGCCCTGTGGGACGAGCGGCTGACCGGGGCCTGGGCGCTGCTGCGCGCCGCCGCGCCCGCCCAGGCCGCCGAGGCGGCCGACTGCCTGACCACGCTGACCCCGCTGGCCGCCCCCGTACCAGCGGGATTTGGCCGGTCCTCCACGCGTGAGCGGGCCGTCGGCGGGCACGGTTATGGAGCGCTGGGAATCGCCCTGCCCCCCACCTCCCGCGAACTCGCGGTCGAGCTGCTGCGCGGTTTCCGGCGTACGAAGCTGAACGCCCTGCTCCAGGTCAGTGATCTCTACGCCCAGGACGGCCACTGGCGCCACCCGGCTCCCTGGCGGGACGAGGAGGTTCCGGTGTCCGAACTGCTGGCGGACGTCTGGGAGCGGGCCGGACTCGCGGCCTTCGAACCCCGGGGAGCGATTTCGGCCACGGCGGCCCTGGACACCCTTCAGGGCGCGGCCGAGTTCACCGTCGCCGGGCGGCGGCTCCTCGCCGGCCTGCGCGCGGAGCTGGACGGAGCGGGCCGTGGCTGAGACCCGCCACGCCGATCCGCTGGTGCTCTCACTCACCCGGCTGGGCGTGGACCACGGCACCACGCTGCTCGTGCACGCCTCCCTGAGCGGCACCGGGCTCGACGCGGACCCCCTCCGGGACGCCCTGCTCGCCGCGGTCGGCCCCGGCGGCACCCTGGTCGTCCCCGCCTTCACCGAGCAGAACTCCGACACCTCCCACGCCTTCCGCGCCCGGGTGCGCGACATGACACCCGAGCAGGCGGCGGCCTTCCGGGCGGACATGCCCGCCTTCGATCCGGCCACGACCCCGAGCCAGGGGATGGGCCGGCTGGCCGAGTCGGTGCGCCTCGCCGTCGGGGCCGTACGCAGCACCCATCCCCAGACGTCCTTCGCCGCCGTCGGCGCACGCGCCGGGGAACTGCTCGCCCGCCACCCGCTCACCTCCCACCTCGGCTGGGACTCCCCGCTCGGGGCCCTGTACGGAGCGGACGCGAAGGTGCTGCTGATCAATGTCGGATTCGATGTGTGCACCGCTTTCCACCTTGCCGAGTACCACCCGAAAGCTCCCAGAAGGCGCTACTCCTGTGTGGTTCGGCCGCCCGGCGGGGGTAAGGAATGGACGGAGTACGAGGACGTCGTCCTCGACGACGGCGAATTCGGCTCCATCGGCGCGGATTTCCCCTGGGGGATGGAACGGAAGGGACAGCTGGGAGGCCGGCCCGCGCGATTGTTCGCGATCAGGGACGCGGTCCGGCACGCGGAACACTGGATGTCCGAAAAGCGGCGGTGAATGACTGAAGGACGGGGGAAGGAGTGGGCCCGGCTCCGGAATGATTAATTCGCTCGCATCTCTCACCGATGCAGGGTGCGGAGGCCGGGTGGAGGGCGAGTGCTTACACAGGACGGGGGTCGTGTGTCGGATTCAGCGCAACGTGCGGCGGATCATCGGCCGTACTTTTTCTTGAGTTACGCCCACACACCGCGGTACGGGGCGGGGGGCCCCGACCCGGACATGTGGGTGGAGCGGCTCTTCCGGGATCTGTGCGGCCATGTGATGGCCATGACGGATCTGCCGGCCGGGGCACCGGCCGGATTCATGGACCGGGAGATCCGCTCGGGAGAGGGCTGGTCCGAGAGACTCGGTGAAGTCCTCGCCAACTGCCGGGTGTTCGTCCCCCTGTTCTCCCCCCGCTACTTCGCCAGCGAGATGTGCGGCAAGGAGTGGTACGCCTTCGCCCAGCGGGCCATCTACCACCAGGCCAAGAGCAACCGTCCCGCGGACGCGATCGTTCCCGCCCTGTGGGTGCCGATGCCCCCCGAACAGCTTCCCGGCCCCGCCGAGCGGCTCCAGTTCAACCACCGGGCCTTCGGCGACCGCTATGTCACCGACGGTCTCTACGGCCTGATCAAACTGCGGATATTCGCCGAGGAGTACGAAGCCGCCGTCTACGAACTGGCGAAACGGATCGTCGCCGTCGCGGACACCACCCGGGTCACCCCCGGCAGCCCGGTCGACTACCGCCATGCCCCCAGCGCGTTCGGAAAACCCACTGGAGGACCCCGGCCGATGCATCTGACGGTGGCCGCACCCACCCATCACGATCTCCCCGAAGGCCGCGCCCCCGACTACTACGGCAAACAGTCCCAGGACTGGAACCCGTACCACCCGGACTCGGCGCGGCCACTGGCGTATGTGGCGCAGGACCTCGTCCGCTCGCTGAACTACCAGGCGACGGTCTCCTCCTTCGACCACGAGACCCCGCCCGAACCCGGCCAGCCCCCCAGCCGCCCCGAGATCCTCCTCATCGACCGCTGGGCACTCGCGGACGACGAGAGATGCGCACGGCTCGCCGCCTTCGACGCCCAGCCGCGCCCCTGGGTGACCGTCGTCGTCCCCTGGAACCGCGACGACCCCCAGAGCCGGATATCCGAGGCCGAACTGGCCGAACGGCTGGAGCGGACCATGCCGCACCAACTGCACCACGGCCGCCCCGCCTGCCGGGCCGCCGCACGAGGCATCTTCAGCATGGAGGCGTTCGGGCAGATCCTCCCCCAGGTCGTCGAGGCGGCGGCCCAGGAGTATCTGCGCCACGCCGAGGTCTTCCCACCCGCACCACCACCGGGGACGGCGGCCCGGGGCGAACGCCCCAGACTCCGCGGCCCCATGGCCGAGTACGGCACCACCCAGTACGTCCCGGACATGCGCTCAGCAGCCCCCGATGCGGAGGACACGGATGACAGCCAGTCGTGACGGACGCATCGTCACCTTCTACTCGTACAAGGGGGGTACGGGCCGCACGATGGCCCTCGCCAACACGGCGTGGATCCTTGCCGCCAACGGCAAGCGGGTCCTCGCGGTCGACTGGGACCTGGAGGCGCCGGGCCTGCACCGCTTCTTCCACCCCTTTCTCGACCCCTCCACCCTCGGTGCCACCACGGGCATCATCGATCTGATCACCGAGTACGCCTGGGCCGCGATCACCCCCGACACCGTCCGCCGCGACGACTGGCACACGGACTACGCCCGGATCCAGCCGCACGCCGTCTCCCTCACCCCCGAGATCCTCGGCTGGGAGTTCCCCGACGGGGGCACCCTCGACTTCGTGTCCGCGGGCCGGCAGAACCGCGAGTACTCCGCCACCGTCTCCACCTTCGACTGGGACAACTTCTACGACCGGCTCGGCGGCGGCCTCTTCTTCGACGCGCTCCGAGACGACATGAAGGCCAACTACGACTACGTCCTCATCGACAGCCGTACCGGACTCAGCGACATAGCGGATATCTGCACCGTCCATCTGCCCGATGTGCTGGTCGACTGCTTCACCCTCAGCGACCAGTCCATCGACGGCGCGGCCTCCGTCGCCCGGCAGATCGACGAGCGCTACGGCGGCCGGGGCATCAAGATCTACCCCGTGCCGATGCGGATCGACGAGGGTGAGAAGGAGAAGGCGGACGCCGGACGGGCACTGGCCCGCGTCAAGTTCGACCGGTTTCCCAGCGGGCTCGCCGGAGACGAACTCACCTCCTACTGGGGCGCGGTGGAGATCCCGTACCGCCCCTACTACGCGTACGAGGAGACGCTCGCCACCTTCGGCGACGAGGCCGGTCTCACCAACTCGCTGCTCTCCGCCTTCGAGCGGCTCACCGCCGTCATCACCGAGCAGCAGGTCACCTCGATGCCCACCATCGGGGAGGACACCCGGCTGCGCATCAAGGACGCCTTCACCCGGCGCCGGCCCGCCCTGCCCGCCGATCTCTTCCTCAGCTATGTGGCGGAGAACCGGATGTGGGCCGACTGGATCGAGGCCCTGCTCACCCGCGCCGGATTCCGTGTCGTGCCCCGCGATGTCTCCGTCGACCGCGAACCGGGCGCCGACGACGGCATCGCCGCCGAGAACGCCGCACGGACCGTGGTGCTGCTCTCCGGCGCGTATCTGAAGTCCTCACGCGCGGTGGAGGTCTGGTCGCGGGCCGCCGCGGAGGACCCCAGCGGCGGACGGCACCATCTGCTGCCCATCCGGGTCGGCGACGTCAGGCTGACCACCCCCTACATCGACCGCAACCCCGTCGATCTGTTCCGCCTCGACGAGGTCCAGGCGACCAGCGCCCTGCTGCGCGCGCTGGACCGTCCCGTCCAGCTCCCGGACAGCACGTCGCCCGGTCCGCGCTTCCCCGGCACCGTGCCGAAGATCTGGAACGCGCCGCCCCGCAACCCCGGCTTCACCGGCCGGGCGGTCGCCCTGGAGCGGATGCGCGACCAGCTCGGCGGCGGGATGTCGGTGGCCGCCGTACTGCCGCAGCCGCAGACCCTGTACGGGCTCGGCGGCGTCGGCAAGACCCAGGTCGCCATCGAGTACGTCCACCGGTTCATGGCCGACTACGACCTCGTGTGGTGGATCTCCGCCGAGCAGAACGACGACGTCATCGCCGGGCTCGCCGAACTCGCCGTACGCCTCGGCGCACAGGGCGGCGACGACATGGCCGCCGCGTCCAGGGAGGCCATCGACCTCCTGCGGCGCGGAGTGCCCTCCACCCGCTGGCTGCTGGTCTTCGACAACGCCGACGATCCCGAGCAGCTCAAGCGGTTCTTCCCGCCGCAGGGCCCCGGGCACATCCTCGTCACCTCCAGGAACCAGACCTGGTCGCAGTACGGCGACGCCCTGCCCATCGACGTGTTCACCCGCGAGGAGTCCATCGAACACCTCCAGCGGCGGGCCCGGGGGCTGACCGTCGACGAAGCCGACCAGGTCGCCACCGCCGTCGGCGATCTGCCGCTCGCCGTCGAGCAGGCCGCGGCCTGGATCGCGGAGACGGCGACGCCCATCGCCGCGTATCTGGAACAGCTCAAGGAGCAGACCACCAGCGTTCTCGCGCTCAACCAGCCGGCCGGATACCCGGAGCCGGTCGCCGCCACCTGGAACGTCTCCATCGAGCGGCTCAAGGAGCGCTCGCCCGCGGCCGTCCGGCTGCTCCAGCTCTGCGCCTTCTTCGCCCCCGAGCCGATCTCGGCCAATCTGCTCTACAGCAAGGAGATGATCGACGCGCTCAAGCCGTACGACGCCTCCCTCCAGGAGAAGCTGGTGCTCGGCCGGGTCATCCGGGAGATCGGCCGGTTCGCCCTGGCCAAGGTCGACCAGGTCTCCAACAGCATCCAGGTCCACCGGCTCGTCCAGGCCGTCATCAGGGCCCAGCTCTCCGAGGAGGAGCAGCAGGCGGCCCGGCACGCCGTCCACCGGGTCCTCGCGGGCGCCCGGCCCGATGACGACGAACCCATCGACAACCCCGAGACCTGGCCCCGGTTCGCCACCATCTGGCCGCATCTGAGCACCTCGGAGGCGCGCAACTGCCGGGAGCCGGAGACCCGCCGGCTCCTCATCGACCGGGTGCGCTATCTGTGGAAGCGGGGCGACTGGGCCACCGCGGCCTCCCTCGGCAACGAAGTGCGCGCGAGCTGGCGGGAGATGCTGGGGAACGACGATCTCCAGTACCTCTACCTCCGCTTCCACCTCTCCAACATCTACCGTTCGCAGGGCCGCTACGTGGAGGCCAAGGAACTCGACGAGGTGACCCTGGAGCGCCAGCGCAAGGTGCTCGGCCCCACTCATCCGCACACCTATATGACCACCAGCGGTCTCGCGATGGACCTCGGCACCCTCGGGCACTACGGGAGGGCGATGGAGCTGGCCACCGAGGCCCATGAGGGCTTCAGCCAGATCTTCCACGAGTCCCATCCGCGTACGCTCGCCGCCGCCAACAACCTGGCGCTGAATCTGCGCATGGTCGGGCAGTACAGCAGGGCCCGCGAGATCGACCAGGAGGTCTTCGACCGCCGTACCGAGGTCCTCGGCCCGGAGCACCCCTACACCCTGTCCTCCGCCACCTCCCTCGCGCGCGATCTGCGCGAGGTCGGCCGTTACGAGGACTCCGTCAATCTGCTCGCCCGTACCTACGGACTGCTCAAGCAGCAGCTCGGACGTACCTTCCCCGGCACGCTGGCGGCGGGCAAGAGCCTCGCCGTGTCCCTGCGCAGGGCGGGGCATCTGGAGGACGCGCGGCGGCTGACCACGGCCACCCGCAACCGCTACCGCACCCAGTACTCGTCGGCGAACCCGGACACGCTCGCCTGCGATCTGAACCTGGCGGCCGACCTGTTCGCCGCGGGCGAGCCGGTCGCGGCGCGGGATCTGGCACAGGAGGTCGTCGACCAGTACATGCTGGTGCCGGGGGAGCGGCATCCGTACACCCTCGCCGCCATCAACAACCTGGGCATCTTCCACTGGGGATGCGGCGACCCGGAGGCGGCGGAGCAGCTGCTGATCCAGGTGACCGAGAAGATGACCGACATCCTCGGGGAGAGCCATCCGCACGCCCTGTACTGCACCATCAACCTCGCCAACGCCCTCGCCGACCTCGGTAATCTGCGGGACGCCCTGGACATCGAGCAGCGGACCGTGACCCGGCTGCGCGAGGTCCTGGGACCGCACCACCCCGAGGTGCTGGGCATCGCCTCCAACCTCGCCGTCACCCTGGGAATGCTGGGCCGCAAGGACGAGGCCGCGCAACTGAGGGCGGAGACCGTGGACGAACTGACCCGGCTGCTCGGGGAGGAGCACGCCCTCACCCGCATCGCCCGCGACGAACGCCGGGTCCACCGCGATCTGGAGCCCCTTGCGGTCTGATCCAGCCACACCCGGCCGGTCTCGGGGGCGCGCCCGCACCGGTCCCGGTGCGGGCGCCGGCCCATCGGGAGAAACCCAGCTCCGCCGGCGATTGCGGCGGCGTCCCGGGGGGGTTCGGGGGTGGGGGGGACACTTTTCAGCCTCGTCGGCGTCTGAGGGGCCGTCCCCGGGGTTCGGCCCTGGTTGCCCGGGGTTCGGGCGCCGGGCCCATCGGGACAAACCCAGCCTCGCCGGCGTTCGAGGCGCGGGGTCCGGGGCGGAGCCCCGGGGGTGCGGTGGCCGGCCTCTGGTTGCCCAGGGTTCGGGGTGGGGGCACTCCAGCCTCACCGGCATTTGAGGCGGCGCCCCCCGGGGTTCGGCCCTGGTTGCCCGGGGTTCAGGGTGGGGGGAACACTCCAGCCCCGCCGGCGTTTGAGGCGCCGGGTCCGGGGCGGAGCCCCGGGGGCGCGGAGCTCCCCTGGTAGTACGGGGCCCGGCCCCGGAAGCCCGAACCCGGGGGCCGGGCCCACCGGGAGAAACCCAGCCCCGCCGGCGTTTGAGGCGCCGGGTCCGGGACAGCGCCCCGGAGACGCCCCGGGCGCGGGTCTCACTGGTCCAGCAACCAGTTGAGGATGCCCGGCAACGCGTGCAACGCGTCAAAGTGCGCGGCGGCCGGTTCGAGGACCGCCGTCGCCCCGGGAATGCGCTCCGCGAGCCAGCGGGAGTGCCCCACGGGCGAGAAGACGTCCTTCTCCCCGTGCCAGAGCATGACCGGGCCCGTGATGTCCGCCGGGTCGAAGCCCCAGGGGCTGCAGAACGCGAGCGCGTCGTCGATCCAGCCGTACGCCGACGTACGCAGCGCCTCCTGGTAGTTGCGCAGCAGCATCCCCCGTACGCCCGCGTCCGCGACGACCATCCGGTCCGAGTCGGTCAGCTCCCTGCGCAGCTCGTCGAGGAGCCGGATCGGATCCCGCCGGATCTCCGCCGAGCGCAGGATGAACCGCTCGGCGAGCCCGGCCGGGTCGTCCAGGGCCGAGGTGTACGCGTGGACGTTGGACGCGGCCATGCCCTCGAACCAGTCGAGCCCGTCCGCGTCCCGGGGCGCGAGGGTGACCAGCGCGGCCGTACGGGTGACCCGGTCGGGCATCAGGGCGGCGCAGGCCAGCGCGTGCGGGGCACCGCCCGAGCGGCCCACGACGGCGAACCGGTCCAGTCCCAGCTCGTCCGCGATCGCCCGGACGTCCTGGGCCACATCGCCCACGCTCCGCCCGGCCAGCCGGTCCGAACCGCCGTAGCCGGGGCGGTCGTAGGCGATCAGCTGTGTACGGCGCTGGTAGAGCACCATGCCCCGTGGTGCCGGGCCGAGCCTGCTGCCCGGTGTGCCGTGGAGCAGGAAGACCGGCTTGCCGCGCGGATCCCCCAGCCGCTCCACCACCAGATGCCGCCCGTCCGCCGCGCGCACCCGACGTCGCACCCCCGCCCCCTTATCCGTGGATGCCCTGCGCGGGCACACACCACGACCTTGGCATTCCCCGCCCCCATGATGATGACCCATCGGTGGCCGGGAGCGGCTGTGATTTGTCATCACTTGGCGGCGGGTTCGATCGCTCCGAGGGACGGTGTGCCGGACTCCGGTCCCGTACGGGAGCGCGTTCCGGGCAGCGATGGTCGAAAACCGGACAGGTCCAGTCCTCACCCGTTGCCTCTGCTCCGGTCGCTCACGGTGTTCGCGGAGGTGACGTTCCTGCGGCGGGATGCCCGGTGAAGGCAGCGTGCGGGCGCCCGCGTTGCCGGGCCCGCGTCCTGAAGTCGGCCTTGTGCGGCGGCGATCCGCATCGGAATAGTGGGCCGTTGATCCTCCGTGTCCGCAACGCTCCCCACGCGCGCGCGGATACGGCCCCCACAGGAGGTCGACGTTGAAGCACCGACGCATACCGAAGCGAAAACTGGCCATCACCGGCGGCTCCGTTCTCGCGGTGATGGCGGCGGGCCTGACCTTGCAGAGCGCGAACGCGAGCGATGTCACCCAGCGGTATCCCGTGAAACCCCTGTCGGTGACGGCGGCCGGAAAACTCGCCTCCAGCCTGAGCGACGAACTCGGGCCCGATCTCATCGGCACGTACTACGACGCGGCGGCCGGATCGCTGGTCGTGAACGTCGCCGACGAGGCCGCCGCCGACTCGGTGCGCGACGCGGGCGGCCGGGCGAGGGTCGTGCAGAACACCCTCGCCGAACTGGCGGGCGCCCGGCGGACCCTCACCGACAAGGCGGCCATCCCGGGCACGTCCTGGGCCGTGGACCCGGTCACCAACAAGGTCGTCGTCACCGCCGACCGTACGGTCACGGGCGCGAGCTGGAACCGGCTCAGCGAGGTGGTCGAAGGGCTCGGCCACAAGGCCGAACTGAGGAAGTCCGCCGGGGAGTTCAAGCCCTTCGCCGCGGGCGGCGACGCCATCCACAACGACGGCGGACGCTGCTCCCTCGGCTTCAACGTCGTCAAGGACGGCGCCCCGCACTTTCTGACCGCCGGGCACTGCGGAGCGGTGGGCAGCCGCTGGTCCGCGTCCCCGGGCGGGCCGGACCTCGGGCGGATGGTGGACTCGCGGTTCCCCGGCGACGACTTCGCGCTGGTCGCGTACACCGCGGGCGGACTTCAGCCGAGCGAGGTCAACCTCTACGACGGCGGGACCCAGCGGATCACCGGAGCGGCCGAGGCGACCGTCGGGATGCCGGTGCGGCGCAGCGGCTCCACCACCCGGGTCCACGACGGCCAGGTCACCGGCCTCGACGCTACCGTGAACTACGGCAACGGTGACATCGTCAACGGACTCGTCGAGACCTCGGTCTGCGCCGAGCCCGGCGACAGCGGCGGCCCGCTGTTCTCCGGTGACCGGGCGGTCGGCCTCACCTCGGGCGGCAGCGGTGACTGCGCCTCGGGCGGACAGACGTTCTTCCAGCCCGTGACGGAGGCGCTCGGGGCGTACGGCGCGACCATCGGCTGAGGCTTCAGCGGTACGCGGGCACGGCGCGCCCGGGTGCCCCGGGCCCGGATCCCGTGCCCGGGGCCCCGCGCCCGCTCCGGCGGCCCGGTCCGCGCCCGCTCCGGTCCCGCGCGCTGACCCCGGGGGTCCTTCCGGCCGGTCCGGCGGCGGGCGTCCCGGGGCGCCGGGTTCCTCAGCCGGCGGGCCGGCCCTCACCCGGCGTCACGGTGTTCGCCGACCGGCGCCGCAGCAGCGCGCACACCATGGTGACCACCGTTCCACCCACCGCCCAGGCGGCGAGGACCAGCATCGGGCCGCCCGCGCCATTGCCCCGGAAGTACGCGATGGAGCGGGCCGCGAACGTCCCCGCGCCCGGCGGCAGCGCGGGCCCGATCGCCCGCCAGAACGACGGCAGCAGCGGATACGGATAGGCCCCGCCCGCGCTCGGATTGCCGAGGACGACCACCAGCAGGATCGCCAGCCCCACCCCGACGATGCCCGCGAGCCCCTGAAGGGCCAGGGTGACCGCGCCCACCGCGAAGACCAGCAGAGCCCCGAGCCCCCACAGGGCGGGCACACCTCCGGGCAGCGCGTCCAGCACCGGGCCGGCGATCACCGCGCCGAGCAGCCCCGCGACGATCGCGTACACCAGCAGTACCCCCAGCCGGATCAGGGCGCGCTCCGGGTTGGCGGGCCGCGCGCCCGCGCTGATGGCCAGCGCCGCCGCGCACAGATATCCGCCCACGCACCACCCCACGGCCAGATAGAAGGACGAGAGGCCCCGGGCGTCGCCGGGGGAGCCGGGGACCACGTCCACCACTTCCAGGGCGCGCCCCCGGGACTTCTCCACCGTGGCCACGACCTCGGTGAGGGCCTGGGCGAGCGAGGCGCCCGACGCCCCGGCGACGAGGAGGCGGTCGGGGCCCCGGGGGCCGATCACCAGTGCCCCGTCGACCTCCCGGTTCTCGATCTGGCGCCGTGCGGCGGCCTCGTCGGCGACGGCGCGCGGGTCGAGCGGATCGCCCGGAAGCGAGGCGAGCAGCGCCACCGTCTCCTGGCCGGCGGCGGCGGAGGGGGTGACGACGGCGAGCGGGATCCTGTGCGGTTTCGGCTCGTGGAAGGCTCCGATGTACGAGGCGATGAAGGCGAGCTGAAGCGCCAGCACCCCGATGACCAGGAGCGCGGCGCGTACGCCGACCGCGTCCCGGACCTCGGCCCGGAACCCGGTACGGGAGGGGGCAGGCGGGTCCTGGTGGGGGCCGTCCGATGTCCGCGTCATGGGCTCACGGTCGGCGGAGCGCCCGGATCGCGCAGTCGGGGCGGGGCCGAATGGCGGATGGCCGCGTCCGCCCGGGCTACCCGGGAACCCGCCCGCTCGCCGGGGCGACCCCGGGTGCCGGCGCTCGCCCGGGCGCCCGCCGAGCGTACTGACAGGGAATCAGTTTTTACCGACGCGTAACTTCCCAGCCACGGTTACCCGTGCGTAGCTTGTCGTGGGCACCACAATCTTCGCCGCCCCGATCCCCGCTCGTCGCCACTCCCCTTTAGCCGCAAGGAGACTGCTCGATGCTGCCCTGGAAACGCCTGCTCGGCCCCGCCGCCGCCGTGCTGCTGGCCGCGGCCGTCGGTCCGGCCCCCACCGCCACCGCCGTTCCCACCACGATCGCTTCCGCCTCCTCCGCTCCCGCCGCTGCCGGGGTGTCCACCGCCCCGGCTCCCCGCAGCGGCTGGAACGACTGGTCCTGCAAGCCGTCCGCCGCGCATCCCCGCCCGGTCGTCCTCGTCCACGGCACCCTGGGGAACGCCATCGACAACTGGCTCGGCCTCGCCCCCTATCTCGTCGCCCGCGGATACTGCGTCTACTCCCTCGACTACGGGCAGCTGCCCGGTGTGCCGTTCTTCCACGGCCTCGGCCCGGTCGACGCCTCGGCCGGTCAGCTCGGTGCCTTCGTCGACAGGGTGCTGGCGGCGACCGGAGCGTCCGAGACCGATCTCGTCGGCCACTCCCAGGGCGGCATGATGCCGCGCTACTACCTCAGGTACCTGGGCGGCGCCGCGAAGGTGAACGCGCTCATCGGCATCGCCCCCAGCAACCACGGAACCACCCTGTCCGGCCTTATCCGGCTGCTGCCGTACTTCCCCGGAGCCCGGGAGCTGATCTCGTCCGCCACCCCCGCGCTCGCCGATCAGATCGAGGGCTCCGCCTTCCTGCGCAGGCTCAACGAGGGCGGGGACACGGTGCCCGGGGTGCGGTACACCGTCATCGCCACCAGGTACGACCAGGTGGTCACCCCGTACCGCTCGCAGTTCCTGACGGGACCGGACGTCAGAAACGTGGTCGTCCAGGACCTGTGCGCGCTCGACGCGTCCGAGCATCTCGCCATCGGCCTCTTCGACCGGATCGCCCACCACGAGGTGGCCAACGCCCTCGATCCGGCGAAGGCCACCACAACGAACTGCGCGTCCGTCTTCGACTAGACGGACGCGCAGTTTCACCACCGGCGGTGCCGTGGGGGGAAGGTCGGTTTCACCACCGGTGGTGCCTTGGGGGAGGGTCAGCGGCCCCGGCCGCCGACCGCCCTGCGCCGCGCCGCGGCGAACATCACTCCGGCGCCGATCGCGAGAGCCGTGGCACCGCCCAGCGCGATGTACGGCGTGTTGCTGTCGCCGCCGGTCTTGGCGAGCCTCTCGGTGCCGCCGCCCTGGGCCTCGGGGGCGCTGCCGGAGGTGCCGGTCCCGGCCGTGGCCGTACCGTCGGCGGCGGTGCCGTCACCGGCCGCCGCGTTCTCGGCGTACGTCTCGTTCCGCTTGGCCTCGGCCGGAGTGTCGCCGCCGTGGCCGTTGTGGTCGACCGAGGACTTCGCCGTGCCCTTCTTGATCTGTCCGTCCGAGGGAGCCGCCGCGACGACGGCGCCGCCCGCGCCGCCGAAGACGACGTCGGAACAGGTGTAGAACGCCTCGGGGGAGTCCGAGCGCTGGAGGATCGAGTACACCAGGTGACGGCCGGACTTGTTCGGCACGGTGCCCTTGAAGACGAACGCGCCGTTCTCCAGCGACGGGTCGGTCACCGAGGCGAAGGGCTGCTCCTCCAGGTCCGACCACTTCAGCGGCTGGGCCGGGTCGTAGCCGTCCTTGGTGATGTACAGCGACAGCGTGCCCTTGTGCGGAGCGGTGGCCCGCCAGCGGAAGGTGTGGTCGCCCGCGGCCATCTTCGTGGACGGCCAGTCCGCGCGGGGGGCGTCCAGACCCTTGTACTTGTCACGTCCGGCACTACACAGCTTGCCGTCAGGGATCTTGCTCTTGTGGGCACCGGCGGCGTCGCCGATGTTGACCTCGTTCCAGTCGTACAGCGGCTGGGTGCCACCCGTCGAGACGAGAGACCTGCACGCGTCGGAGTCCGGGCTCTCCGGGCCCTCGGCGTAGCACGCGGCGATCCGGCTCACCGGGTCCGTCATGGAGCCGTGGGCGGAGGCCGGAGCTGCCGCCAGCCCGGCCAGCGCGAGCGGCGCGAAGCCGAGGGCGACGACCGTGGTGACCTTACGGCGAGCGGTCATGGTGACGTTCTCCTCAAGACGGGCATTCGTGGGGGTCCAGGGCTGGTCCGAACGGGCGGCGCGGCCCGTGTTCACCTCTTGCGCACTGGTTCGGACCAAGCCCCGGCGAGCAGCAAGCTAGCCCCTCGGCGCACCGGAATCGCCTCGGAGGACGACAACATCGTCATCCTTATCCTTGGCTTAAGGAGGCGCTAAGTACGGGCTGAGGAAGCGGCCGGAAAACGGCCCAGGAGCGGCATCGGGAGCGGGACCGGGGGCGGCTTCCCGGCCATCGGGCGCCCGCTCGGCCGGGCAGCGCACGGCCGGAGAGCGCACGACCGAGCAGCCCATGAATGAACGGCGCGCGAATGATCAGCGCACGACCGAGCAGCCCACGAAGGAACAGCGCGCGGATGAACGGCGCCCCGACTCCGGGCGAAGGAGCCACGGGAGCCGCTGTCAGGAGCCGCCGAGCAGACGGTAGCGGCGTTCCGGGCGTCCCGTACCGCCGTAACGGAGGGTGACCTCGACGCGTCCGGTCTCCACGAAGTACTCCAGATAGCGGCGGGCGCTGACGCGGGACAGCGAGCCCGCCTCGGCGCACTCCGAGGCCGAGAGATCACCGGGGTGCTCGCGGAGAATGCGCTCGACGAGCTCGGCGGTGTGGGCCGCGAGGCCCTTGGGGAGTTCACGGGAGCCGGGCGGGCGGGTGCCGAAGATCTGGTCCACGTCCTCCTGGCGGGCCTCTCCCAGCCGCTCGAAGCGGGAGCGCAGCGTGGCGACATGGCGCAACTGCTCCTGGAGGGCCGCCTGGTTGAACGGTTTGATCAGATAGTGCAGCGCGCCGGCGCGCAGCGCGGCCCGCACCAGGCCGGCGTCCCGCGCGGCCGTGATGAACAGCGCGTCGACCGTGGTGCGCGTCGCGTCCCGCTCCTCGGCGGCACGCAGTTCACGCAGCACCCTCAGACCGTCCATATCGGGCAGATAGATGTCCAGCAGGACAAGATCCGGCCGCAGCCGCTCCGCCGCGCGCAGCGCCTCCGCACCGCTGTGGGCCACCCCGACGACCCTGAATCCCTCCGTCGCCGCCACATAGCGGCAGTGCAGTTTGGCGACCATGAAGTCGTCGTCCACCACCAGCACACTCATCACGCGCACACGCTATGGCGCGACCACAACGACCACAACGTCCGTTGATTCCGGAAGAGAGACACTTCCTTAACGCACCGGCAACATGTGGGCCACCTCACACCTTCCCCCTACCTGAGAGGCGGCTCACGTGCGATTGCGCACTCCCCTCGCCCTGCTCGGGGCCGCGTTGCTGGTGATCGTGGGGCCGCCCCTGCTCAGCACCGGCGACGCCTCCGAAACCGGTACCCAGATCCCCGGTCTGCGGTTCATGGTCCCCAACACCCCCGGCGGGGGCTATGACATCACCGCACGGACAGCGGCCAAGAACGCCGAGGACGCCGATCTGACCCACAACATCGAGGTGTTCAACCTGCCCGGCGCCGGCGGCACGGTGGGTCTGGCCCGGCTGGTCGGCGAACACGGCAACGGCCGGCTCGCCATGTCCATGGGCCTGGGCGTCGTCGGAGCCGTACACACCAACAAATCCCCCAAGACGCTCTCCGACACGACCCCGATCGCCCGGCTCACCGAGGAGCAGGACATCGTCGTCGTCTCCAAGAGCTCCCCGTACAAGACCATCCAGGACCTGCTCACCGCCTGGAAGAAGAACCCCGGCAAGCTGGCCGTCGGAGGCGGCTCGTCACCCGGCGGGCCCGACCACCTCGCCCCCATGCTGATGGCCCAGGCCGCCGGGATCGCCCCCAAGACCGTGAACTACATCCCCTACGACGGCGGCGGCGAACTGCTCTCCTCCATCCTCGGGAACAAGGTCGCCTTCGGAGTCTCGGGCGTCGGCGAGTACCTCGACCAGATCAAGTCCGGTGAACTGCGGCTGCTCGCCGTCACCGGCCCCAAGCGGGTCCCCGGCCTGGACGCCCCCACGCTCCGCGAGGCCGGACTCGACACCGAGTTCACCAACTGGCGCGGCATCGTCGCCCCGCCCGGACTCTCCAAGGCCGAACGCGACAAGCTCATCAGCCTCATCGAGGCTCTCCACGACTCCGACCAGTGGCGGCAGTCGCTGACGAAGAACGGCTGGAGCGACGCCTTCCTCACCGGTGACGAGTTCGGTGACTTCCTCAAGGAGCAGGACAAGCGCGTGGACTCGGTGCTGAAGGAGCTGGGACTGTGAACTCGCAGAAATCTCCCGGGCCGCAGATGGCGGACAGCCCCCCGCGCGCGGGCGGTCCGGGCCGTACATGGCTGCGCGAACACTCCGAACTCGGCGTCAGCGTCCTGCTGTTCGCCATCGGAGTACTCGTCCTGACCGACGCGCTCACCATGGACGTCGAGATCGCCCAGCGCGGTCCCGTCGGCCCCAAGACCGTGCCCGTGGTCGTCGGCATCGGTCTGCTGCTCGTCGCCGTACTGCTCGCCGTCGACGTCCTGCGGGGCGGGCGCGGAGAGGCCGAGGGCGGTGAGGACATCGATCTGAGCGAACCCAGCGACTGGCAGACCGTCCTGCTGCTCGCCGGGGTCTTCCTCGCCTTCGCCGTGCTCATCGGCCCCATCGGCTTCCCCATCGCCGGAACCCTGCTCTTCTGGGGAGCGGCCTTCGCCCTCGGCAGCAGGAACTACACCCGCGACCCGATGATCGCCGCCGTACTCGCCCTCCTGACGTACTACGTCTTCAACGACCTGCTCGGCGTTCCCCTGCCGGGCGGCCCGCTCATGGGGGTGCTGTAGCCCGTGGACGCATTCAATTCGCTGCTGGACGGCTTCGGCACCGCCCTGACCCCGGTCAACCTCCTCTGGGCGGCGCTCGGCGTCCTCCTCGGCACCGCGATCGGTGTGCTGCCGGGCATCGGACCGGCGATGGCGGTGGCCCTGCTGCTGCCCGTGACGTACGGCCTGGAACCGACGGGCGCGTTCATCATGTTCGCCGGCATCTACTACGGCGCCATGTTCGGCGGCTCCACCACCTCCATCCTGCTCAACA
This sequence comes from Streptomyces sp. NPDC051018, assembly GCF_044456085.1. Lineage (NCBI taxonomy): Bacteria > Bacillati > Actinomycetota > Actinomycetes > Kitasatosporales > Streptomycetaceae > Streptomyces > Streptomyces sp. NPDC051018. The sequence continues at coordinate 80,334 of NZ_JBITFN010000008.1, forward strand.
CCCCGGGGGAGAGCGCGGCCGTCGTCGCCGCCATCGAAGGCAATCCGATGGCCAAGGCGGGCCGAGGGTCCCAGGCACTGGCCGCCGCCGCGATCGGCCACTTCGCCGGCGGCATGATCGGTACGATCCTGCTGGTCGCCCTCGCCCCCAAGATCGCCGAACTCGCGGTCGACATCGGCGCCCCCGACTACTTCGCCATCATGGTGCTGGCGTTCATCGCGGTCACCTCCGTCCTCGGCTCCTCCCGGATCCGCGGACTCGCCTCCCTGCTGATCGGCCTCACCATCGGACTCGTCGGCCTCGACCAGATGACCGGCCAGCAGCGGCTCACCTTCGGCTCCCTCCAACTCGCCGACGGCATCGACGTCGTCATCGTCGCGGTCGGGCTCTTCGCCATCGGCGAGGCGCTCTGGGTCGCCGCCCATCTGCGCCGCAACACGGCGGAGCCGATACCCGTCGGCCGCCCCTGGCTCGCCAAGTCCGATGTACGGCGCACCTGGAAGTCCTGGCTGCGCGGCCCCGCCATCGGCTTTCCCTTCGGGGCGATCCCGGCGGGCGGTGCGGAGATCCCGACCTTCCTGTCGTACGTCACCGAGAAACGGCTCTCCAAGCACAAGGAGGAGTTCGGCAAGGGCGCGATCGAGGGTGTGGCCGGACCCGAGTCGGCGGCGTCCGCCTCGGCGGCGGGCACCCTCGTCTCGATGCTCACGCTCGGTCTGCCGACGACGGCGGTCGCCGCGGTGATGCTCGCCGCCTTCCGGCAGTACGGCATCCAGCCCGGACCGCTCCTCTTCGAGCGCGAGCCCGATCTGGTGTGGGGCCTGATCGCCTCCCTCTTCGTCGGCATGGTCCTGCTGCTCGCGCTGAACCTGCCGCTCGCCCCGGTCTGGGCGAAGCTGCTGCGGATCCCCCGTCCGTATCTGTACGCGGGAATCCTCTTCTTCGCCGGGGTCGGCGCGTACGCGGTCGGCGGCGAGGCACTCGATCTGGTCATCCTGCTGGTGATCGGTCTGATCGGCTTCGGGATGCGGCGGTACGGACTCCCCGTCCTGCCCGCCGTGATCGGTGTGATCCTCGGCCCGGCCGCCGAGCAGCAGCTGCGCCGGGCGCTCCAGATCAGCAACGGCAGCGTCTCCGGGCTGTTCAACACAGCGTTCTCCGTCACGGTCTACGCCGTGATCGTCATCCTGCTCGCGTGGCCGTGGTTGAAGAAGCTGATCATGCGCCGCAGTAACGTATAGGTATGAAAATGGACACTCGCCCCGCCGCACCCGAAGACGTTGTTCTGGTGAAAACCGTGACCGATGCGGCCTATCACCACTACATCGACCGGATCGGAGTCGTGCCCGCCCCCATGAAGGCGGATCACGCCGCCGATGTGGCGGCGGGGCGGGTGTTCGTCACGGGGGAACCCGTCCGGGGCGTCATCGTCCTCGTCCCGCACGACGACCATCTCTTCCTGGAGTCCGTCGCCGTCCACCCGGACGCCCGCGGCACCGGACTCGGCCGCGCGCTGCTGCGCCTCGCGGAGGCCCGGGCGCGTGAGCTGGGACTGGGGGAGATCCGCCTCTACACCAACGCGCTGATGTGGGAGAACCAGAACCTCTACGCGCGCTACGGCTACGAGGTGGAGGCGCGGCGCGCCGACGGCCGGTACGACCGCATCCACTACCGCAAGGCCGTCGCGTAGCTTCCCACCGGCCCCTCGCTGCGGGCCCTGTCACGGGCCGCCCGCTACCGGTGCGCCAGCAGTCCCTCCAGACCGCCGTCGAGCGACAGCGCCTGAAGTTCGTCCAGCGCGCTCACCGCGCGGGCCGCCGCCTCGGGGTCGCTCCCGGCGAGACCGCTCCGCGCGAACTCGTCCTCGTCCAGGCGGAGCACCTCGGCGCGATCCGCCGACACCCACAGATCGAGGTCCAGGTCCTCCACCGTCAGCACGCCCCCGCTCAGCTCGGCGGGCCGCGTGATGTCGCAGTACCAGCCCTTGAGGACTCCGTCCCCGGACCGTACCTCCTTCACCGCGTACCACCTGTCCCGCCAGTAGTGCTCGGTGAACACATCGCCCGGCTCGAAGCGGACGAAGCCGAAGTCGCGGACAGCGCCGGACGCCCAGGGGGCACGCACCACCAGATGACATCCGTCGTCCGCGACGGGCGCCGCCGGATAGCGGATCTTGGTTCTGCCCGCCTTGACCAGGTGTACCTCGACGGTCATACCGGCCGCCTCTCATATTGATGGGGGAGAATCCCCGTGTGACCTTGAAGATCGCCGTCGACGCCGATTCGGGCGTCGCACCATTCGAACAGCTCCGCGCCCGTATCTCCGAACTGGTCCGCTCCGGCGCGCTCCCCGTGGGCTACCGTCTGCCGACCGTACGGGGCCTCGCGGAGGACCTCGGCCTCGCCCCGAACACCGTCGCGAAGGCCTATCGCGCCCTGGAGTCCGACGGGGTCGTCGAAACCCGCGGCCGCCACGGAACCTTCGTCGCGGCGACGGGCGGCGCGGCGGAACGTGAGGTCGCCCTCGCGGCGAGCGCCTACGCGGAGCGGGCGAGGCGCCTGGGCCTCAGCCGTGACGAGGCACACGCGGCCGTGGACGACGCCCTGCGGGTGGCGTACGGCATCTGACCCCGCGCCACGGGCCGTGGACAGGCGGCCCCGAGTGCGGGCGGGCCGCCGGGTCCGGGCCGGGGCGCCCCCGCGAAAGCCCGGGCGGCGCCCCGGGGCGCTCCGGCCCCGGTCAGAGCCCGGCGCCCATGCCTCAGAGGTAGAGGCCCGCCGTCGGAGGGGCCTGGTCGGGGATCGACGGCGGCGTACTGCCCCGCCGCAGCGCGTACAGCTCCGCCAGCGTCGCCCCCTCACGGCGTACCCCTTCCTCCGTGCCCAGCCAGCCCACCGACTCCTCGCGGGTCAGCGGACCCACCTCGATCCGGGCCAGACAGCGGCCCGGCCGCACCACCGCGGGATGGAGGCGCTCCAGATCCTCGTTGGTCGTGACGCCGACGAGGACATTGCGGCCCTGGCCGAGGAGACCGTCCGTGAGGTTGAGCAGCCGGGACAGCGCCTGGCCCGCCGTGTGCTTCGCCTCACCCCGGATCAGTTCGTCGCAGTCCTCCAGCAGAAGCAGCCGCCACCGGCCCTTCGCCGTGCCCTCGTCCTCGCCGATCGCGATGTCCATGAGGTAGCCGACGTCGTTGAAGAGCCGCTCGGGGTCGAGAACGCAGTCGACCTGGCACCAGTCGCGCCAGGAGCGCGCCAGCGTCCGCAGCGCGGAGGTCTTGCCGGTGCCGGGCGGCCCGTGGAGGAGCAGCAGCCGGCCGGAGATGTCGTCCGGTGTGACCTTCATCAGCCGGTCCATCGCCTCGGCGACCGGCGCGGTGTAGTTGCCGCGGACCTCGTCCCACGTACCGGCCGCGATCTGGCGCGTGGTCCGGTGCGGACCGCGCCGCGGGGAGACGTACCAGAACCCCATGGTCACATTCTCCGGCTGCGGCTCGGGCTCGTCGGCCGCGTCCGCGGTCGCCTCCTTGAGGACGCTCTCGGCGAGTTCGGCGGTGACGGCCGTCACGGTGACATCGGCTCCCCGGCTCCAGCGGGAGACATGCACGGTCCAGCCGTCGCCCTCGGCGAGCACCCGGCTGCCGTCGTCGTCACGCGCGGTACGCAGGACGGTCGCTGCCGCCGGGAGCAGGGTGACCCCGGGCCGTACGCGGTCGATGCTGCTGCTGACGGAGTACGGCTGCGCCCCCGTCGTGAAGCGGCCGAGGAACAGCGCGTCCACGACGTCCAGGGGTGAGTCGCTGTCGTCGACGTTGAGCCGGATCGGGAGTGCTTCATGGGGCTGTGCGGGAGGCATGCGCCCATGATCCGGCACCGGCCCGCGTGTCGCACGGAGTTTTGTCCCGGGGCGCGGCGGGCGCGCGGTCCCCGTGACACGGCGGGCGGAACCGCCACGAGTCACGGCGGGCGGAAGCGTTACGGGTACGCGGATCCCCCGTCCGGCGGCTCCACCGGTCACAGCACCGGCCGGCCACCCGTGTCCCGCCGTGACTCAGTCGCCCGCCAGTGAGGCCGCGGCATGCCGGAGGACCGTGACCGCCCTGCGGGTCCGCCGTACCGCCGCGTACCCCTTGGTCAGGGCACGGTCCCTGGCGAAGTTCCGGCCGATGGCCCGCCCCTCGACGAGCCGTTCGAACTCCTCGATACCGGTACTGCGCCGCACGGTCACCCGTTCGATGGCGTACGGCCCCTGAGCGGGCCGCGCCAGCGCGTTGCCGACGGCGAAGGACTGCGCGAAGCCCGCCGCCCGTACGGTGGCCCGCACCCGGCGGCTGGAGTAGCCGTAGGGGTAGGCGAAGGAGACGGGCGCGCTGCCCAGTTCGTCCGCGATGATGTCGCGGCAGCGGACGGTCTCGTACCGCAGCCGCTCGTCGTCGAGCTGGTCCATCTGCGGATGGCTGTGGGTGTGGCCGCCGATCTCGGTGCCCGCGGCGGCCAGTTCCCGCACCTGGTTCCAGTCGAGCATGGTGTCGATCGCGCCGCCCTCGTCGTACTCCCCGCGCAGCCAGCCGGTCGAGACGAACAGGGTCGAGGCGAAACCGTGCTTCGCCAGAAGGGGGAGGGCGTGCCGGTGCACGCCCTCGTAACCGTCGTCGAAGGTGATCAGCACCGGCCGGCCGGGCAGCGGTTTGCGGCCGCCCGAGCGCCAGGACTCGCCCAGCTCGGCGGTGGAGACGGGGGTGAAGCCCCGCTCGCCGAGCAGTTCCATCTGCTCGGCGAAGGCCCCGGGGGAGACGGAGAGCCCCAGGGTCTCCTTCGCCGGGCGGTGTCCGACGGCGTGGTACATCAGAACGGGGACGGGCAGGTTCACCGGGCGGCCCCGCCCTGTGCGACGGAGGACGGGGACGGCGAACCGTCCGTGTCCTCGGCGGGCAACGGCCGGATCGGTCCCGACGAGAACGTCACACCGCCCTTGCGCGCCCGGGTGGTTCCGACCACATAGCCGCCCGCGGCCACCGCCACACCGGCGATGATCGCGCCCGCCCGGCCCGCTCCGCCCCGGCGTCCGCGGGCCGCGTCGCGCAGCCCGCGCACCACTCCGGCGGGCAGCACCCGTGTGGTGTAGCGGCGCTCGGACTCCAGACCCTTGCCCGCGCCCACGCTCTTGGCGACGAGCGCCTTGGACAGGCCCTCGGCGTAGGTGCGCGTACGGAAGTAGGCGAACCGCTCGCGCACGGCGGGGACCTTGTGGTGGATCACCGCACGGTCGTCGATGAGCAGCACCGCGCCCGGTACCGCCTCGGCGAGGCGGATGCACAGCTCGGTCTCCTCGCACCCGAGCGGGCGCTTGTCGCCGTCGCGCCCGATGCCGGTGGCGAAGCCGCCCGCAGCGTCGAACGCGGTACGCCGGAAGGAGGCGTTCCCCCCGAGTACGTTGCGCACCCGCACCTTTCCGGCGGGCAGTCCCCGGTAGGTGCAGCCCACGACCCAGTCGAACTCCTCGGGGAACCAGGCCGGCCGGCGCCCGGAGGCCCAGGCCGCGTCGGTCCGTCCCCCGACGGCCATGACCGCCGGGTCGTCGTACGCCTCGGCGAAGTACCGCAGCCAGTCCCGCTCGGCCACCGCGTCGTCGTCGAGGAAGGCGACGAATTCCCCGCGGGCGGCCGCGATCCCGGTGTTGCGGCCGGAGGACAGACCGCGGGGGCCCGCGTTGGCGAGCACCCGCACCCGAGCGCCCCCGGCCTGCTGCCCGTCCTCCTTGTACTCCCTGGTGAGCCGCTCCAGCAGCGCCGGATTGTGGTCCACCACGAGCAGCGTCTCCAGCGCGGGCAGCGACTGGCCGCGTACCGAGTCGACCGCCGCGAGGATGTCCTCCCAGCGGTCCTCGGTGTACGCGCAGATCACCACCGAGAAACGGTGGTCGCTCAAGACGTCTCTCCCCGTGCGACCCTCACACCGAGCGTGCCCGCACCCCGACGGCGTGCGGCACGGGTCACACCCTTCTCCTTGAGGATGACCTTGAGTACCCGGATTCCGTCGCGGACGGCGCTGAGGTTGCTGACGCCGTGGATGCGGTTGTACTCGTGGCTCGGAACCTCCTGGACGCGCAGCCCGGCCTTGACCACCCGGATGTTCATCAGGGTCTCGATCTCGAAGCCGGTGCAGTCGAGGGTGATCTCGTCGAGGCAGTGCTTCCAGAAGGCGTTGTACCCGTAGCAGAGATCGGTGTAGCGGGCGCCGAACTTGGCGTTGACGACGCTGCACAGGGCCCAGTTGCCCAGCTTGCGGATGAAGGTCATGTCGTCCGTGCCGCCGCCGTTGGCGAAACGGGAGCCCTTGGCGAAGTCGGCGCCGGAGACCAGCGCGGAGACATAGGAGACGATCTCGTTGCCGTCGGCGGAGCCGTCGGCGTCGACCATGACGATGATGTCGCCGGTGCAGGCGGCGAATCCGCTGATCAGCGCGTCGCCCTTGCCCTTGCCCGCCTGCTTGACCACCGTGACGTCGGGCCACAGCTCACGGGCGACCTCGACGGTGTTGTCGGTGGAGTTCCCGTCGACGAGGACCACTTCATGGATCCAGTCGGGCAGGGTCTTGAAGACGTACGGCAGGTTCTCGGCCTCGTTCATCGCGGGGATGACCACGCTCACGGGCGGGGTGATCGCCAGATGGGACGAGATCGGACGGTAGTGGGACTCCGCGGTTCCCGCCGTCGGCTGTATCGGAATTCGCACAGCGGATCGCTCGGCGGTCGACAAAGACGGATCTTGCCCCGGAGCGGCCGGGCGCAGGACTGAACTCATGGGTCTGTTTTCCCTCTCCACCGGTGGATCGCCCGCCCCCGGGCGATCCGGATCAGTGTCCGGTTTAAAGGGGGGTTACTTCTTCACCGGCCCATGGCGGAGCAGCACTCCGTACAGGTCCGGCGAGTTGCAGAACTGGCCGCGCGGCACGGCTCGGCAAGAGCACGAAAACCGAGCACGGCACCCCCCTACCGCACCCACTCGCTCCGGGCCATCGCGACGCTTGAGCCCTCCCCTAGAGCCGCTTAGCTGATGAACCATTGCGGGTGGAAGTGTGACGGTATTGATGTTTGCGACTGTATGACAAGCCCAGGAACGTGGTCTTGCTTTTTACATTTTTGATACCGATTTGGTGGCCAGTTGTGCAACTGCGCTGATCGGATTTCCTTGATCTTGTTTCATGGACGATCAAGTGGACTTGCGTCGTCCGTTTCCTCCTCGCGGAGGGGCCCGGCGACGCGGTCCGGCCTCCGGGTGGAGAGGGTCCGCCCGTTCCGGCGACCCCCCACCGCCCACAGGAACAACAGCGCGGTAACTACCACGATAGCGGCCACTCCGCCGTTTGCGGTCGGGGTGTTCAGAGGTGACAGCGCTCCGGCGACCGCGAGGTCGATGGCGACGGCCCCCGCGGCGGCCGTGGTGGCGCGGGTCGTGAACTCCAGTCCCCGCAGGGCCGCGTACAGTCCGGAGGCCGGTCCGACGAACAGGAAAAACAGGACAAAAGGAGCACGCAGGGGTGAATCCGCGTCGGCGAGCGCCAAGGTAACTCCGGTGCCCGAAATGGCGAATGTCACACCGGAAAGGATCGCCGGAAGATCATTTCCGACCAGAAGGGGTTTGCCTTTGATGCCCTGCATGACCGGATTTGCTCCCAGGCTGCCCGATATCGGTTCCTCATGCTGCTCAGCCTGCGGGCTTCCGTCAAGGACGCGAGCGCGGCGGTCTCCTGGAATTTTGTCATGGACACTTCCGGTGAAGTGGTCGGGCTGCTACGAAAGTTGTGGCAGAGATCCTGCTACAGGGAGGTTCCATGAAACTGTCCCGTATCGCGGCTTTCTCATCGTCACTCCTCCTCGCCGCCGCACTCGCTCTCACCGGAGCGAACCCGGCGCAGGCCCATGAAGACCCCGCCGCCCTGGACTACGCGGCGCTGGGCGACTCCTACTCATCGGGCGTCGGAGCCGGCGCCTACGACGGCGCGAGCGGCTCCTGCAAGCGCAGCGAGCGCGCCTTCCCCCGGCTCTGGGCGGCCCGGAACTCACCCTCGTCGTTCGTGTTCGCCGCTTGCTCGGGCGCTCGTACGGGTGATGTCACGGCGGACCAGCTCACCGCCCTCGGCCCCGCCACCGATCTCGTCTCCCTCACCGTCGGCGGCAACGACGCCGGCTTCGCCGACGTCATGACGACCTGCGTCCTCAAGTCCGAGTCCGCCTGCCTCGACCGGATCGACCGGGCGCGCTCGTACGTCGACCGCACCCTGCCCGGACGGCTCGACAGCGTGTACGCGGCGATCCGGGCCAAGGCTCCGTCCGCCCGGGTCGTCGTCCTCGGCTACCCCCGCTTCTACAAGCTCCGCGGGACCTGCGTCGCCGGACTCGGCGAACGGGAACGGTCCGCGATCAACGCCGCCGCGGACCATCTCAACACCGCCACTGCGAAGCGCGCGGCCGACCACGGCTACACGTTCGCGGAGGTCGTCACGGCCTTCACCGGGCACGAGATCTGCTCAGGGGCGGCCTGGCTGCACAGTGTGAACCCGCTCGGCATCGGTGAGTCGTACCACCCCACCGCCGCCGGTCAGTCCCGCGGCTATCTGCCCGTCTTCACCACGCACGCCTGACGGCCGCACCCGCCCGGGCGTCCGGCGAGCGGGAGGCGCTCTCCGAGGGCGCCTCCCGCACACAGGTGACCGAGAACGCGATCCAGCCGGACGCCGCCTCGACCGGGCTCCGGACCTCCACCCGGATCCGGTCCCGGCGCGTGCCGTCCTGCGGATACGCCAGTTCGGTGTGCTCGACCGTCTTCTGCTTCTCCCCGCCGGACGCGAACCTCAGCGTCCGCCAGCCGGCGTACGAGCCGTCCCCGCCCTCGGTCACCCAGCGGTACTCGACGGTCGCGGGGGTGCGCCCCACCGTGATCCGGGCCTGGAACGCAGGCGCCCCGGACGCGGGCGGCGGGCAGTCGCCGGAGTACGCGTCCCGTACGGCCTGGGCGTGCACCGTGACCGTCTGCGGCCGGTCGTCCGGTGGTGAGGTGTCGTCGCCGCCGGTGTTCCGGCTCTCCTCCCCGCCGCCCGGGTCCGGGGCACCACTGCCCGGCGCGCCCGCGATGGAGCCAGAGGGGGACGGGGGCGCGGACGACGACGTGCTGCCGGACGGGTCGCCGCCCTCGCCCCGGTCCCCGCCGTCCTGGTTCCGGTTCAGCAGCGCCCACGCGATACCGCTCACCGCGAGCAGCAGCACGGCGATCCCGGTGGCCAGCACGGCCACCGACCGGCGCGTATACGGCTGTGGCACCGGGCCCGTCGTGTCCGGTCCGCCCGGCGCCCCCGGCGGACCGGGGGCGGCGGCCGGCCCCGGACCGGCCCCCGTCGCCCGGGCCGAGACCGTCGGGCTGTACGGACCCGGTGGCACCGGCGCCGTCCGCGTCGTCCCTCCGGCACCCACCAGCCGCAGCAGACGCCCGGCCTCGGCGGCCGACATCCGCTCCGATGGCTCCTTGCGCAGCAGCCCGGCGATCACGGGCGCCAGCTCACCGGCCCGGCGCGGCGGCGGCAGTTCCTCGTCGACCACCGCGCGCAGAGTGCTGAGCGGGGTGTTCTGCCGGAACGGCGAGATGCCCTCCACCGCCGCGTACAGCAGTACGCCGAGCGACCACAGATCCGACTCGGGCCCCGGGGTCCGTCCCAGGGCCCGCTCGGGGGCGAGGAATTCGGGCGAGCCGATCAGCTCGCCGGTCATGGTCAGCTGGGAGGTGCCCTCGACCACCGCGATCCCGAAGTCGGAGAGCACGACCCGGCCGTCGTTGGCGATGAGGACGTTCCCCGGCTTGACGTCGCGGTGCAGCACCCCCGCGTCATGAGCCGCGTTCAGCGCCGCGAGGACGTCGGCGCCGATGAGCGCCGCGCGCCCGGGGGCGAGCGGACCGTCCGACTCCAGCGCGTCGGCCAGGGACAGCCCCCGGATCAGCTCCATCACGATCCAGGGGCGGCCGTCCTCGGTGGCCACGTCGAAAACCGTCACCACGTTGCGGTGCGAGATACGGCCGGCGGCCCATGCCTCCCGCTCCAGCCGCTGGTACAGCCGTCGTTCGTCGGCCGTACCCAGCCCGGCCGGGGCCCGTACCTCCTTGACGGCGACCTCGCGGTCGAGCACCTCGTCCCGGGCGCGCCAGACCACGCCCATACCGCCCTGGCCCAGTGGGCTCAGCAGCCGGTAACGCCCTGCGATCAGCTGGTTCTCCGGCACGCGAGCCCCCATCCGTAGCAGCAGCACGGCATCTCGTGGAATCCCGGTGGAAACCACTCCAAGCTAGCTCAACTCCAGGCCGCTGCCGCCCCCTTGAACAGCAATCCGCAGCCGAGGAGCAGAACCGTGCACGCGGTGCCCAGCGGAGCCGCGCGATGGGCCAGGGCGAGGAGCCGTCCGCCCGGCCTCCTCGGGGCCGCGAGCAGCGCGGCGGCGCGCTCGCCGAGCCGTGCGGCGAGGACACCAGCGGCGGCGAGCGTGAGGGCGAGTCCGGCGCCGTACGCGAGGACGAGGAGGAAGCCGAACCACGCCTGGCCGAGGGCCGCCGCGCCGACCAGGACGACCACGGCGGACGGGCTGGGCACGAGCCCGCCGGCGAAACCGAGGAGCAGGGTGCCGAGGGGGCCGCGCCGCTGGTCGCCGTGCTGGTGGTGACCGTCGTTTCCCTGGTGCCCGTCGTTTCCATGGCGCCCGTGATGCCTGTGGTGTCGGTCGTGCCCAGGGTGCGTGTGGTGTCCGTCGGTGTCCGCGCCTCGGCTGTGGTCCTCACTGTGCCGCTCGTGGCTGCTCGGGTGAGGTCCGTGGTGCCCGGGGGTTCCCGCGTGAGGGCCGTGAGGGTCATGGCCGTGGCGGTGCTCCTGTCCGGCACGGGAGTGGCCGTGATGGTGGTGATGGTGTGCGTGGGGCGGTAGTCCCCGGCGGCGCCAGGCCCTGCGGACGAGCGCGGCACCGGCCGCCGCCACGAGCGCGCCGCTCGCCACCCCCAGCCACGCCACCACCGAGGGAGCCGCGGCCGATCCGGCCGCCACCAGCCCTCCCAGGGCGAACACCCCGAGCGTGTGGGTGACGGTCACCGAGGCGCCGAGCACGAGGACGTCACGGATCGAGCGACGCCCGCCCGCGGCCGCGGCGGCGGCCATCAGCGTCTTGCCGTGACCGGGCGCCAGGGCGTGCATCGCGCCGAGCCCGGCGGAGACGACGATCGCGAGGGCGGCGAACGGCAGGGTGATGTCCCTGCGTTCCACGAGACCGGTGAGCGCCTGTGTCCAGCGGTCGGCCCCGCGCGGGAGAGCAGGGAAGACGCCGTCCGCGCCCGTACTCCCGTCGTCCGTCAGCGCCGGGCCGCCCGGGACGGCGGTCAGCTCCGCCCGCGTACGGCCCGGCGGTCGTGCGGGGCCGTCCTGCGGATAGTCCGTCAGCCGGCGGGAGGAGGACGCCTCCGGTGCGTCGGACCTCGTCAGCGTCATCCGGTCGCCGCGTGCCGTGATCTCACGCCAGCCCGGGGCGCCGTCACCTCCCGGGGCACGGAAGAGGACGGCCGCCCTCCCGTCCGGCAGCGGGGCCGTCAGCCGGCACTCCACCCGAAGGGTCGGCAGCCCCGCCTGCCCGGGGCGCAGTTCGGCCCGGCTCGCGCCCGGACTGAGCGCCACCGGGCGCCCGTTCACCTCGACGCGCCCCTCATGCGCCGCCCGGGCGCACCGGGCGCGGGCCCAGGAGGGCAGCCGCTCCGGCGTCCGCGAGGACGGGTCGATCTGCGCCGTGGGGATCTCGGCCAGATCCTCCACATGGTCCACCCGCAACTCGCCCCGGGCGACGACCAGTCCGTCGTAGCGGTTCACGGTGAAGTTGCCGAGAGGATGCGCGGTCGCGCTCCCGCCGAGGAGCAGGAACACCCCGGCGACCAGCGCCGCCGTGACGGCGATACGGCTCCGGGCGCGCCGGCCCCCGCCGGTCCGGCGCCCCCTCCGGCTTCCTCCCGTGGTGCCGTGGTCTCCACCGTTCCCACGCCCCGTCCGGTCTTCTCTCCCGGCGCCACGGACGCCGCCGTGCCCGGCGGACCTCACGCGTCCTCCCCGAGCACGCGCCGCGCGGTGGCCGCGCCGAGTGGTGAGAAGGCGGGGTTCAGCCGCAGCGCCTCGGTGAGGGTCCGCCGGGCGGCGGCCCTCTCGCCCGAGGCATGCTCGATCATGCCCCGGTGGTAGAGGAAGGCCGCGTCGCGGTACCCGCTCGCCGTGGCCTTCCGGGCGTACGGCAGCGCCTCCTCTGTCCTGCCCGCCCGGTGCAGCGCCCACGCCAGCGCGTCGGCCGTGTGCACGGTCGGGCGCCGCCGGTACTCCTCCCGGGCCGCGACCAGCGCCGCCGCCCGGTCGCCGTGGCCGGCCGCGGCGAGCACGGTGTCGGAGTCCGGGTTCACCCCGGCCGCGCGGGCGAGCGCGGTCCAGGTGCCGATCAGCGCGTACTGGCGGCGGGCGGGCTCCCGCCGCCCCGCCGCCTCGTACAGCTCGCCCAGCGCCACGGCCCTGCCGGGAAGCGGCGAGCGCGCCACGATCCGCTCGTACTCCGAGATCGCCTCGGCCGTACGCCCCCGTGCCGCGTACGTCCTCGCCCGGCACTCCTCCGCGGCGATGTTCCCCGGCTCGGCGCGCAGCGCGGTCGCGCAGTGGCCGAGGGCGGTGGCGTACCGTCCCCGCGACCAGGCGAGCTGTCCGAGCGCGGTCGCCACATAAGAGGTGTCGGCGGGTGTGCTCGCGGAGCGCAGCGCCAGCTTCAGCACCCTCTCGGCCTCCCCGGTGTTCCCGCGCAGCTCGTGTACGTACGCGAGCCGGGTGAAGACGGGGACGCCGGGGCGCCTGCGGTCCGCCTCCCCGGCGGCCCGCAACGCCTCGTCGTAGCGCCCGAGTTCGACGAGCGCGTCGATACGGACCGCGAGCCCCCGCTCGCTGTACGGGTTGACGGCTACGGCCCGCTCCGCGTCTCTGAGCGCGGCGGGGAAGTCGTGCCGGGCCGCCGCGAGCGAGGCGCGTCCGGCCAGCGCGGTGTCGTTGCCGTCCGGCCGCAGCGCGAGGGCCTCGGCGAACGCCTCGTCGGCGCGGGGGTAGCCGCCGGGGTCGCCGGAGGTCCGCGACCGTTCCACATACGCCGAGCCGAGGGCGGCCCACGCCCCGGCGTCCCGGGGCTGATCGCGCACCCGCGCCTCCAGCGCGGGCACTCCTGACGCGGGTCCGGGGGCGGCCCCCACGGAGTTGGGGGGAGCGGCCCCGTCACCGCCCCACACGGCGGCTCCCGCGCTGATCGCCAGCGCGACCCCGACGGCTCCGAGTCCGGTGGCGACCCGCCGCCGGATGCCGGTGCGCGGAGCGCGGAGGGCTTCGCCGGTCTGCTGAGACATTCTGTCGCCGTCCTCTCGGGTGGGGTTCGTCGGTGAGCGCGCCGGACGGGGGAGCGGGACGCGCGGGCGCTTCGGGCCTCCACCGGAACCGGGGGCGCCCGTCCCGGGGAGCGGGCCGCTCGATGACGGGAGGCGGTGTCGGCCCGCAGCCGGACCGCGTGCCCCGGCCGGGGCTCGGGGAACCCGGGCCGTGCTCCCCGGTCTTGGTTCCGGGGAGCCCGGGTGGTCCCCGGGGAACGGACCGCTCCGGTACGCGGAGGCCCGGTGGCCCGCAGCCGGACCGCGTGCCCCGGCCGGGGCACGGGAACCCGGGCCCCGCTTCCCGGCCTTGGTTCCGGGAGCCCGCTTGCTTCCGGGGAGCGGGGCCCCCGGGGACGGGGAACCCCGGCGGCCCGCAGCCGGAACCCCGTATCGGGCGCGTCCCCGGTCCGGCTTCCCGGACCGCCCGGTCACCCGGAGCCGGCAGCGCTGTCCGGGCGGCGCCCGGCGAACCTCCGGGCCCGGTCCGCCGCGCCCCGCACTCAGTAGTAGCCCTGGTTCCGTGTGCGCCTGCGCCACCAGGCCAGGGCCGTGCCGATCAGCAGGACTCCCACGACCGCGCCCCCCGCCGCCGTGTACAGGACGGTCTCGTCGGTGCCGCCGCCCGACGCCGACGACAGCGAGGCGCCCCCGTTCAGCGCGTCGCGGGAGCCGCCCTTCGCGGCCGGACCGCGCGAACCGGCGGTCGGCAGCGCGACATACGGGAAGCTCGTCCCGAACTCCTGGTCGTTGGCGTCCACCGCGTCGCCCAGATCGTTCGCCGCGCCCACCAGCTCGCCCTCCATGACCTGGAGCGCGATGTCGAGCACATCGTCGGTGAGCCTGCGTCCGTTGGGGAATCCCGCGTTGTCGCCGTCGAGTACACCCAGCCGTTCGGCCCGGGCGGCCGGCGGGACGGCCGTGTTGAGCCGCAGGGTCTCGGCCGGCCGGACACCGGGCGGCTGATTGAGGTCCTTCACACCGGTGAGGAAGACCGACACCAGGTCGTCCCGTGGCTCGGCGGGGGCCTTGATCCGGTGCACGGCCTCGATCAGCCTCGGCAGCTCGGGGTTGGTGACCGACTTCAGGAAGCCTGCGTCGTCACGGGGCGCGGACGCGTTGAACCCGTCCTTGTCCTTCAGCGGGATGACGACCTCGTTGACCAGCGGCATCCCCAGCCGCGACACCTGGGCGAAGCCGCCGCCCGCGGTCCTGCGCCCGGTCGTCGACCAGACACCGATCACCGGCTGCCGGGCGGACTGCCTCAGATAGTGGCTGGGGATCTGGAGGGCGACGGTGTTGACGTTGTAGCCCTTGAGCGTGTCGTTGCCGACCTCGGAGAGATCGCCTCCGTACAGCAGGTCGAAGACCCGCAGATCGAGGAAGAAGGGGTCGTCGGCCTGGCCCGCGAAGGCGGTGATACCGCTGGGCAGCCGGTGGACCGCCTGGTCGCGGAGGTCCGCGTACCGGGGCATGGACGCCTTGCCCACGTTCGACGGCGCCACCCGTACATCGTCGGCGATCTTGGTCGTGGAGTGCACCCGGTGGTGCCGCATCCGGAGGAGGTCGATGTCATAGGTCTGGCCGACGTTGAGGTCCGGGTCGTCGAGGCTGGTGACCGGGCCGGTGTTGTAGAGGAACGTGTCACCGTTCCGGATGCGGTCGGTGAAGGTCCAGCGGTAGACGAGGTCGGCCATCGCGTCGCCGTCGCTGTCGATGTTGATGTCGTACCGGGCGTCCTCGGCGAACCGGAAGAAGTTCGGCCCGCCCGCGGGCTCGGAGAACGGCAGCCAGTTGGCGACCAGCGTGGTGGTGTCCGGCCGGTCGGGGCTGACGAAGGCGTACACATCGGTGTTGTCGAACTGAGGCTGCCCCGAGACCAGCGGGGCCTCCCGGTGGCTGGAGGCGGTCGCCGGCGGGGGTGTGAGAGCACTCACACCGGCGGCGGTCAGCGCCCCGGCCGCCAGTGCTCCGCAGACGAGCGCGGCGAGGCCCCGGCGCCCCCGGACGACCCCGGCGGTACCGGGCCTCCACCCGCTCCTGTCGGTAGCGGTCATCGGTCCCTCCGTTCTGAGCAACGGGTTCGGTTGCCTTGCGCACGCCATTCGTGGCCGTGCGACGGATGGATTGGTGGAGCCCCGAAACTGTCCAACTCGCCCTGGAATCGGATGTATTCGTGGTGATGCCGTCAACTCCGATACCGGAGTGGTGAATCCTGCCGCCGGGATACACGGGTGTCACTGCGGGGCGATAGGGTTAACCTGCCCGGGCCGGGTGCGTCGTCCGGGTGGGCATGACGGTGGGGACTGACGGTGGGGAGTGACATGGAACAGATAACAGTGCGCAGCAGGCCGCGTGTGCCTGCGATCACCTGCGGGAACAGCGCGACCAGCTCGCGTCTCGACAGGCATCTCTCGGTGCTCGGCGGCCCCGCCGTCCCGCAGCGCGAGACGGTCGAGGCGACTTCGCTGATGCGTGAGCTGACCTCACGCGATGTGACGCGCGACCGCAACAAGTCCAAGAGCGGACGGGTCTCCCTCTTCGCGCCGCTGCGGAGACTGCGCCGGACGCTGTTCGGCAGCCGCCGCTGACACCGGGCCGCCGTCCGCCGGTACCCGTACCACTGCCGTCTCCGAACCCTCATGTGGCACCGCCTGTGCGGCCCCGCGCCCAGGCGATCACACTCCCCGGCGCCCGGGACACGGGCGTCCGTCACCACCTCCTCAGGCGATCACGCCGTCCCGGCGCAGCGCGGCCGTCCCCTCCCCGGTCATCCCCAGGGCCTTCAGCAGGGCGTCGGTGTGCTCACCCAGCGCCGGGACCGCTCCCATACGTGCCTCGGGACCGCCCGGCAGGGTGATCGGGGGCAGCAGCGCCTTCAGCGGTCCGGCCGGTGAGCCCACCTCCCGCCAGCGCTCCCGCGCGGCGAGCTGCGGATGCCCCGCCACATCCGTCACCGTGTTGAGCCGCGCGCAGGCGATGCCCGCCGCCTCCAGCCGAGCCACCGCCTCCGTGGTGGAGAGCCGTCCCAGCGCCTCGGCCACCGCCGCGTCCGTCCCGGCGCGGTTGGCGGTACGGGCCGTATTGGTCGCGAACAGGGGATCGAAGCCCAGCTCGGGCCGCTCCAGGACCTGTTCCGCCAGCCGCCGCCACTCGCGGTCGTTCTGCACCGACAGGAGCACCTGTCCGCCGTCGGCGGTCGGATAGGCGTCGTACGGCACGATGACGGCGTGCGCCACACCGGTACGCTCCGGGGGCTCGCCCCCGTGCATACCGAAGTGCAGCGGATGCCCCATCCATTCCGCCAGCGACTCCAGCATCGAGATCTCCACCGGGCCGCCGCGCCCCGTGACCCCGCGCCGCACCAGCGCCGCCAGCACCCCCGAGAAGGCGTACATGGCGGCCGCGATGTCGGCCGCCGGAATGCCCGCCTTCACGGGCTGTCGCGCGGTCCCGGTCACCGACACCAGACCGGCCTCGCACTGCACGAGCATGTCGTACGCCCGCTTGTGCGCGTACGGCCCCCGCGCGCCGTACCCGGAGATGTCCACGGCGATCAGCCGGGGGTGGACCGCGCACAGGGACGCCGCGTCCAGACCGAGCCGGGCGGCGGCGCCCTGGGCCAGGTTCTGGACGAACACATCGGCGTCCGCGATCAGCCTCCGTACGATGTCCCGTCCGCGCGGGTCCTTGAGATCGACGGCGAGGGACTCCTTGCCGCGGTTGCACCACACGAAGTGGGAGGCGAGCCCCCGGGCCGCCGTGTCGTAGTCCCGCGCGAAGTCGCCGCCGTCGGGACGCTCCACCTTGATGACCCGCGCGCCGAGATCGGCGAGCTGGCGGGTGGCGAAGGGGGCGGAGACCGCCTGCTCGACGGCGACGACGGTGATCCCGTCGAGGGGCAGCGGCGATGACGGTGGCTGAGTGCTCATGGTGCCGTGACTACCGTGTGTACGGTGCATTTGTCACGTCCCACCCGGGGGGCTCAGCGCGGTACCCGGCTCAGAGCAGGGCGAACTGACCGTCCGGGCCCTCCTCCGGATGGTCGAGCACGGACGCGGGACGACGGGCGGACCCGGGCGGCGGCAGTACGCCGGGCAGTTCCGTGATCTCGTGGTGGACGCTCAACTCCGCCTGCTGCCCGGCCAGTTCGCCCAGCAGTGCCAGTACGGTGATCAGCTCCAGCAGATCCGAGGTCCACTCCTGGGGCCAGGCCGGCGGGCGGATCGCGTCCAGTGTGCCGGGCGCGGCGGGAGCGGTACGCCGCTCGAACCACAGCTGGAGAACCCGTACGCCCCCGATCCGGAAGTCCCAGGCCGGCGCGGGCACCGGGGAGATACGGCCCTCACCGAGACTCAGCGTCTCCGTTCCCGGCTCGTATCCGATGTCC
The DNA here is from genome assembly GCF_044456085.1 of Streptomyces sp. NPDC051018. Lineage (NCBI taxonomy): Bacteria > Bacillati > Actinomycetota > Actinomycetes > Kitasatosporales > Streptomycetaceae > Streptomyces > Streptomyces sp. NPDC051018. The sequence continues at coordinate 98,180 of NZ_JBITFN010000008.1, forward strand.
CCGGGCCGTGCGGGCACGGCGGCGCGCACATACGGTCGGCGCCCGCCCGGCAGCCGGGGCCGCTCACCGCCGCGGGCACCCCGGAGCTGGATCTCCAGCAGGCGCCGTCCCAGTTCCACCCCGGTCAGCCACACCTCGGGGTCGGCGGGCAGCGGCACCCTGCACCCCGAGGCCGAGGGCCGCGCCGCCGCCACGATCCAGGCGAACACCGCGTCCGCGTCGACCGGACGGCCGTAACGGGCCCCGAGCGCCGCGGGCAGCCCGGGCGCGAGATTCGGCTCGGCGCCACCGGGCCTGCGGTACAGCGGGCGGATCCGGCCCGGCCGGCCGGCGGGCGAGTACCCGTCGGGCAACTGCGCGGACACCACGACAGCCGGGCCCGGGGCCTCGGTGCCCGCCGGAAGCGGCCCCTGCTCGACCAGGAACACCTGGTGTCCGTCCGCGACCCGCCACAGCTCCGGGCGGGCCACATCGATCAGCCGGTGGTCCGGGATGATCCACTGCCGGTCGAAGGGGCCGTGGTCCATCCGCACGGGCGCCGGACACCGGCCGTCCTCCCCGGCGAAGGGACCCGTCCCCGTGGTCTGTCCGGGCAACTGGCCGACCGCGCTGCGCGGGGTACGGGCCCGGGTGCCGCCGAACAGCGCGTCCCGCTCGGCACCCCGCGCCCGTACGACCGTGTCCCAGCGTGCGATCAGCGACGCGGCGTCCGGGGCCATCACCCAGGTACGCCCCGTCCTCAGGGGGCGTACGCCCCAGGGCATCAGCTCGTCGAGCATCGGCATACGGACATTCTCCCGGACGCGGCGCGGGGGTCCCTCCGGCGGTGTGACGCACGGAACCGGGGCGCGTACGGGGCCGGAGCGCACCGGAGGACCCCGGCGTTTCCCACCGGAGCGCCGACGGAGAACCGGGCCGCTCCCCGCCGGGGACACGGCACGCGGGATCCCGCCGTTCCCACGGCAAGGGGGATCATTCCGCGTCGAGCGTGACCGAGAAGGAGAACCGGTCCCCCCGGTACCGGATACGCGCCACATCCACGACCCGCCCCGCCGTGTCATAGGTGACGCCCGTGTAGTGCAGGATCGGGCTCAGCAGCGGCACCTGGAGCAGCCGGGCCGTCGGCGGATCCGCGAGCCGGGCCTCCACGGTGTCGGTGATCCTGCCGATCCGTACACCGAGCGCGTCCCGCAGCACCTTCGTCATCGGCCAGCGCTCCAGATCCGCGAGATCCAGCCCGGCGGCGATCTCCGGACGGACCGCGTTCTCCGCCCAGTTGGTCGGCTCGCCGCTGTCGCCGTCGCAGCGCAGCCGGCGGTACGTCATCACCTCGGCCGTGTCCGGGAAGTGCTCGGCCAGTTCGACGGGCACCGGCTCGGGGCCGTGGTCCAGGATCGTCGTGCGCTCGCCCGACTGCTGCGCCACGATCGCGTCGACCGACCCCAGCAGCCGCCGTGGGGCGCCCCGGCGCGCGCCCGGCTCGATGAAGGTGCCGCGCCGGCGGTGCCGGCTGATCAGCCCCTCCTCCTCCAGTTCCTTGAGCGCCTGGCGCATGGTCAGCACGCTCACGCCGTAGTGGGCGGCGAGCTGCTCCTCGGTGGGCAGCCGCAGCGACGCCTCGGGCGCCCGGCCGAGTATGGAGGCGCGCAGCGACTGCGAGACCTGGTACCACAGCGGCAGTTTGCGGTTCAGGACCAGCGAGTCGGGGGCGAAGGAGGAGCTCACAGGGACTCCGTATCAGGACAAGAAATGACGCTCAAGACCCTGCCACACGTTGTCGTACCCCTTCTGCAGCTGATCCGCCCCCGCCGCCTGCCCGGTCACGGTCAGCGGCCAGCGGGTCTCGAACATGAACGCCAGCCCGTCGTCGACCCGCTGCGGCCGCAGCTCGGCGGCGCTCGCCCGCTCGAAGGTGTCCCGGTCGGGGCCGTGTGCCGACATCATGTTGTGCAGCGAGCCGCCCCCGGGCACGAAACCGCCCTGTCCGGCGGTCTTGGCGTCGTACGCGCCCTCGATCAGGCCCATGTACTCGCTCATCACATTGCGGTGGAAGTACGGCGGCCGGAAGGTGTCCTCGCCCACCAGCCAGCGCGGCGCGAAGACCACGAAGTCGACGTCGGCGAGACCCGGGGTGTCGGAGGGGGAGGTGAGGACCGTGAAGATCGACGGATCGGGGTGGTCGTAGGAGATGGTGCCGATGACATTGAAGCGGCGCAGATCGTAGACGTACGGCACGTGGTTGCCGTGCCAGGCGACCACATCGAGCGGGGAGTGGCCGTAGGCCGCGGACCAGAGGTTGCCGCAGAACTTGGTGACGACCTCCACCGGACGCTCCACGTCCTCGTACGCGGCGGCCGGCGCGAGGAAGTCACGGGCGTTCGCGAGGCCGTTGGCGCCGATCGGGCCGAGGTCGGGCAGCTGGAACGGCTGCCCGTGGTTCTCGCAGACGTAGCCGCGTGCCCGCCCGTCCAGCAGTTCCACCCGGAAGCGCACACCGCGCGGGATCAGCGCGATCTCGCCGGGGCGGGCGGCGAGCACGCCCAGCTCCGTGACCAGCAGCAGCCCGCCCTGCTCGGGGACGATCAGCAGTTCGCCGTCCGCGTTGCCGAACACCCGGTCGGTCATGGGGGAGTCGGCGTGGTACAGATGCACGGCCATGCCGGTGCGGCGGGCCGGGTCGCCGTTGCCGCCGAGTGTCCACAGCCCGTCCAGCCAGTCCGTGCCGGGCGCGGGCTCCGGCAGCGGGTCCCAGCGCAGCCGGTTGGGGTCGGGGACGGTCTCGGTGAACGGTCCCCCGCGGATGCCGCCGTTGTCGATGCGGTGGAACGGCGGGTGCGCCGCCGACGGACGGATGCGATACAGCCACGACCGGCGGTTCCGGCCGCGCGGTTCGGTGAACGCGGAGCCGCTCAGCTGCTCCGCGTACAGCCCGAGGGGGGCGCGCTGGGGTGAGTTGCGCCCGATGGGGAGCGCGCCGGGGACGGCCTCCGAGCTGTGCTCATTGCCGAAGCCGGGGGAGTACGTCAGGGACTCGGCCCTCTTGCGGGCGCTCTCCGCGCTCTTTCCGGACCCGGCTGTCCGGCCGGATGCCGGTCCTTCCGGCACCTGTGCCTCTTGCGGTTCTCCCGGCTCATCTGTTCGGCCGGGCTGGTGCGGCCGGTGTGGCTGATGGGGCCCCGTCCCTTCCGGTTGTGCCCTTCCGGACTGCGTCCGCCCGATCCCGCTCATCGTCAGCTCCCGGTACCCGAAGTAATCCTATGGACAACCGTAGGATTGCGGTGAGGTCCCGTCAACGCCATCGGGACGCCATCATGGTCGGCGTGTCCCGCGCTCCTCTCCGCCGTGAACCCGTCCAGCGGCGAGCACCCAGCGGCTCGCACGGATCCTGGACGCGTGCGCCGAACTCCTCGATGAATCGGGTTACGAGAAACTGCCCACGCGTGCGGTCGCCGAGCGGGCCGGGATGCCGATCGGGTCCGTGTACCGCTTTCTTCGGCAATAGGCGCGCTCTCGCGGACGCGGTGGCCGCGCGGAATCCGGACCGGTTCGCCGAGCGGGTCGGCACACGGCTCCCCGCCCTGGCCCCGGGGGACTGGCGGGGGCTCCTGGATGTCGTTCTGGACGAGTAGCTGGCGATGAAGCGCGCGGTTCCCGGGTTCTGTCCGGGGACTTCGGCCAGGGGACTCCGGTGGGCGCGCTTCCGGCCGTCGCGGACCACGGGGCCGGGAACCACCGGGCCGCGGACCGGCTGGTCCTCCTCGTCGCCGCGGGGGCCGGCCGGGAGGTGGACGAGGAACTGTCCCGGGCGGTCCCGGTGGCCGTGGAGGCGGCGGACGCCCTGCTCCAACTGGCGTTCAGGGTCGGCGCGCACGGCGACGAGGGGATCGTCATGGAGACGCGGAGGCTGCTGCGGGCGTATCCGGGCGGTGTGCCGGAGGGCCCGCCCGGTCCCTCGGGCGGCTGAGGGCGGACGAGGCCGGGGCGGTTCGTCCGGGGGCTGGAGGGGACCCTGTCCGGGAATGACCCGCCCGGCGGCCCCGGGAGCCCCCGCCCCCGGGTGCCCTCACCGCCGCCGGAATCAGAGACCCGCCCGTGACCTGGGGTTTTGCTCTTATTGCTCACGCGTCAACATCTTGTTAACGCTATTGGCCGCGTCCTAACGTCATCCGGACCGCCCACCCCCCCCGTGGTAGTTCGAGAATGAACGTTAGGTAACCCCCCATGCTGACAATGCTCGGCTTCGCCATGATCGCGACCTTCCTGGTCCTGATCATGACGAAGAAGATGTCGCCCATCGCGGCCCTGGTCCTCATTCCCGCGCTCTTCTGTGTGATCGTCGGGCAGGGCGCGCAGTTGGGGGACTACGTCATCGAAGGCGTCGGTAATCTCGCCCCCACCGCGGCGATGCTGATGTTCGCGATCGTCTATTTCGGCGTGATGATCGACGTCGGTCTCTTCGACCCGATCGTCCGCGGCATTCTGCGTTTCTGCAAGGCGGATCCGATGCGGGTCGTGGTCGGCACGGCGGTGCTCGCCGCGATCGTCTCGCTGGACGGCGACGGCTCGACCACCTTTATGATCACCGTCTCGGCGATGTATCCGCTCTACAAGCGCCTCGGGATGAGCCTGGTGGTGATGACGGGCGTGGCCGCGACGGCCAACGGTGTCATGAACACCCTGCCCTGGGGCGGGCCCACCGCCCGCGCGGCCACCGCGCTGAAACTGGACGCCGCCGACATCTTCGTGCCGATGATCCCGGCGCTCGCCGTCGGACTGCTCTTCGTCTTCGTACTGGCGTACGCGCTGGGCCTGCGGGAACGCAAGCGGCTCGGGTATCTGACGCTGGAGGAGGCCCTGGAGACCGAGCCGGACACCGAGACCGTGCTGGTGACGGCGGGCGGCGGCGCCGATGACACCCGTACGGCCTCCGGGGCCACGGGCGGCACCGAGTCCTTTGAGGGCGACCACGGTGACGACGGCGCCGAGCACCGGGGCCCGGACACCGGGCGGGACCCGGACCAGGGCGGCGGCCACGGACGCGCCGGCGCGCACGGGGAGGAGACCGGCGGCTTCCAGGGGCTCGACCCCCACCGCGAGACGCTGCGCCCGAAGCTCTACTGGTTCAACGCGGGCCTCACCCTCGCCCTCCTCACCGCGATGATCATGGAGTTGCTGCCCATCCCGGTCCTCTTCCTCCTCGGCGCGGCCCTCGCCCTCACCGTCAACTACCCGAAGATGGCCGACCAGCGGGCCCGTATCGGAGCGCACGCCGAGAACGTCCTCAATGTGTCCGGCATGGTCTTCGCCGCCGCCGTCTTCACCGGGGTCCTCACCGGCACCGGCATGGTCGAGCACATGGCGGACTGGCTGGTCGGCGCCATCCCCGACGGGATGGGCCCGCACATGGCCATCGTCACCGGAGTGCTCAGCCTCCCGCTCACCTACTTCATGTCGAACGACGGCTTCTACTTCGGCGTCCTGCCCGTACTCGCCGAGGCCGGCGCCGCCCACGGGGTCTCCCCGCTGGAGATCGCCCGCGCCTCACTCGTCGGCCAGGCGCTCCATATGTCCAGCCCGCTGGTCCCCGCCGTCTACGTCCTGGTGGGGATGGCCAAGGTCGAGTTCGGCGACCACACCCGGTTCACGGTCAAGTGGGCCGCGCTCACCTCGCTCGTGGTGCTGGCCGCCGGAGTCGCGATCGGCATCATCTGACGGCCTGCCGCCTGCCGCCTGCCGCCTGCCGCCTGCCGCCTGCCGCGTTCCGCCGTCCGTCTCCTGCCTCCTGCCTCCTGTCTCCGTACGGGACTCCGTCCTCGCCTTCGCCTTCGCACAGACAGCGGGGCGGCCGGTGAGGCCCACCGGCTCCTGCCGCGCTCCCACCTTCCCCGGGGTGCGCGGCAGGAGCGTTCCCGCCGGGCGGGTGCCTGCGGCGGCCCGGCGCACGGGGATGCTTCTCGGCCATCCGGGCGCCAGCGCCGACGCGCAGCCCATGGCCGGCGGCGGCTCGGCGTCCCCGGGCCGGGAGCCCGTTTCGGCCAGACGCCCCCAACTGCCCGCCGCCGCCCGGCCCGGACCCGGTCGCCGCTCCGGACCGGGCGACCGCGCGGGAGGGATCTCGCCCCGTGGGGCACCCCACCTCTGCGGCTCCCCCTGGACAGCCGGAGAGCGGCGCCCTGCTCCGTACCCCTGAGAGTCATGAGCCGACTGCCCGGTGACGGCTGCGACAGCCCGCGGCCACCGCCACGGGCCCCGGACCCGGGGACCCGGCCTCGTTCCCCGCGCGACGGTCCTCGCAACCGCCTCCGGCAGGGGGCTGCTGCGCGGTTCACCGCTCCTGCGGCGGCTTTCGTCCCACTTGATGCACTTCTTCTCCGAGGTGCGGCCCGGTATCCCCGAGCCGATTCCCCGGACGGAAAGGGAAATCAGTGGCACGGGCGTTCAACTACCGGCGCAGGCAACAATCCTGCATAAACCCAGAACGCCAACATCATCCGTCCGACTTATTCCCCGACAGGGATTGGTCGGCTAGTTTTCAGGGTCTCAGCCGCTCCCCCACTTCTCGGCGGATACATATGACTCGCGCCATCTCTCTTCGCAATGTCAGCAAGCGCTACGGACGCGCCTCGCGTGCCGTCGACCGTTTCACCCTCGATATCGAGCCAGGAGAATTCGTAGTTCTCCTCGGGCCGTCGGGCTGCGGAAAATCGACAGTGCTCCGCATGATCGCCGGTCTGGAGGAGATCACCGACGGTGAATTGCTTCTCGATGGCGAACCTGCCAACGAGATGCCCCCGCGCGACCGCGCCATGGCCATGGTGTTCCAGAACTTCGCCCTCTATCCGACCATGACCAATCGGGACAACATCGGCTTCCCGCTACGGCTGGAGAACCGCCGCTGGGACCGAAAGCCCCGGGTCGAGGCCACGGCCAAGGTTCTCGGGATCGAGGATGTACTCGACCGATACCCCAGCCAGCTCTCCGGCGGCGAACGCCAGCGGGTCGCGATGGGCCGGGCCATCTCCCGCCGGCCCACGGCCTTTCTGATGGACGAACCGCTGTCCAGTCTTGATGCCAAACTTCGCAACTATTTGCGAGCAGAAATTTCCCAGCTCACCCGGCAGCTGGGCGTCACCACGGTCTATGTCACCCACGACCAGGCGGAGGCGATGTCCCTGGGCGACCGTGTGGCGGTGATGCGCGGCGGTGCCCTCCAGCAGGTGAGCAGCCCGCGCGAGATCTATGCCCTGCCGGAGAACGTCTTCGTCGCTGCCTTCATCGGCACACCCCGGATCAATCTGCTCCAGGCCGTCGTGTACGCCCCGCTGGCCGACCATATGTCGCTTCTGCTGGGCGCCCAGCGTCTGCCGCTGCCCGAACCCCTCCGGCCGGACCACCAGTTGCTCCGTATCCACCAGGGCAAACAGCTCATCCTGGGGCTGCGCTCGGAGGCCGCGAGAATCGCCGCACCCGGCCAGGCGCACCCCGGGGAGGCCCTGCTGACCGGAACCGTGGAGTACGTGGAGTACCAGGGCCACGAGGTGCTGGTGCATCTCGACACCGGCTCCCGGCCCGCCGTGGTGCCGGAGCTGGAATCGGCCCGAGGACCTGAGACGCCCCCGCGCCGCCGTATGACCAGGAATGTGCCGAGCATGCTGAGCCGGCTGAAGGAACGGGCCGCCGCCCATGTCGGGGCGGCCCTGGTCCCGGTGGGGGAGCCGGAACCGCTGCCGTACGGGGCCTATGGACCGTACGACCCCGAGTGCCCGCCCGTCCCGTCGAGCGATCTGGTCATACGGACCAGCCCCGACACCTGGCTGCGCCCGGGCGCGCAGGTGCCGGTGCTGATCGATCTCGCCCAGCTGTACGTCTTCGACCACCGGGGCCGCAGGATCTGCCCGGCGCCCGCCCATCTGCTCGGTTTCGACGTCTGAGTCCCGGCCGTCTCCCGCGGTCCGCTCCCGCCGGGGTCCCGTGCCTTCCCGTACGGGGCCGCGGCGGAAGCTTTCCCCTTAACGGCGGCCGGGTCGCGGTCCCGGGCGCTCGCGGGACCGGCTCAGCCGTGTGCGACGGCCGCGTACTGGACGGCCAGTCCGTCGATGATCGCCCGCAGCCCCGTCTCGAACGCGCCCTCGTCCACCCGCTGCCCCCGCTCGGCGAGCAGATGGGCCTGGCCGAGGTGGGGATAGTCGGCGGGGTCGTACGCCGCCGCGTCGTCGACGAAGCCCTGGGCGAACGAGGCGAGCGCCGAGCCCGTGATGAAGTACCGCATCAGCGCGCCGATGTGCGTCGCCTGGGCGGGCGGCCAGCCCGCGCGCACCATGGCGCCGAAGATCGCGTCCGCCACCCGCAGCGCCGCCGGACGGCGACCGGGACCCCTGGCGAACACCGGGATGATGTGGGGGTGGGCCTTGAGAGCGGCACGGTAGGAGATCGCGCAGTCGTGGAGCGCGGTCTGCCAGTCCCGGCCGTCGCCCTCGTCGAACATCGACAGATCGACCTGGGCGCTGACGGCGTCGGCGACCGCTTCGAGAATCTCGTCCTTGGTGCGGAAGTGGTTGTAGAGGGAGGGGCCGCTGACTCCCAGTTCGGCCGCGAGCCGGCGGGTGGAGAGCCCCTCCAGACCCTGGGCGTCCACGAGCGCGCAGGCGGTCTCGACGATGCGTTCCCGGCTGAGGAGCGGCTTGCTGGGTCGGGCCATGCGGCACATAGTAGGGCCGCCGCCCGGAAGCGCGCCCCGGCGGGCGCCGGGGCGGGAACGCGGGCGGCGGCGCCCGCAGGGGACCGGGGCCAGAGCCGTGCGGGGGGTCTTCGGGGCCGTCCGCCCGGAGCCCCTAAGCGCTTGCTCAGCTTCACGGTATGGTGTTCCCCCCTGATGAGCCGAAGGAGAGCCGATGACTGCGGCGGAGGACACGAGCGGCGAGGACGTGCCGTGGGGCGAGGTAACGCCCGAAGCGGCGAGGAAGCTGCTCGTCGCCGCCGTCGAGGCGTTCGCCGAACGGGGGTACCACGCCACCACGACCCGTGACATCGCGGGCCGTGCCGGAATGAGCCCCGCCGCGCTCTACATCCACTACAAGACCAAGGAAGAACTCCTCCACCGGATCAGCCGCAACGGCCACACCCGCGCGCTGGAGGTCCTGGAGCGCGCGTCCGCCGGGGGCGGGACGCCCGGGGAGCGGCTCGCCGAGGCCGTCAGCGCCTTCGTCCGCTGGCACGCGGTACGGCACGACACCGCGCGCGTGGTCCAGTACGAACTCGACGCCCTCTCACCCGGGCACCGGGTGGAGATTGTGGAGCTGCGTCGCCGCTGCGACGCCGTGGTGCGCGGGATCCTGCGCGAAGGAGTGGAGTCGGGGGAGTTCGACGTACCGGATGTGCCGGGGACCACGCTCGCCGTGATGTCGCTCTGCATCGACGTGGCGCGCTGGTTCAACACCCGGGGGATCCGGACCCCGGAAGAGGTCGGCGCGCTCTACGCCGACCTCGTCCTGCGTATGGTCTCCGCGCGCCGATAGCACCGGATGGATCGCGTGCGAACGCGCGGGTACGCGAACGGGCCTGGGTGCACGCGCGCGGGCACGGACGGACGGCCGCCCGGCGCGCGCGGAGGTGTTCCGGCGCCTGCCGTTCCGGCACCGGCGCGGTCGGGGCGTCAGAAGTAGTAGCGGGACACCGTCTCGGCCACACAGACCGGCTTCTCGCCGCCCTCGCGCTCGACCGTGACGATGGAGGTCACCTGGACGCCGCCCCCGGCTTCCTCCGCGCTCTTCAGGGTCACCGAGGCGCGCAGCCGTGAGTCCACGGGTACGGGAGCGGGGAAGCGGACCTTGTTCGTCCCGTAGTTGATGCCCATCTTCATGCCCTCGACCCGCAGGACCTGGGGGAGCAGCGACGGCAGCAGCGAGAGCGTCAGATAGCCATGGGCGATCGTCTTCCCGAAGGGTCCGTCCGCCGCACGCTCGGGATCCACATGGATCCACTGGTGATCGCCGGTCGCCTCCGCGAACAGGTCGATCCGCTTCTGGTCGACCTCCAGCCAGTCGCTGTGCCCCAGCTCCTCGCCGACCCCGGCGCGCAGCTCCTCTGCGGAGGTGAAGATCCTCGGCTCGGCCATGTCCCTCGTCCCTGCCTTTCGCACACTGTGAGCATCACGCCGTCGACTGAGCGCTTGCTCAGCATGAAGTGCCCGTGTGCTCCTGTCAACGGACCACCAGTAGGCTTCGAGAGGTGCCCCAGATTTCCGAGAACCCCGTCGAGCTCACGGTCGGCCAGCTGTCGTCGCGCAGCGGCGCCGCCGTCTCCGCCCTGCACTTCTACGAGTCCAAGGGCTTGATCCGGAGCCGCAGGACCAGCGGCAATCAGCGCCGCTACACCAGGGACACTTTGCGCCGGGTGGCGTTCGTCCGGGCCGCGCAGCGGGTGGGCATCCCCCTCGCGACGATCCGGGACGCCCTTGCCGAACTGCCCGAGGAACGCACGCCGGACCGCGAGGACTGGGCCCGGCTGTCCGAGGCATGGCGGGGTGAGCTGGACGAACGGATCAGACAGCTCGGACGGCTGCGGGACACGCTCACCGAGTGCATCGGCTGTGGCTGCCTCTCACTGGAGACCTGTGTGCTGTCCAACCCGGAGGACGCGTTCGGCCGGACGCAGGCCGGATCGCGGCTGATGCCGGTGAGCCGCAAGAAGAACTGCGAAGGCGACTGCTGAGCACCAGCTGCCGACCTGTGCTGAGTACGGGCCGCCGACCTCCGCCGTGCGCTGCGCCGCACCGGACGCCGCCAACGGCAACCCTTCCCGGCCACAGCACCAGATCCCGGGGCGGGCCCGCACCCCCGTCGCGGGCCCGCCCTCGCGGTCTGAGGGCCCCGGGGAAGAGGTCCCGGGGCGTGTCTCATCCGGGCTCCACTCTCCCGGCGGGAATCCGGTGGGGCGAGTGAATTTCCGTCTGCTACGGTCTGCCCCGCCCTCGCCCTCGACCGACCGGCTCCGCGGTCGAGCAGGGCCAGCGGTCCGGTCGGGGACCCTCTCGGAACATCGCCGGCGTCCGGACTGCGGAAGGGGGCGTACTCCGGGCCCGATGCGGGGCGGCCGCACCGCCGCGGTGACCGGCTCGGCGCCGTCCTCGCTCGGCCAACCGGACCTGGCCCCGGCCACGGCCGGGCCCGATTGCCGTATTCACGCGCCCGGCCGCGTCGGCTCCCACCGCGCGACGCCGGTACGCCACCGGATCCGGCGCCGTCCCCGCATCTGTCGTCCCAACGGGAACGACCCCGTCCAGCGGCCCGGCGACAACGGGCCCCGACGGGGTTCCGCCGCCGCACGGCGTCCGGGTGACAGCTCGTCGGCACCGGTCACCGCCGTCCGCCGGCACGGGGGATGCCGTCAGCGGCCCGGCGGCACCCTCCGGGCAGATGTGAAGCATGAGTCCGATGGTGCCGGACACCACTGACAGCGGCCGGGTGCCCGTCGGCGAACCGGCACCCGGTCATTGTCGGTGTCCACCAGCGCCGCGGCGACGGCGCTGCCGTGCGTCCGGCCCACCGCACCACGGGGGCGTGCCACCCACCGAGGCCCGCCCCCGGGCCGCTCAGGCCACCGACGCCAGTGCCCGGCGTCCGGCCTCCTTGGCCGCGGCGACGGCCTCGGACGTCAGAACGGGCCGCGGCACCAGGATGCCGCAGCCCGTGCACACCGGTCCGGTCCAGGGTTCTCCGGCCAGGTCCTGCCGCCATACGATGCCGGTCGACCCGCAGACCGGGCAGGCGGCACCCGGCTCGTCCTCCAGCGCGGCGATCAGCCGCCGCAGCACCTCGTCGAGGGGCGCCGAGGGATGCTCGGCCGGGCTGTCGCAGCGCGCGACCCCGTTCCCGCCCCAGGTGTGCCGGTGCCAGTCGTCGATCGGCGACGGCCGTCGCAGGCCGAAGTGCTTCTCGCGCTTGCGGCGGTCGGCGAAGTTCTCCTCGTACGCGAGCCAGACGGCCCGCGCCTCTTCCAGTTCATCGAGCGCGGCCACCAGTCGCGCCGGATCGGGAGCCCGGTCCTCGGGCTCGATACCGTGCCGGACGCACAGGTGGTCCCACGTCGCCCGGTGTCCATAAGGGGCAAATCGTTCCAGGCACTTGCGCAGCGAGTAGCGCCGCAGCGCCAGATCACATCGCGGATCGCGCACCTGTCTAGCAAGACTCCGGAAACCGGCCATCGATACTGCCACCTCCGTCGCTGGTACATCGGCGTTGAGATATGGACGTACGAGTGCCCAATCCGGCTCCATCGAAAATCCGATGGCCCCCATCAGCGAACCCACCCCGACCGCCCACCGACACCCCCAGAACCCGCCCCACGGTCAACCCGCGCCACAAGAAGCCCAGGTGAGCCCGTAACGCCGAACACTCGTAGACCCTGCGCCCCTTGACCAAGTGAGTTGTAGCGCCGCTCGGGGTGCCGAGCATTCGTAGACCCTCTGCCCGTTGGGCGAGTGAGCCGAAGGGCCGTGCGGGTGTCGAAAGGGAGAGCGCGCGGAGGTCCCGAGGAACGAGGGATCGAGCACGGTCGACCGTCGACGCACGCTTAAGCGGCCCGGAGGTAAACCGAGCCACAAAAAAGAAGACCGCGCGTCGGTCACCGTACAGAGACCCTCCGCCCGGCCCCCCCCGTTCGAGCACGGTCGACCGTCGACGCACGCTCAAGCGGCCCGGTGGGGGTCCCCCCGGACGGAGTCTGGGGGAGAACCGAGCCACAAGAAAATCAACGCCCGATACGCCCCGCCGAGACGACCACCTGTGCCAGTTCCCGGTGGCAGATGTCGCTGTGCGCGCCCGAGGGCGGGCCGCCGCGTCGGACCACCGACGCCGCGTCCACGCTGACGCAGCCGGCGGCGGGTACTCCGTGTGCCAGTACCTCGTCGAGGTCGAGGCGGGCCGACGGCCGGACGGCCTGGAAGCCGTCGTGGCCGATCGCCCACCAGCGCTTGTCGGGCCGGATCGGGACGGTGAACGCCCGGTCGTCCCTGGCGAGGCTCGACGCCATCGGGTAGATCGTGCCCAGCGCGCTGTCGTGCCGGGAGTAGCAGGCCACCACCGGCCCGTCCACGCGCTGTTCCAGGGACCTCAGAGCGCCCGCGTGTCCCGGGGCGTGCGGCAGGCTCGGGGAGAACGCGTAGTGCGAGAACGCGCCCTGGAGCAGCGTCACAGATTTCACGTTCCGGGCGCCGTCGGGCAGCCCCCGCAGGGCGAAGGCGACCAGCCGGGCACCCTGGCTGTGACCCACCAGGTGCACTCGCATCGCCGGGCGGCTGCGGGCGAGCTGCCCGAGCAGCGGCCCGAGACCCAGCTCGCCGACCGTGCCCGCGCGGCGCTTCATCGCGTAGTACGTGGTCTGCCGCAGCAGCTCCTTGGCGCCCTTCCAGGTCTTCTTCAGCGCGCCGGGTACGGGGATGGCCTCGGGGGCCGCCTCCCCGCCCGCCACCGTGGCTTCCGGGGATCCCTCCAGGGCCCGGGTGAATCTCCGGCACATCGTGAACGCGTCCTCGAACAGGACGGCCGGCGGGCCCTGTTCGTCGTCCGGGAGATCGTCCGTGAAGCAGGACGTCTCCAGTCCGCCCGCGGGTGCCTCCGCGAGCCGCCGTGCGAGCCTGCCGAACTCGGCGAACGCCTCCGGCGACTCGGGCCGCTCGTCGAGGAGCCGCGCCAGCCGTTCCACGGTCTCCCCGTGCCCGGGGAACAGCGCGTTGAGGGCGAGCCGCGTCTCCGTGTCCAGGGCGATGTCCGGGTCGTCCGGCCCGCCCCGGGCGCCGTCGCCGAAACCCGCCTCAGCCGACGGGGACGCGGACGGAGAAGCAGACGCGGACCGCGGCGGGACCGGTACCTGAACCGGGCTCGCAGAAGACACGGGAAGCCCCTCCGGCGCGCTCCCCGGAGCGGCCCGTGAGCCGTCCGCCGCGCTCTCCGGAGCGTCCCGCCCGGCGTCCCGCGAGCCGTCCGGCCCGGTGCGCGGGCCCGCCGGCGGTACGGCCCCGGCGGCCCTCGGCGCGAAGTCGGGAATCGGCTCGTCGGTGAACTTCATCGACGGCCACACCACACCCGCGTACCCCAGCCGCACCCCTTCCCCCAACAGTTCAGGGAAGGGCGCGAAGAACGCGGAGTACAGCCGGCCGGCGACCGAGGGGGAGTTGTTCCAGCCATGCGCGAACATCACCAGATCGGTGACCTCCATCCCCAGCAGCCGGTCGCGCTGCGCGCGGTCGACATCGCCGTCCTTGTCGAACGTGATGTCCTGGTACGGCCCCACACTCATCCCCGCCATGACGGCCTCCCCCTGGTTGTCGCTCTGTCAGCAGGATGCTGCGCAAGGGGGGATACGGCCATACCCCGCGACGCGCGCGGTGGGCGCAGTACGCCCGATCAGTACCGCAGATACCGCTTCCGTACGGCCCGGAACGCGGTCAGATCCTCCTGCCACGCGCCCACGACCTCGTCCGTTCCGGCCCTCGCGTCGATCATCGTGCGGACCCTCGCCGAGCCCGTGAGCTTGTCGATCCAGGTCGGATCGGTGCGCAGCCAGGCGAAGTCGCGCCAGCTCCGCCGGGCCGTCACCAGCAGGCCGATACCGGTACGTACAGGGTCGTACACGCTCCGGTCGTGCACATGCACCTGAACCCCGCCGATCGTCTGCCCCGCGAACTTGGAGAACGTCGGCGTGAAATACGCCTCGCGGAAACGTACGCCCGGCAGCCCCAGCGCATTGGCCGCCTCCGCCCATCTCCAGTCGACGTCCTTCGCCCCGAGCAGTTCGAAGGGACGGGTCGTGCCGCGCCCCTCCGACAGCTCCGTTCCCTCGAACAGACAGGTGCCCGCGTAGACGAGCGCCGTCGAGGGTGTGGGCATATTGGGGCTCGGCGGCACCCAGGGCAGCCCCGTCTGGTCGAAGAAGTCGGAGCGGCGCCAGCCCGACATCCGTACGGTCTCCAGTTCGGCGGGCCGCTCCCGCAGGAACTCGCCGTTGAACAGGTGCGCCAGTTCCGCGACGGTCATCCCGTGGGCCTGCGCGATCGGCTCACGGCCGACGAAGGTCCCGAACGCCCGGTCCAGTACCGGTCCCAGGGCGGACCGTCCCGTCACCGGGTTCGGCCGGTCGAGGACGACGAATCGCTTGCCCGCCGTCGCCGCCGCCCGCATGCAGTCGTACAGCGTCCAGATATAGGTGTAGAAGCGGGCGCCCACGTCTTGGATGTCGAAGACGATCGTTTCCACCCCCGAGGCGGTGAAGACGTCGGCGAGCGGCTGCCCGTACTTCCGGTACGTGTCGTAGACCGGCAGCCCGGTCGCCGGGTCGTCGTAGCGCCCCTGGGAGCCGCCCGCCTGCGCGGTGCCCCGGAAGCCGTGCTCGGGGCCGAAGACGGCGACGAGGTTCACGCGTTCGTCGGCGTGCATCACATCCACGATGTGGTGGACGGCGGAGGTGATCCCGGTCGGGTTGGTGACGACACCGACGCGCTGCCCCGCCAGCGTGCCGTAGCCGTCGGCGACCAGGCGGTCGAAGCCGGTGCGCACCCGTGGGCGCGCGGCGGGGGAACCACTCGCCGCCCGGGCGCCGGAAGCACCCGCGGCGAGCGCGCCCGCCGCCCCCGACACGGCGAGCAGACCCCGTCTGGACAGGCTCATCGGACTCCCTCCGGAAGGATGTCTGTCATGACCACGCACGCTAGCGCGGAGGGCGGGCGCGAGGAACGATCCGGGCCGTCGTGGCGGTATCACATCGTCGGCGCAAGGGTGTCACCGTCCGCGCGGCCCGGGGGCGGGCCTCCCTTCCCTAGAACATACCGACTGGTTAGTCTGTTCGGAACGCGGTCCGGGCAAGGGCCCGGGAGAGGGCCTGAGCGGCCTGGGAGTGGGCCCGGGAGAGGTGGAGAGCGATGAGCACGATGCAGGGCGCCGGAGTGGTGGTCACCGGCGCGGGCGGCGGTATCGGAGCCGCGCTCGCCCGCAGATACGCGGCGGAGGGCGCCCGGGTCGTCGTCAACGACATCGACGCGGACCGGGCACGGGCCGTCGCCGACGAGATCGGCGCGAGGGCCGTCCCCGGAGACGCCTCCGGGATCGTCGAGGCCGCGCGCGACGCCCTCGACGGCACGGTCGACGTCTACTGCGCCAACGCGGGACTCGCCTCGCCCGGCGACGCGTTCGCCGACGAGCAGGTCTGGGCGGCGGCCTGGGACGTCAATGTGATGGCCCATGTCCGGGCGGTCCGTACCCTGCTGCCCGACTGGCTGGAGCGCGGCGGCGGACGCTTCGTCTCCACCGTCTCCGCCGCCGGGCTGCTCACCATGGTCGGCGCCGCCCCCTACAGCGTTTCCAAGCACGGGGCGTACGCCTTCGCCGAATGGCTCTCGCTCACCTACCGCCACCGGGGCCTGAAGGTGCACGCCATCTGTCCCCAGGGCGTACGTACGGACATGCTCACCGCGGCCGGATCGGCGGGCGAACTGGTCCTCGCCCCCGGCGCGATCGAGCCCGAGGACGTCGTGACCGCGCTCTTCGAGGGCATCGCCGCCGACCGCTTCCTGATCCTGCCGCACCCCGAGGTCGCCGGGTACTACCGCGCCCGCGCGGCCGAGCCCGAGCGGTGGCTGTCCGGAATGAACCACCTCCAGCGGAAGTGGGAGGACGCCGGGACGTGAGTCCGGCGGCGGCGGGCGGGCTCCCGCGCCGGCCGTCGGGGAGAAACGGTGAAGGCGTACACCAGTACGTGCCCCGCGGCCGAAGCTGAGCGGGCGCTCCCCGCGCTCACCGGCGCGCGGAGCCGCGCGGGGCGACAAGTGGGAAGATCCTCGGGCGGGGACTCCGCTTTCCCGGAAACGTTACCGAGTGTTACCGATTGAGAGGTGGGTGGCGGCATGGCCAGGACGACGGACGGGGATGACACCCCCGTACCGCAGAAGCTGCTGGCCGCCGCCACCAGGCTGTTCGCCGAGCGCGGATACGACCGCACCTCCGTCCAGGAGATCGTCGAGGCGGCAGGGGTCACCAAGGGCGCGCTGTACCACTACTTCGGGTCCAAGGAGGACCTCCTCCAGGAGGTCTACGCCCGGATGCTCCGCCTCCAGCAGGAACGCCTCGACGCCTTCGCCGACGCCGACGAGCCCGTGGAGCAGCGCCTGCGCGGGGCCGCGGCCGATGTCGTCGTGACGACCATCGACAACCTCGAGGACGCGCACATCTTCTTCCGCTCGATGCACCATCTGAGCCCGGAGAAGCTCAAGCAGGTGCGGGCGGAGCGGCGCCGGTACCACGAGCGCTTCCGGGCGCTGGTGGAGGAGGGGCAGGCGAGCGGGGTGTTCTCGTCGGCGACCCCGGCGGACCTGGTCGTGGACTACCACTTCGGGTCGGTCCACCATCTGTCCACGTGGTACCGCCCCGACGGCCCCCTGACCAAGCAGCAGGTCGCCGGCCACCTCGCGGACCTCCTGCTCCGCGCCCTGCGCCCCTGATCCGCCGCGGGGGCAGGGGCGGGGAAGGGCCGTTCGCCCGGTCAGCCCGGGACCGGACCGGCCCCGGCCCCGGTTCTTCACGGGCCTCGGACCCGGCCCTCAAGGCCGTCGCCTTGCGGCAGGCGCCCCAGCCTCCCGCCGAGCGCCGGTGCCGGGAAGCGGGCCTCCGTGACGGGCAAGGGGCCGGACCCGGGGGCCCACCCCGGATCCGGCGCCTCGTCCCGGCCATGGCCTCAGCCACGGCTACGCGTACGGCTTCAGCTACGTCTACGCGTACGGCTTCAGCTACGTCTACGCGTACGGCTTCAGCTACGTCTACGCGTACGGCTTCAGCTACGTCTACGCGTACGGCCTTCGCCACGGCTACGCGTACGGCTTGAGCTCACGCCTCGCCAGTGACCGCTGATGCACCTCGTCCGGCCCGTCCGCCAGCCTGAGCGTCCTCGCCGCCGCCCACAGCTCCGCCAGCGGGAAGTCCTGGCTCACCCCGCCCGCGCCGTGGAGCTGGACCGCCTGGTCCAGGATGTCCACCACGGCCCGCGGGGTCGCGATCTTGATCGCCTGGATCTCGGTGTGCGCACCCCGGTTGCCGACCGTGTCCATGAGCCACGCGGTCTTGAGGACCAGCAGCCGCAGCTGCTCGACCGTCACCCGGGCGTCGGCGATCCAGTTCTGGATCACACCCTGCTGGGCGAGCGGCTTCCCGAAGGCGGTACGGGACACGGCCCGCCGGCACATCAGCTCGATCGCGCGCTCGGCCATACCGATCAGCCGCATGCAGTGGTGGATACGGCCCGGACCGAGCCGTGCCTGCGCGATCGCGAACCCGCCGCCCTCCTCGCCGACGAGGTTCGCCACGGGCACCCGGACGTCGTCGAAGGAGACCTCGGCGTGCCCGCCGTGCCAGTGGTCCTCGTAGCCGTACACACGCATGGCGCGCCGGACCTCCAGCCCCGGGGTGTCCCTCGGCACCAGGACCATGGACTGCTGGCGGCGGATGTCCTCGCCGTCCGGGTCGGTCTTGCCCATCACGATGAAGATCCGGCAATCGGGGTTCATCGCACCGGAGATGTACCATTTGCGGCCGTTGATGACATAGTCGTCGCCGTCACGGTCGATCCGCGTCCGGATGTTCGTCGCGTCCGACGACGCGACCTCGGGCTCGGTCATCGCGAAGGCCGAGCGGATCTCGCCGGAGAGCAGCGGCTCCAGCCACTGCTTCTTCTGGGCTTCGCTGCCGAACTGGGCGAGCACCTCCATGTTCCCGGTGTCGGGGGCCGCGCAGTTGACCGCCGCCGGGCCCAGCTGGGGGCTGCGGCCGGTGATCTCGGCGAGGGGCGCGTACTGAAGGTTCGTCAGGCCGGCTCCGTGCTCCTCGTCGGGCAGGAAGAGGTTCCACAGGCCCTGCTTGCGCGCCCGGGCCTTGAGGTCCTCCAGGATCGCGGGCGTCTCCCACGGAGAGGCGAGCCGCGCGCGCTGTTCCTCGGCCACGGGCTCGGCGGGCAGGACGTGCTCCTCCATGAAGGCGAGCAGCCGGCCCCGCAGCTCTTCGGTACGGGCGTCGAATGCGAAGTCCATGGGTGTCCTCAGCCTTTCTGGAGGGTGTTGAGGCCGTGCTCGATGAAGACGGGCACGAGGCCGCCGATCCGGTCGAAGCCGTCGCCGACGGTCTGCCCGAGGGTGTACCGGTAGTGGATGCCCTCCAGGATCACGGCGAGCTTGAACCAGGCGAAGGCCGTGTACCAGGAGATGGCGGAGGTGTCCCGGCCGGACCGGGCCGCGTACCGCTCGATCAGCTCGGCGGTCGGCGGGTGGCCCGCCGCGGCGGCCGTGGTGCTGATCGGCGCGTCGGGCACATCCAGCTTCTCGCTGTACATCGCCAGCAGCCCGAGGTCGGTCAGCGGATCGCCGAGGGTGGACATCTCCCAGTCCAGGACTGCCTTGATCTTCTCGTCCCCACCGACGAGAACGTTGTCGAGCCGGTAGTCGCCGTGGACGACGGCGGGCGCGGGGGAGGCGGGCAGTGAGCGGCCGAGTGCGGCCTGGAGTTCGTCGATCCCGGCGAGTTCGCGGTTGCGGGAGGCGTCCAGTTGCTTGCCCCACCGCCGCAGCTGCCGGTCGAGGAAGCCCTCGGGGCGGCCGAAGTCGCCGAGGCCGACCGACTCCGGGTCGACGGCGTGCAGCTCGACGAGGGTGTCGACCAGTGCGAGTACGACCTCCCGGGTCCGCTCGGGGCCGATCGGCGCCAGCTCCTCCGCCGTGCGGTACGGCGTACCCTCCACGAACTCCATGACGTAGAACGGCGATCCGACGACCGACTCGTCCTCGCACAGCAGCACCGGCTCGGGCACCGGGACCCTCGTGGGGTGCAGCGCGCTGATCACCCGGTGCTCCCGCTTCATGTCGTGCGCCGTGGCCAGGACATGTCCGAGCGGGGGACGGCGCACCACCCAGCGGCCCGTGCCGTCGGTGACGGAGTAGGTGAGGTTGGAGCGCCCGCCCTGGATCAGCCGGGCGCTGAGCGGTCCGCTCACCAGGCCCGGCCGCTCGCGGTCGAGGAGACCGCGGAGGTTCACGGGGTCGAGGCCCGGCGGGGGGACATGGCTCATCAGGGCACCTCCGGGGGAGGACGGACATGACCTCCCGATAATGACCGACCAGTCGGTATGTAGTCCAGTGCGCAACGGAAACGGGGTCCGGATCACATCCGGGGAGTCGGTGGCCTGCCGGAATCCGCGGCCGGGAAACGCACGGCTCCCGGGGCGCGAGCCGCACGGGGAGCCGGAGAACGGAGTATCAGGGGCAGGATCGGGAGGCGGGAAACGGGGGCGGGGCCCCGGCGGTACGCCGGTGCGCGAGGCGGAGTCCACGCGACGCCCACCGCACCGCAGGGCCCACGCGCCCCCACTGCACCGATGGCCCCACGCGCCGCCCACCGGGCGTCACCTCACGATCGCCGCCGCCGAGGCCGCCACGGTCACCGTGAACCCCACCGCCGCCAGCGCCGCCCGCACGGGAAGGACCCCCGGGCGGGCGCCGGCCCCCAGGAGCCGTATGCGCCGCTGCGCCACCAGAAGGAATCCGAGCCACATCAGCAGAGTGAACGCCAGGCCCACCACCGACGCCGTGCCCATCTCCTCGCCGCTCACCGTCCCCCGGGCGGCGAGCACGGTCACCACCGTGAACGCCAGCGTGGTCCGGCGCCACGCCAGCCGGGTCCGCTCCGGCTGGAGTCCCGGATCCCGCGCCGAAACGCCCGGGTCCTCGGGGGACGCCGTCACCGTTCCGCCCCGGTCCACACGGGCGCGGTGCCCGGTCCGGCGGCGCACGGGTTCACCGGGCGCCCTCCCAGCCGAACAGCACCACGACCACCATCCCCAGCGCGACGAGGCCGATCACCAGACTCAGCAGCGCGGGCAGCCGGGACACCGGCAGATCCTCCCCGCGGCGCATGGCCCGCTCGCACCGCACCCAGTGGTTGACCGCCCGGAGCGCGCACAGCACCCCGGCCGCCAGCAGCGCCAGCGCCATGCCCGCCCGGACCGCCCACCGCAGATCGGGCAGGAACTGGTCGACGGCGAAGCCGCCCGCGATGAGTGCGAGGGCCGTCCGGAGCCAGGCGAGAAAGGTCCGCTCATTGGCCAGCGAGAAGCGGTAGTCGGGGGTCTCGCCCTCGTCCCGCACCCGCTCGGGCGCGAACCACAGCCGCATACTCCGTACGAATTCCGTCACCTTTCGCACCCTACTCGCACCATGATCACGGGGCTTCGTGGTCCCTGTCACGTCCCGGGCGCCGGGCCCGGGACGCGCCGGGCCCTGGAACGCGGGAGGCCGGGGGCACCCGGCTCCAGGCCGCGCCACCGACCCGCCCCGGCTCCAGGCCCCCCGGCACCGGCCCGCACGCCTGCCCGCCCGGCCCCGGTCCAGGCTCCGCTGCGGGTCAGACCCCCGGTCGCCCCGCGCGCAGCCGTGCATAGGCCGCGAGCCCGTCGGGCACCCACTCCCACTCGCCGAGCCGCCGCCCGACCTCGTCCTCCGTCAGAAAGGCGTGCCAGGCGACCTCTTCGGCCCGGGGCCGCACGGGCAGCTCACAGCGGACCTCGTAGACCGCCGACCACCAGGACCGGCCGCGGCCGTCGTCGTACAGAAATCTGAACAGGGGTACGGGCCGGGGGAGCCCCCGTACGCCCAGCTCCTCCCCGGCCTCCCGCAGCGCCGCGTCGTCGTAGCTCTCGCCCGCCCCGACGACTCCGCCCACGAACATGTCGTACAGCGAGGGGAAGATCAGCTTGCCCGCCGTCCGGCGGTGGACGAAGATCCGGCCGTCCGCGTCCCTGACCAGGACGAACACGGCACGGTGGCACAGCCCTCGGGCGTAGACATCACCCCGGCGGGCCCGGCCGACGACCCGGTCGGACGCGTCGACGACATCGAGGATCTCGTCGGCGGAACCCATCCCCTCACTCATGCCCCTTATTCCATCACCACCCCGTCCGCCCCTGCGGTTGACTCGTTACCGGCCCGTACGGAGGATCGGACCAGCCCAACTGCCCGACCCGGCCGGACAAGGATGGACACCATGGCGTACGACGCTGATGTGATCGTGATCGGGGCGGGCCTCGCCGGTCTGGTGGCCACCGCGGAACTCGTCGACGCCGGGCGCAAGGTGATCCTCCTGGACCAGGAGCCGGAGCAGTCCTTCGGCGGCCAGGCGCACTGGTCCTTCGGCGGACTGTTCCTCGTCGGCTCGCCCGAGCAGCGCCGGATGAGGATCAGGGACAGCCGGGACCTGGCGTACCAGGACTGGCTGGGCACGGCCGGGTTCGACCGCGAGGAGGACCGCTGGCCGCGCCGGTGGGCCGAGGCGTACGTCGACTTCGCGTCCGGGGAGAAACGGGCCTGGCTGCACGAGCGGGGTGTGCGGTTCTTCCCGGTCGTCGGCTGGGCCGAGCGGGGCGGTTACGACGCCACCGGCCACGGCAACTCCGTCCCCCGGTTCCACATCACCTGGGGTACGGGCCCCGGGCTGGTCGCCCCCTTCGAGCGGCGGGTCAGGGAGGGGATGGCACGCGGGCTCGTGCGGACCGCGTTCCGGCACCGGGTCACCGCGCTCGGCAGCAGCGGCGGCGCGCTCGACACCGTCAGCGGCGAGGTGCTCGAACCGTCCGCCGCCCGGCGCGGCACCGCCAGCAGCCGTGAGGTCGCCGGGGCCTTCGAGTTCCGCGCCCAGGCCGTGATCGTCACCTCGGGCGGCATCGGCGGCAACCACGACCTCGTACGCGCCCAGTGGCCGGGCCGGCTCGGCGCGCCGCCGGAGCGGATGCTCTCCGGGGTGCCCGCGCACGTCGACGGTCTGATGCTGGGCATCGCGGAGCGCGCGGGCGCCAGCCACATCAACCGGGACCGGATGTGGCACTACACCGAGGGCATCGAGAACTGGAACCCGGTCTGGGCCCGGCACGGCATCCGTATCCTGCCCGGCCCCTCCTCGCTCTGGCTCGACGCGCGGGGGAAGAGGCTGCCGGTACCGCTCTTCCCCGGCTTCGACACCCTCGGCACGCTCGAACACATCATGCGGTCCGGCTACGACTACACCTGGTTCGTCCTCGACCGGAGGATCATCGGCAAGGAGTTCGCCCTCTCGGGCTCCGAGCAGAACCCCGACCTCACCGGGAAGTCGGTGCGCGGGGTCGTCGGGCGCGCCAGGGCCGATGTCCCGGGCCCGGTGCGGGCGTTCATGGAGCGCGGGGCGGACTTCGTCGTGGAGGACGACCTCCCGGCCCTCGTACGCGGGATGAACGCGCTCACCAAGGAGCCCTTGATCGAGGAGGCGGAACTGCGGCGCGAGATCGTCGCCAGGGACCGTGAGATCCGGAACCCGTTCACCAAGGACCTCCAGGTCACGGCCATTCGCGGGGCCCGCAACTATCTCGGCGACAGGCTGATCCGTACGGCGGCCCCGCACCGGATACTCGACCCCGCCGCCGGTCCGCTGATCGCCGTGCGGCTGAGCGTCCTCACCCGTAAGTCGCTCGGCGGGCTGGAGACCGATCTGTCCTCCCGGGTCCTCACCGAGGACGGTGCCCCGCTGCCGGGACTGTACGCGGCGGGGGAGGCGGCCGGCTTCGGCGGCGGCGGGGTCCACGGGTACCGGTCCCTGGAGGGCACCTTCCTCGGCGGCTGTATCTTCTCCGGGCGTGCGGCGGGGCGCGCCGCCGCCGCGGCGACCGCCTGAGCCCCGCCCTCGTCGTCCAGACGGCGCGGCGGGTATCGGCGGGCACCCGCGTCAAACGCGGGTCCACCCCGGGACACGCGGATGTCCCGCGGTCGGGGCGGACCCACCGCGGGACATCCGGTGCACGGGCACCGCTCCAGCGCTACAGCACCAGCGAGAGCAGCAGCACGAAGACGATGCCGACGACCGAGATGATCGTCTCCATCACCGACCAGGTCTTGATCGTCTGGCCGACGCTCATGCCGAAGTACTCCTTCACCAGCCAGAAACCGGCGTCGTTGACATGGCTGAAGAAGAGGGAACCGGCACCGATGGCCAGCACCAGCAGCGCGGACTCCGTCGTCGACATCCCGGCCGCGAGCGGTGCGACCAGACCGGCCGCGGAGATCGTGGCCACCGTCGCGGAGCCGGTCGCCAGCCGGATCGCCACCGCGATCAGCCAGGCCAGCAGCAGCGTCGGGATCGACCAGTTCTCGGAGAAGTCCAGGATCATCTGGCCCACGCCGACGTCGATCAGGGTCTGCTTGAAGCCGCCGCCCGCGCCCACGATCAGCAGCACACCCGCGATCGGGGCGAGCGAGGTCTCGACGGTGGTGGAGATCCGCTCTTTGGTGAACCCGGCGGCGCGGCCCAGGGTGAACAGCCCCACGAGCACGGCGGCGAGCAGCGCGATCAGCGGTGAGCCGATGACGTCGGTGACCTTCTGCACCGGGTTCCCGGGGTCGTCCACGACGATCTCGACGAGCGCGTTCGAGAGCATCAGCACCACGGGCAGCAGCACGGTGAACACGGTCGCGCCGAAGCCGGGGCGCCTGTCCAGGTCCTCCGAGGGGCGCGCCGGGATCATCTTCTCCGGTGCGGGGATGTCGACCCAGCGGGCCGCGTAACGGGAGAACAGCGGACCGGCGATGATCACGGTCGGAATGGAGACCAGAACACCGAGCGCCAGGGTGACCCCGAGGTTGGCGCCGAGGGCGTCGATCGCCACCAGCGGGCCGGGGTGCGGCGGAATCAGACCGTGCATCACCGAGAGTCCGGCCAGCGCGGGTATACCGATCCGCATCAGCGAGTAGTTGCCGCGCTTGGCGACCATCAGCACCACCGGGATCAGCAGGACGATGCCGACCTCGAAGAACAGCGGCAGACCGATGACCGAGGCGATCAGCACCATCGCCCAGGGCATCGTCCGGCCGTTCGCCCTCGCCAGGATCGTGTCCACGATTCTGTCGCCGCCGCCCGAGTCGGCCAGCAGCTTGCCGAGGATCGCGCCCAGCGCGATCAGCACACCCACACCGGCGACCGTCGAGCCGAGGCCCTTGGAGAACGCCTCGATGGCCTTGCCGAGCGGGGCGCCCGCGAACGCCCCGAGCGCGAGCGACCCGATGGTCAGCGCGAGGAACGCGTGCATCTTGAACTTGGTGATGAGCAGCACGATGACGGCGATGCCCGCGAGGACGGCGATGCCGAGCTGGGCGTTGCCCGCCGAGGTGATGGGCTCGGTGGCGCCCGCCGCCAGCGTCTCGACGCTGAGACTGGTCACGGTGATTCCTTCGTGGAGGGAGACTGGTGTCGTACGGAGGACACAAGGAACGACACAGGGGACACGGGGGACACAGGGGAGTTGCGGGAGGTACGGGAGGTCATGGCGCCAGGCGGCTCAGTCCGGTGAGTGCCCGTGCGGTGATCTCCTCCGGGGTGCCGGTCACCTCGACGGCGACGCCCCGCTCGTCCGCGTCGAGCGACTGGAGCGCGGCGAACTGGGAGTCCAGCAGACGGGTGGGCATGAAGTGCCCCTTGCGCCCGGCCATCCGGCGCTCGATGAGGTCCCGCTCCCCGGTGAGGTGGAGGAACACCGCGTCCGGGGCGGCGGCCCGCAGCCGGTCGCGGTAGGCCCGCTTGAGCGCCGAACTGGAGACCACCCCGCCCGCGCCCGCCCGCCCGTGCGCCCACTGCCCGATCGCGTCGAGCCAGGGCCACCGGTCGTGGTCGCCCAGCGGTGTACCGGCGGACATCTTGGCGATGTTCTCCGGCGGATGGAAGTCGTCGCCCTCGGCGTAGGGAACGCCCAGTGCGCGCGCGAGCAGGGGCCCGATCGTGGTCTTGCCGGTTCCTGCCACGCCCATCACCACGACGACCTGTGGGGTGCTCATCTCTGGGTGCCTCGCTGTCTGGGACGCCGACTCCGCTGTCGACATCGGTCCGTCGCGCTACTGAAACCCATTACGTATGACTTATTCAAGAGGTCGAGACCTAAACGTCATACTTTTTAGGTGTGAGGTACGCCCCGTAGGCTGGGATTCATGACCACAGCGGGCCCTGGCCTCCATACACATGTGCTGGACACCCTCGGCCTCGCGATCACGGCGGGCGAGTACGGACAAGGCAGCGTGCTGCGGACCGACGAGATCGCCCGGCGCTTCGACGTCTCGCGTACGGTCGTCCGTGAAGTGGTCCGCGTCCTGGAATCGATGCGCCTGGTGGAGTCCCGGCGGCGGGTCGGTGTGACCGTACGGCCCATCGAGGAGTGGAACGTCTACGACCCCCGGGTCATCCGCTGGCGGCTGGCCGGCGCCGACCGCCCCCGCCAGCTGCGTTCACTGACCGTGCTGCGCTCCGCGATCGAGCCGGTCGCCGCCGGACTCGCCGCCCGCAACGCCACTCCCGAGCAGTGCGCCCGGCTCACCGAGTGCGCGCTCGGCATGGTGGCCACCTCGCGCGGACAGCAGCTGGAGCGCTATCTGGAACACGACATCGCGTTCCACCGGATCGTGCTGAGCGCGTCCGGCAACGAGATGTTCGCGCGGCTCGGCGATGTGGTGGCGGCGATCCTCACCGGCCGTACGCACCACCAGGTCATGTTCGACGACCCGGATCCGGCCGCCGTCACCCTGCACGTGCAGGTCGCCGAGGCCGTACGGGCGGGGGACGCGGTCCGGGCCGAGGAGGTCACCCGGCAGATCGCGGTCGGCGCCCTCGCCGAGCTGGACGTCCTCGCGCCGGACCCGGCGACCTGACCCTCAAGGCGTCGACCCCCTGATGTGCCCCGGCGACATCAAGCCGCGCCCGCGAGGGCCCACTCCTGCTGAAGCCCCGGCATTCCTCAAGCTCCGGCACTCCTCAAGCTCCGGCACTCCGGAAGTCCCGACGCGGAGGTCCCCCGCCCGGCCGGTACCCGGCGGTCCTCACCCGTGACGCGCCATTCGGCGCCCCGACCGGGCCTTCCGTCTGTTCTCCGGCACGGTCTCCCGGCGCGTTCTCCCGGCCCGGAGGCAACCGGCACGGTCCCCGTCCAT
Source organism: Streptomyces sp. NPDC051018 (assembly GCF_044456085.1). Taxonomy (NCBI): domain Bacteria; kingdom Bacillati; phylum Actinomycetota; class Actinomycetes; order Kitasatosporales; family Streptomycetaceae; genus Streptomyces; species Streptomyces sp. NPDC051018. The sequence continues at coordinate 125,196 of NZ_JBITFN010000008.1, forward strand.
ATCCCCAACCTCAGAAATAGCTCAGATCTCTGTCTGCGCGGCCTGAACACTGACACCATCCGAGAGGTGCCCCGGTGTGCCGTCGGGCGGTTTCCCCGGTGACCACCCCCCATCGTGGCCGAGGCCCGACCGGCACCCCGAGCACCCGGCACGGGCGCACCGCGCCCCGGCCTGAGCCCTGAAGCGCAGGGCCCCTGAACGTATACCGCACAGGTATACAGGCAGGGCTCGCGGAGACGGCGGATTCCGCGGGCCCTGCCGGACAGGCCGCCGCCCTCGCCGCCCCGTCGTCCGGGACCGAGCCCCGCACCCCGGACCGAACCCGACCGTCACCCTCCGCCCCCGTATGCGAAGTCCGCCGCGCCACAGCACGGTGTTCCCCGGGCTCCGCGCCGAGGGCTCACCCGTAAGGACCGGTGTGCCCCCTATGTCCGGGCCGTCGCGGTCCACCGCGGGTCCGGTCCGTAGGGTGGTCGGAACCGATATGCGCAGAAGGGCAGGGTGTGATGTCACAGCAGGTGCGGGGTGTGATCGCTCCGGGCAGGGACGAGCCGGTACGGGTGGAGACGATCGTCGTTCCCGATCCCGGTCCGGGCGAGGCCGTGGTGACGGTGCAGGCGTGCGGCGTCTGCCATACCGATCTGCACTACAAGCAGGGCGGGATCAGCGACGACTTCCCGTTCCTGCTGGGCCATGAGGCGGCGGGCGTGGTCGAGTCGGTGGGCGAGGGCGTCACCGATGTGGAGCCCGGGGACTTCGTGATCCTCAACTGGCGTGCGGTGTGCGGCCGTTGCCGTGCGTGCCGGCGGGGCCGGCCGTGGTACTGCTTCGACACCCACAACGCCCGGCAGAAGATGACGCTCACCGATGGAACGGAGCTGTCCCCGGCGCTGGGCATCGGGGCCTTCGCTGAGAAGACGCTGGTCGCGGCCGGGCAGTGCACCAAGGTCGACCCCGGGGTGCTGCCCGCTGTGGCGGGTCTGCTGGGGTGCGGGGTCATGGCGGGGATCGGCGCGGCGATCAACACCGGCGAGGTCGGCCGGGGCGACAGCGTCGCGGTGATCGGGTGCGGCGGTGTGGGCGACGCGGCGATCGTGGGGGCGAAGCTGGCGGGTGCGGCGCGGATCATCGCGGTGGACATCGACGACCGCAAGCTGGAGACGGCGACATCGATGGGCGCCACCCACACCGTCAACTCCCGTGCGGTGGACCCCGTGACGGCGATCCGCGAGCTGACCGGCGGGTTCGGCGCGGATGTGGTGATCGAGGCGGTGGGCCGCCCGGAGACGTATCAGCAGGCGTTCTACGCACGTGATCTGGCGGGCACGGTCGTACTCGTGGGCGTGCCGACACCGGAGATGAAGCTGGAACTGCCGCTGCTGGATGTGTTCGGGCGCGGCGGCGCGCTGAAGTCGTCGTGGTACGGGGACTGTCTGCCGTCGCGTGACTTCCCGATGCTGATCGATCTGCACCAGCAGGGCCGGATCGATCTGGGAGCGTTCGTCACGGAGACGATCGGGCTCGACGAGGTCGAGACCGCGTTCACCCGGATGCACGAGGGTGACGTCCTGCGCTCCGTGGTGGTGTTCTGATGACCGCGCGCATCGAACGGCTCGTCACCTCCGGCACATTCTCCCTCGACGGCGGCACCTGGGACGTCGACAACAACGTCTGGATCGTCGGCGACGACTCGGAGGCGATCGTCGTCGACGCCGCCCATGACGCCGCCGCCATCGAGGCCGCGCTGAGCGGCCGGGCCCTCCGCGCGATCGTCTGCACCCACGCCCACAACGACCACATCGACGCGGCCCCGGCCCTCGCCGCCGCCACCGGCGCGCCGATCCTGCTGCACCCCGGCGATCTGCCGCTGTGGCAGCAGACCCACCCCGACCGCGCCCCCGACGGGGAACTGGCCGACGGCCAGACCCTCACCGTCGCCGGCACCGAACTCACCGTGCTCCACACCCCGGGGCACGCGCCGGGCGCGGTCTGCCTGTACGCCCCCGCCCTCGCGACCGTCTTCACCGGTGACACCCTCTTCCAGGGCGGCCCGGGCGCGACCGGCCGGTCCTTCAGCGACTTCCCCACCATCATCGGCTCGATCCGCGAACGGCTGCTGACGCTGCCGCCCGCGACGGAGGTCCTCACGGGCCACGGCGACCCGACCACCATCGCCGCCGAGGCGCCCCAGCTGGAGGAGTGGATCCGGCGCGGCCACTGAGCCGTTGTCACCGCCAGCGGGAGAGCCGCAGCCGGCTGTCAAAGCGGTACGGCTCTCCCGTCACCGGATCGGTGAACTCCAGTACCTTCGCGAGGAGTTGCAGCGGCCGGGACCAGTCGCCCTCCTCGGGCTCCCGGACGACGGGGAACAGCGGATCGTCCAGGAGCGGCAGCCCGAGCGCGTTCATATGCACCCTGAGCTGATGGGTGCGCCCGGTGGTGGGCAGCAGCCGGTAGCGGCCGAGCCCGCCCCGACGCTCCACCAGTTCGATCCGGCTCTCGCTGTTCGGCTCGCCCGCCACCTCATGGGCCGCCATCACCCCGTGCTCCTTCACGATCCGGCTGCGTACGGTCCGGGGAAGCTCCACCCCGGGATCGTGGCGGGCCACCCCCTCGTACTCCTTGCGCACCCTCCGCTCGCCGAACAGCCTCTGATACGCGCCCCGGTCCTCCTCCCGTACGACGAAGAGCACCAGCCCCGCCGTGAGCCGGTCCAGCCGGTGTGCCGGCTGGAGCCCCGGCAGCCCGAGATCCCTCCGCAGCCGCGCGAGCGCGGTCTCGGTGATGTGGCGCCCGCGCGGTGTGGTGGCGAGGAAGTGCGGCTTGTCCACGACCAGCAGCCGCTCGTCGCGGTGCACGATCCCGATCTCGAACGGAACGTGCTCCTCGGGCGCGAAGTCCCGGTGGAACCAGAGATACCGCCCGGCGGTGTACGGCTCGTCCGCCGTGACGCTCCCCTCCACGGAGACGATCCGGCGCCCGGCGAACATCGCGCCCGCCCGCTCGGGCCCGTACCGCGCCGCGACATGGTCGTACACCGTCGCCCACCGCCCGCCGGGGTCCTCCGGCAGCCGGATCCGGACGGGGTCGATCCCGTCACGCTGGGGGAGCGGGCTGGGCGGCGGCCGGCGTCTGCGTCTCACCGACGTGACTGTATGCGGCGACGGCGGGCACAGCGGACAGCGGCACCGGGGCACCTGCTGCTCCACGCCCCCCGGCCCCACCGGGAGGCCGCTGCCACACAGGACCCAGGATCCAGTCGGACCAGGCGGACCAGACGGGCCACGGACACAAAAAAGCGGGCCGTGACCGCTGAGTCACCACCCACTGCCCGTACCGCTGTGAAAAAGTGTGTCCGAGGGGGGACTTGAACCCCCACGCCCGATAAAGGGCACTAGCACCTCAAGCTAGCGCGTCTGCCATTCCGCCACCCGGACCAGGTGTCTGCCGGAGGGCCTGGGCCGTTCCGACGTGGGAAACCATAGCAAACATTCGGCTGTGCCCGATCCCCCTCCACGGCCGCCCCGGGCGGGCGGGCGACGGGCGGCCGGGCTCTCTTGGGGTCCGGCCCCGGGCGCGGGAGTATGAGGAGGAACCACCAGCGGCGACATCGGGAGGAATCAGCGTGAGCGAGTCGAATACGGCCCGTACCGTCTCGGGCGAGGACGAGGTCGTCGACCTCTGCCGTGAGCTGATCCGGATCGACACCAGCAACTACGGGGACCACTCGGGTCCGGGGGAGCGGGCGGCGGCCGAGTACGTCGCGGAGAAGCTCGCCGAGGTCGGGCTCGAACCGACGATCATCGAGTCCCACAAGGGACGCGCCTCCACCGTGGCCCGGATCGAGGGAGAGGACCCCTCCCGGCCCGCGCTGCTCATCCACGGCCACACCGATGTCGTGCCGGCCAACGCGGACGACTGGACGCACCACCCGTTCTCCGGCGAGATCGCGGACGGCTGCGTCTGGGGCCGTGGTGCCGTCGACATGAAGGACATGGACGCGATGACGCTCGCCGTCGTACGGGACCGGCTGCGCTCCGGGCGCAAGCCCCCGCGCGATGTGGTGCTCGCCTTCGTCGCCGACGAGGAGGCCGGCGGAACCTACGGCGCCCGCCACCTCGTCGACCGGCACCCCGATCTCTTCGAGGGCGTCACGGAGGGCATCGGCGAGGTCGGGGGATTCTCCTTCACCGTCAACGAGAATCTGCGGCTCTATCTCGTCGAGACGGCGCAGAAGGGCATGCACTGGATGCGGCTGACCGTGGACGGCACCGCCGGCCACGGGTCGATGACCAACGACGACAACGCCATCACCGAGCTGTGCGAGGCCGTCGGACGGCTCGGCCGTCACACCTGGCCGGTGCGGGTGACCAAGACCGTACGGTCGTTCCTGGACGAACTCTCCGACGCGCTCGGCACCCCGCTCGACCCGGAGGACATGGACGCCACCCTCGCCAAGCTGGGCGGGATCGCGAAGATGGTCGGCGCGACCCTCCGCAACTCCGCCGCCCCCACGATGCTCGGCGCGGGCTACAAGGTGAACGTCATCCCCGGTCAGGCCACCGCCCATGTCGACGGCCGCTTTCTGCCGGGGTACGAGGAGGAGTTCCTGGCCGACATCGACCGGCTCATCGGGCCGAGGGTCCGCCGTGAGGACGTGCACGGCGACAAGGCGCTGGAGACCAGCTTCGACGGCGATCTCGTGGACGCGATGCAGACCGCGCTCAGCGCCGAGGACCCCATCGCCCGGGCCGTCCCGTACATGCTGTCCGGGGGCACGGACGCCAAGTCCTTCGACGACCTCGGCATCCGCTGCTTCGGCTTCGCACCGCTGCGGCTGCCGCCCGAGCTGGACTTCGCGGGAATGTTCCACGGAGTGGACGAGCGGGTGCCGGTCGACGGCCTGAAGTTCGGGGTGCGAGTGCTTGACCGCTTCCTCGACGCCTGCTGAACCGGATCGGGTGAGGTGCCCCGGCGGGTGAGACGCCCGTTAGGTGAAGTGAAACGAAACTCCAATAATCGTCCCTGTGTGCGCTGTTGACTGAGAAGAGTGAAAGGAGCATCGCCCGCGTAGCCCCTTCGCCCCCTCCTCGTTACAGGTGTTGCGGTCCGCGGCTGGGACCGCATTGTCAACAAGGAGGAATAATGATCAAGAAGGTCGTCGCTGCTGCGGCTGCCACAGGTGGTCTGGTACTCGCCGGTGCGGGCGTGGCCATGGCCGACTCGGGTGCTCAGGGCGCTGCCGTGGGCTCCCCCGGTGTGCTTTCCGGCAACGTTCTTCAGGTCCCGGTCCACGTGCCGGTGAACGTGTGCGGCAACACGGTCTCCGTGATCGGGCTCCTGAACCCCACCTTCGGCAACACCTGCATCAACGGCTGATGCTGTGACTCGACCCCTTCGGGTTCGGGTGTGAACCCGGGCGGTCCCGGAGTGCGTGCCATGCACTCCGGGGCCGCCCGGCATTCCGCCTCCGGGCGAACCGGCCCCCGGCGGAATTCCTGACGAGGCGAAGAAGGCAGGAACCACCTATGCGACAGGTCACTCGTAAGGGCCTGATCACCATGGCCGCAGCCGGCGGGGCGCTCGCCCTGGGCGGCGGCTACGCGCACGCGGGCGCCGGGGCGGCCGGAGGGGCGTCCGACTCTCCGGGCGTCGCGTCCGGGAACACGGTCCAGGTGCCGGTGAGCGTTCCGGTGAACGCGTGCGGCAACACCGTGAACGTCGTCGGTCTGCTCAACCCGGCCGCCGGCAACACCTGCGCGAACAAGTCCGGCACCGGCAGCCACGGCACCGGTCCCGGCACGGGGAGCCCCGGATCCGGGACCCCGGGCTCGGGCACCCCCGGAACCGGGACCCCGGGCTCCGGCACCCAGACCGGAGGGGGCTCCCACGCGAGCGGCAGTACCTCCCACTCTCCCGGTGTCGGCTCCGGCAACGTCATCCAGGCACCGGTCGACGTTCCGGTGAACGCGTGCGGAAACACCGTGGACATCGTCGGTCTGCTCAACCCGGCCGCCGGCAACAACTGCGGCAACAACGCCGTCCCCCCGACGGAGAAGCCCGAGGAGCCGGTCAAGCCGGGCGAGCCCGGGAACCCGGGCAAGCCCCGCGAGGCCGAGCCGTCGAACCCCGGCACCAAGCCGGCGACCCGTGACGGGAACGACCCCGTGGCGCAGGCCGCGCACTCGGACGACTCCGAGGCCCTCGCGCACACCGGCGCGGGTTCGCTGGGGATGATCATCCCGGCCGGCGCCGGACTGCTGCTCGGTGGCGCGGTGCTCTACCGAAGGGCCCGGGCCTCCGCCTGAGCGGTCCGCCCGCCGGCGTACTCAGGCGCCGTACGGCCGGCTCCTTGCCGGCCGGACCGTCCACGGGCCACCGGCACCGTCCGTGCCCGGCCCGGGGCGCGGTGTGACGGCGTGCGGTGGCACGGGACAGCATGGACACCGAGAGGGCCTCGCCACGACGAGGCCCTCTTCGCGCTGATCACCAGGTGGCGCGCACCTGACGGATGATGCGCCGGCGCAGCCGCACTCTGCGGCTGCCGTCCCGGTGCAGACTCAGTCGGTCCAACTCCCAGTGTCCGTACTCGGCATGGTCGGTCAGCAGACGGGTCGCCTCATTGCGGGAGACCCCGCGCGGGACGTACACGTCGACAAATTCGTATTCCGGCATCGCATCTATTGTGCGGGCAGAGCCCTGCTACGGATAGCGTCTGCACTATGTCTGATGCTGCGCAGCCCACCGCTGCCGAGGTACGTGCCGCCGCCGAGGCGGTCAAAGCCGCACTGGACCGTCACCTCGCGGCGGTCGAGAACCGCACGGGAGAGGACGACCCGGCCGTCTACGAAGCGTTCAACGCGCTGGCCGTGGCCGCGGAGGTCTACGACGAGCGCCTCTACGACCGCTACGACGAGGTCACACCCTTCGAGATCCCGGGAGCGGACGACTCACTGCCGCCCTACGCGGGCCCCGACGAGCCGAACGCGCTCAGCGTGCTCATCCGCCGTGACTACGCGGTGGTGGAGCCCCAGCGGCTGCTGGCACAGGCACAGCGCATCGCCGATGCCGACCCCGACGACGGCCCCGAGGACTCGGAGATCGTGGGCGCGAGCGTGCACGCCGCGCTCGGTGTGCTCTTCGGGGAGTACGAACCGGATGAAATCGCCTCCCGGCACAAGGAGTTCGGCCTGGAGGAAGGCGACTCCACCCTCTGGGTGTCGGCCGCGGACGAGGTGTCCGAGCCGGGCGAATGGCTGAGCGCCCCCTTCGAGCAGGCCGACGCGCAGCGGGTGATCTGCCGTTTCGACGTGAGTGCCGTCTTCGACGAGGACGATCTCGGCGAGGGGCTGGACCTCGACGAAGTACGACGCTGAGACGGCGCGGGCCGGCCTCTACCGTCCCTCCCCGCCCGGCCCCGAGGCCCCCGCGTCCCGTGGACCGCACCCGGTCCCGGTGACACGGGGGCTTCGGCGTGCGTGGCCCGTCCTCCCGGGCGACGGCGGGCGGGCCTGTGCCGTACGCGGGCCGGCCGCCGGAGGACGGGGCTGCGGCGGGTGACAGGTGCCGGGGGTGGCGCCGGGGCCTCGGGCGAGGGTCCCTGGCCGGGGCTGTGCTGCGACGGGCCCGGGTGCCGGGGGCCGGGTGGTGCCGTGGGATACGGCGGCGGGTCCCCGGACGGAGGGGGCCGGACCTGACCGCCGGGGTCCCGCGGTCGGGCCGGGTGACCGGTGGCCCTGCGGTACGGCGTGGTGCGGGCACTCGGCCGAGGGCGGTGTGGCGGTGGCGCTGTGGGGCGCGGCGGCGGCCGGTGAAGGAGAGGGACGCGCCCGGGTGCCGGTGTGCCGGGTGGTCCGTCGTTGCCGTTGGGGGCCGTGGTCGGGCCGGGGTGGCGGTCGTGCCGTGGGGTGATCCCCGGTGGAGTGAGGGCATGGGCGCCCGGCGTGGGCCGCCTCTGTCCCGGAGACCCGATGGGGCCGTGCGCGGGCCGTACGGAGTCCGGCCTCATGTATCCATCGGCGGTGGCCTGCCCGCCGTCGGTACGCCGGCACCGGGGCGGGTGCGGCGCCCCGGTGTTCTCCCGTACCCCGGTCGGTTACGGCGTGGGGGCCAGCAGGCCCTCCAGCAGCGGCCGGAGGCGTGTGGTGCGCTCCTGGGCGGGGATCTCCGCCACCGCGCGTGACAGGGCCTGGTCCACGCCGTGCACCACCGAGAGATGGCGCTCACCACGGCCGAACGCCGTATAGACCCAGGGGCGGCTGAGCCCTCCTGCCGCGTCCCCCGGCAGCACCACGACCGCCGCCGGCCAGCGCATCCCCGCCGCCTGGTGCGCGGTCATCGCCCAGCCGTGCCGGACCGCCGACTCGACCCGGTCCTTCGGCACCGTCACCGGTCCGCCCTCGCACTCCAGGCGCAGACCCTCCGCGTCCGCCGAGACGACGGTGCCGGGCATGGTCCGGCCCGTGGCCGGGGCGTACGCCACCCGGTCGCCGGGGTCGAAACCGGCGAACCGGCCGGGGCCCGGGTTCAGCCGCTCCTTGAGCGCCGCGTTCAGGGCGCGGGTGCCCGCGGAGCCGCCGTGGCCGACCGTGATCACCTGGGTCTGCCCCGCGGGCACCCCGATCGCCCGCGGCACCGAGTCCGCGACGAGCTGCACCGTACGGTGAACGGCCTCGCCCGCGTCCCGTACCGGCACGATGACGACCTCCCTGCCCGGCGCCTCCACCTGATTCAGCTCGCCGACGCCGATCCCCGAGACCAGCTCGCCGATGGGGCCCGGATCCGGGATCCGCGAGGCAACCTGGGGGCATACCCGGGCGGCCAGCAGATCGGCGAAGACTCGCCCGGCGCCCGCCGAGAACAACTCTTCCGGGTCACCGCTGAGGACGAGCCGGCCGCCGTCCGGCAGCGACTCGACCAGCATCGCGGCCGTCTCCACATCGAGGCGCGGCGCGTCCAGGACGACCAGCAGGTCCAGTGCCAGCGCGCCGTCCTCGTCACGGCCCGGCCCCTGCGTACCGGACAGCAGACCGGAGACGGTGACCGCCGCACGGTCCTGGCCGTCGTGTCCTCGGGGGCTGTGGACCGCGACGACCGCGCGCAGGCCGAGGGCTCCGGCGGCATCCGCCAGGGCGACGGGCTCCGCGCGAGCGGCCTCACCGCCGGTGTGGACGACCAGTCCGCTCGCCGCGACAGCCCGGGCCAGCTCGGCGGGCTCCGCTCCGGCCCACCGTGCGTCGGCGCCCGCCCTGGCGAGCCGGGCCAGTCCGTCCGCGAGGCTCTCCTCCGCCAGTGCGTACCGGTCGAGGCCGAGCAGGACCGGGGCTTCCGGCTGCTGGGTCGGCGGCTCTTCCTCCGTCGCGTCGCCCGTTCCGCCCTCCGTCCGCTCCTGCGGCTCCCCGCCGTCCTGGAACAGCAGCACGGCTCCGTCGGACACGGCCTGCCGGAGGGCCTCGTCCGGATCGGGCACCGACAGCTCGGCCAGCGCTTCCCGTACGGAGGAGGACTCCAGCACGGTGTGCCCCTGGAGGGCCGCACGTTCCAGCCGCCAGGTGACCAGGGCAGCCGTACGCCGCTCGTCACCCGGGCCGCACTCGCCGCCGAGCAGGGCGCGAGCGAATCCGTCGGCCTGTCCGGGCCGCACACCCGGCACGGACAGCAGCTGCCAGGGGTCCTCCCGCAGCACTCCCTCGGCCCCCTCCCCGAGCACGTCCGCGACCTGCACGGCGAGCGACTCGGGCGCACCGCCCTGGGCGAGCACCGCCCGGACGGCCGCCACGGCCCCGGGCGCGGTCGGCCCCGGGACACCCGGTACGGCCGGAGCGGTGGGCCGGTGGCCCGGCCCGGCCGCCGGAACCCGGGGGGCCGGGGACGCGGCCGGTGCGGCCCGGGGCGCTGTGGGCGCGGGTGGGCTGTCGTAGTACGCCCCCGCCGACTTCTCGCCGCTCTCCACCGCGCGCACGGCCGCCAGCAGATCGGCCGCCGTGCCGCTGAGCTTGGAGCCGCTCGCGATGGGCGCGTCTTTCTCGGCCTTCCGCCGCTCGATCCTCGCCCGCAACTCCCGCTGCGCGGCAAGTTCCGCCTCGGCCTCGGACAGGTCCCCGCCCGAGCCGGGGTCCGCGTCCGCCTCCGTGCCGCCGTCCGAGCCCGCGCGGGTCTCCGCGCCCCCGTCCGTACCGCCGTCCGTGTCTTCGCCGGACTCCGCGTCCGTGCCCTCGTCGGCGTCGGTGTCGGCGTCGTCCGGGAGACCGGCCGCCACCGCGTCCCCACCGGAGGGCTCGCCCAGCGTGTCGCCCGGGCCGGGCGCGCCGGTCCCGGGAGCGGGTGCGGCGCCGTCCCCCCGGGGTGCCCCGGCGGGCTCCTCCGGGGCGGCGGCTCCGTCCGCGAACGTCTGGTCGTCGGCCGGGGGTTCGGGGTTCGGCCCCCGGGAAGGCGCGGTCACAGCGTGCTCCAGTCCTGGTCGGGATAGCGGTGCACGGGCGCCGACACATCGTCGAGCGCCTGGCAGATCTCGTCTGGAAGAGTAAGCGCCTCCACTGACAACGCGGCCGTGAGCTGCTGCGCGTTGCGCGCGCCGACGATCGGGGCGACCACACCCGGCCGGTCCCGCACCCAGGCGAGCGCCACCTGGAGGGCCGTCGTCGCCAGCCCGTCCGCCGCCGTCGCCACCGCGTCCACGATGCTGCTCGCGGTCTCGTCGAGATACGGCTCCACAAAGGGCGCGAGGTGTTCGGAGGCACCCCGCGAATCCGCCGGCGTCCCCTGGCGGTACTTGCCCGTCAGCACCCCGCGCCCCAGCGGCGACGACGGCAGCAGGCCCACGCCCAGGTCCAGCGCGGCGGGCAGCACCTCGCGCTCCACGCCCCGCTGGAGCAGGGAGTACTCCATCTGCGTACTGGCCAGCCGGGTGCGCACCCCGGGGGACGCCAGCTGCCAGGTCGCCGCCTTGGCGAGCTGCCAGCCGCAGAAGTTCGACACGCCCGCGTATCTCGCCCGGCCGCTGCTCACGGCGATGTCCAGGGCCTGGAGGGTCTCGTCCAGAGGCGTGAGGGGGTCGAAGGCGTGGACCTGCCAGAGATCGACATACGTCGTCCCGAGCCGCTCCAGCGATTCGTCGAGGGCGGCGAGCAGATGGCCGCGGGAGCCGTCGAAGCGGCGGTCCGGATCGGGCACGCTGCCCGCCTTGGTCGCGATCACCAGATCACGCCGTGGTACCAGCCGCTCGACGAGCTGCCCGAGCAGATACTCCGCGTCCCCGCCCCCGTACACATCGGCGGTGTCGACCAGTGTCCCGCCGGCCTCCCAGAACGCCTTCAGCTGGTCGGCGGCGTCATGCTCATCGGTGTCCCGGCCCCAGGTCAGGGTGCCGAGCCCGATCCGGGACACGCGCAGGCCGGTGCGGCCGAGATGCCTCTGCTCCATGAGCGCTGAGATTACTGGCCGGGGCCCCGCCTCGCGGGAGCCTGTGGACAACCACCGGAAGCCGCCCCGGGTCACCGGCGGCCCGCGCAGTGAGCAAACTCTCCTCCGACGGATGGATCCAGCCGCGCTAGAGTCCCCGCAACAAGGACGTTACCGATCGGTAAGAGGGAGCTTTCATGCGGCTCGGCATCAACCTCGGCTACTGGGGCGCGGGAATGGACGGCGACAATCTCGCGGTCGCCCAGGAGGCCGACCGGCTCGGCTACGACGTCTGCTGGGCCGCGGAGGCATACGGCTCCGACGCGCCCACCGTCCTCAGCTGGGTCGCGGCCCGGACCGAGCGGATCGATGTCGGATCGGCGATCATGCAGATCCCCGCCCGGCAGCCCGCCATGACGGCGATGACCGCCGCCACCCTCGACTCCCTCTCCGGCGGCCGCTTCCGCCTCGGTCTCGGGGTCTCGGGCCCCCAGGTCTCCGAGGGCTGGTACGGCGTCAGGTTCGACAAGCCGCTGGCCCGCACCCGGGAGTACGTCGAGATCATCCGCAGGGCGATGTCCCGCGAGCGCCTCTCCTTCGAGGGCGAGCACTGGACCCTGCCGCTGCCCGGCGGCCCGGGCAAGCCGCTGAAGCTCACGGTCCACCCCGAGCGTGAGCACATCCCGCTCTACATCGCCGCCATCGGCCCCAGGAACCTGGAGCAGACCGGTGAGATCGCCGACGGCGCGCTGCTGCTGTTCTGCGCGGCCGACCAGCTGGAGGACACGGCGCTCCGTCATCTGCGGGCGGGCCGTCTGCGGGCCGGGAAGACGCTGGAGGGCTTCGACGTCTGTCCGACCCTGCCGCTGGCCCTCGGCGACGACATTCCCGCCCTCGCCGACCAGTTGAGGCCGTACACCGCGCTGTACGTCGGCGGTATGGGCAGCCGCAGGCAGAACTTCTACAACCAGCTCGCGCGGCGCATGGGGTACGAGAAGGAAGCCGCCGAGATCCAGGACAAGTACCTCTCCGGCGACAAGGCGGGCGCGGCGGCGGCCGTTCCGCACCGGCTGATCGACTCCATCGCCCTGCTGGGCTCCGTGGAGCGGATCGCCGAGCGGATGCAGGCGTACGCGGAGGCCGGGGTCACGACGCTGACGCTCTCCCCGGCCGGGTTCACGCTCGACGAGCGGATCGCGGCGCTCCGGGCGGGCACCGAGGCGCTGGAGCGTTCCGGCCTGGCCTGAGGGCCCCGGCCAGGGGTCTCGGCCAGGGGGCCCCGGCCGGCTCCTTGGGGGCCGTCTCGTGTGATCGTGCGGCGGTCATCGGGGCCGCCGTAGACCGGGCCGTGCGGCAGCCGGCCCCCGGGCCGGGCGTGCGCCGGCGTGCCGGGCCCCGGGACCGGTGGCGGCCCCGGACAGGCGGGCTTGCGGTGGAGTGGTTCCGCGGCCGTGGTGGGGGCTCGGGGGGTCTCCCCGCCACGGCCGTCACGCGTACAACGCCCGGGGACCCGCCTCGGTTACTGCCGTTCACAGCGGCCCCCCGGCGCACCGCCCGCCGGGGCGACTTCGCCCGAAGGGCGCGGATGTCGTCCGATCAGCGCAGTTGTCCGGCTCTGCTGTTGCCAGCTCCCCGATACCGCACTTGACTCTTTCTTTGCGGATGCTTTCAGGAGGTGGCAGTAGTGCTCTCGGCCCGAAGCCTGTTCCAGGAAATCCTCGACAACGACGACTCCTACCGGCTCTTCTGCTCCATCGCGGCCAGCGGCGAGGCACAGGGCGGCTGGGAGAACGCCCGTATCGCCGCCCTCGTGCCCGACAGCATGCGGGCTCTCGCGCCGAGGATCACACGCCACGGCGCGGACGAGGACAAGCACGGCCGGATCTTCCATGCGCTCCTCAGGAAGCGCGGCCTCGAACCGCTCCCCGTACCGCCCGAGACGGACTACACGATGCTCCTGGAACGGCAGGGCATCGGCCTCACCCACGACAAGCTGCGCCGCGAGGAACCCCTCAGCGATGAGGACATCGTCGTCTATCTCTCGCACAGCAGGGTCACCGAGCAGCGTGCCGCCGACCAGATGGTGATGCTGGTGAAGTACTTCGGCGACCACCCCGAGGTCGGCAGAGCCATCAGGATGATCAGCAACGACGAGGACAACCACCTCGCGTACTGCCACGAGGAACTGCTGCGCCTGGCCTCCGAGGGACACGGCCGCACCATCCAGCGCGTGCTGCGCGAGAGCGCGCTCGCAGAGATCAGGATCTACCGCGATGTGAGCCTCGCGGTGATGTCCCACATGGGGCGGCTGCTGCACTGGCCCGCGCCGAAGGCGGCGGCGCTCGCGGCGGGCATCCACGGGCTGTACACCTACGAGCGGCTCGGCGGCTGGCACCGCATGATCAGCCTCCGGATGCCGGAGCGCAGGGGCGCCCTCGACGGGCCGGCTCCCGCCGCGCCCGCCTTCTGAGAAGCACGTTCGGGCGGGCACGGTCCGGCGGCGACGTACCGGTGCGGGTGTTCCCGTGAGGACCGGGCGAACCGTCCGGGGAGCGAGCCGGGTGACCTCTCCGTCACCCGGCGACGGCGCCTCCGGCTGCGGTCACCCGGCGACGGCGCCTCCGGCTCACCCGGCGGTCACCCGTCCGCGCCTAGAGCCAGCCCCGGCGCTTGAACAGCCGGTACAGACCGTAGACCGTGCCCGCCATCAGCAGCAGTACGGCGGGATAGGCCCAGACCCATCGCAGCTCGGGCATATGGTCGAAGTTCATGCCGTAGATCCCGGCGACCATCGTGGGAACCGCGGCCATGGCCGCCCACGCCGAGATCTTGCGCATATCGTCGTTCTGGCGCACCCCCTGCTGCGCGAGATGCGCGGCCAGGATGTCCGACAGCAGCCGGTCCAGGCCCTCCACCTGCTCGTACGCGCGGGTCAGATGGTCGTTCACATCCCGGAAGAACGGCCGGGAGTGCTCGTGTACGAACGGCACATCCGCACTCGCCAGCCGGGCCATCGGCACCCCGAGCGGCCCCGCCGCGCGCCGGAACTCCAGCACCTGGCGTTTGAAGACATAGATCCGGGCCGCCGTGGCGCGCCCCGGGCCGCCGCCCGTGGGGGAGAAGACCTCGGCCTCCATCTCCTCCAGGTCGATCTGGAGCTCCGCCGCGACCTCCATGTAGTGGTCGACGACGGCGTCGCTGACCGCGTACAGCACGGCGGTCGGCCCGTGCCGGAGCACATGCGGCTCGGCCTCCAGCCGCTTGCGCACATCGGTGAGCGGGGACCCCTCGCCATGGCGGACCGTCACCACGAACGAATCGCCGATGAAGAGCATCAGCTCGCCGGTGGTGACCGTGTCGCTCTCCTGGTCGTACACCACCGGTTTGAGGACGACGAACAGCGAGTCGTCGTAGACCTCCAGCTTGGGCCGCTGATGGGCCCTGAGCGCGTCCTCCACGGCGAGCGGATGCAGCCCGAACTCCTGCTTGACGAGGTCGAACTCCTCCTCGGTGGGCTCGTACATCCCGACCCACAGGAACGCGTCACCGCTCGCGCGCGCCCGGGCGAGCGCCTCCGAGAGATCGCCGGGGCCCTCGGTCCGGCGCCCCTCCCGGTAGATGGCGCAGTCCACGATCACAGCGGGCATTCTTCCCTGCACACGCTCCCGGCGCACCCCGGAGGCACACTGCCGGGGACCCGCCGGGCGGTGACCGGCACGCCCGGGCCGACGGCCCGGTCGATCCCGGGCCGTGTCGCCGGAATGGAGCCGTCCGCCCTGAGGACGGGGGAGACGCCGCAAGGCCGGAACCCGGAGGACCGCGCTCGTACCGTACAGGCCTGCACCGGACGTGTGTGTACCGGACAGGCCCCCACCGGACAGGCCCGCACCGGATGCGTCCGTGCGCGGCGTGCTCGTACCCGACGCGCCCGGGCGATCAGGGGAACGCGGCGAAGGGCCGCGCCGGGCGCCATGGGCCGGTGAACGTTTCCGGTCACCGCACTAGGCTGACGGGCATGGCCACGCTGATCCTCGTACGTCACGGACGCTCCACCGCGAACACCGCGGGGGTGCTCGCGGGCTGGACCCCGGGGGTCCATCTCGACGAGCGGGGCGCCGCCCAGGCGGCCGCGCTGCCGGAACGTATCGCCTCCGTACCGCTCGCCCTGGCCGTGAGCAGCCCCCTGGAGCGCTGCCGGGAGACGCTCCAGCCGCTCCTCGACGCCCGGCCGGATCTGGAGCTGCGGACCGACGAGCGGATCGGCGAGTGCGACTACGGCGACTGGTCGGGCCGCAAACTCAAGGAGCTCAACGGCGAGCCCCTGATGGAGGTCGTCCAGCACCATCCCTCGGCCGCCGCCTTCCCCGGCGGGGAATCCATGCGGGCCATGCAGGCACGTGCCGTCGAGGCCGTACGCGACTGGAACGCGCGCGTCGACGCCGGACACGGCGCCGACGCGGCCTATGTCATGTGCTCCCACGGCGACATCGTCAAGTCGCTCGTCGCCGACGCGCTCGGTATGCATCTCGATCTCTTCCAGCGGATCCATGTGGAACCGTGTTCCATCACCGTGATCCGTTACACCCGGACCCGGCCCTTTCTTCTGCGGCTCGGCGACACCGGGGACTTCGACGTCCTCGCCCCGCGCGCGGGCGGGGAGGAGGGCGACAACGGGAACGCCGTCGTCGGGGGCGGCGCGGGCGCCCCGTGATCGCCTTCAGCAGTAGGGTGGACGGGCCGAATGCCTGTATGGCCCGCGAGGCTTGTGCCGACCGCGGCCGGCATTGATCATTTCCGAGTTTTTGAGGGAGACAGAGCGTGTCCCGTCAGGTGTTCCTCTACGATCCGCCGGACCGTTTCGTGGCCGGTACCGTCGGGCTGCCTGGACGCCGTACGTTCTTCCTCCAGGCCTCGGCCGGAGGGCGCGTCACCAGCGTGGCCCTGGAGAAGACCCAGGTGGCCGCGCTCGCCGAGCGTATCGACGAACTGCTCGACGAGGTCGTCCGCCGTACGGGGGGCAACGCCCCCGTGCCCGCCGTCGCCCCCGCGGACGTCGCCGACACCGCGCCCCTCGACGCTCCCGTGGAGGAGGAGTTCCGCGTCGGCACGATGGCGCTGGCCTGGGACGGCGAGGAGCAGCGCATGATCGTCGAGGCCCAGGCGCTGGTGGAACTGGACGCCGACTCCGACGAGGACCTCGCCGAGGCCGAGGAGCGACTGCTCCAGGACGAGGAGAACGGGCCGCCGATGCTGCGTGTCCGGCTGTCCGGGGCGCAGGCGCGTGCCTTCGCCAAGCGCGCCCTGGACGTGGTGAACGCGGGCCGTCCGCCCTGTCCCCTGTGCAGCCTCCCGCTCGATCCGGAAGGACACGTATGCCCGCGCCAGAACGGATACCGACGGGGAGCGTGACCTCCCTGGACCTGCTCTCCAGGGGGGAGCTGACCGTACGCGGCCGGGTCCGCGAGGCGTCCAACGCGGTGCTGTTCTGTTCCGTCTCGTACGCGGGGGAGAAAGCCTCCTGCGTCTACAAGCCGATCGCGGGCGAACGCCCCCTGTGGGACTTCCCGGACGGCACCCTCGCCGAGCGCGAGGTCGCGGCCTACGAGGTCTCCGAGGCCCTCGGCTGGGGGCTGGTCCCCCCGACGGTCCTGCGGGACGGCCCCTACGGCTGCGGCATGGTCCAGCTCTGGATCGAGGCGGACCCCGGTGCCGGCGCCGACCGGCCGCTGCTCGCCCTCGTCGAGGACGAGGAACCCGGCGACGGCTGGAAGGCGGTGGGACTGGCCGAGGTCGGCGAAGGCCGCACGGCGCTCCTGGTCCACGCGGACGACGCACGGCTGCGGCGGCTGGCGGTCCTGGACGCGGTGATCAACAATGGCGACCGCAAGGGCGGGCATCTGCTGCCGTCGGCCGACGGCGCGCTGTACGCCATCGACCACGGTGTCACGTTCAACGTCGACGACAAGCTCCGCACCCTGCTGTGGGGCTGGGCCGGCACCCCGCTTCCCGCCGAGACCCTCGACGCCCTGCGCGCACTGGCCGCCGAACTGTCTCCCGGCGAGCCGCTGGCCACCCGACTGACCGAGCTGCTCACACCCGCGGAAGTGGAGGCGGTGCGATCCCGGGTGCGGGGTCTGCTGTCGACGGGTGTCCACCCGGCACCGTCGGGCGACTGGCCGTCGATCCCGTGGCCGCCGATATGAGGATGTACGCCCGGGGGTGACCCGCGGCCGGGGCGAAGGGGCGGCGCGAGGACCCCTGACCCGAACACCCTCACCCGAAAACCCCCACCTGGAAACCCCACCCGAAGAACCCCCTCACCCGGATACCCGCTCCGGGCCGTACAAGATCCGTAACCCGCGGGTGGGTACACACCGGCCGTGCGGTTAGGCTCAATGACATGTATGCCTGGCCCGCTTCTGAGGTCCCCGCCCTGCCCGGCAAGGGCCGCGACCTTCGGATTCACGACACCGCGACCGGAGGGTCCGTCACCCTCACCCCCGGTCCCGTCGCCCGTATCTACGTCTGCGGCATCACGCCGTACGACGCGACCCACCTGGGTCACGCGGCGACCTACAACGCGTTCGACCTCGTCCAGCGCGTGTGGCTCGACACCAAGCGCCAGGTTCACTATGTGCAGAACGTGACGGACATCGACGATCCGCTGCTGGAGCGGGCCGTACGGGACGGCCGGGACTGGACCGAACTGGCGGAGCGCGAGACCGCGCTGTTCCGCGAGGACATGACCGCTCTGCGGATGCTCCCCCCGCGGCACTACATCGGCGCCGTCGAGTCGATACCGGGCATCGTCCCCCTCGTCGAGCGTCTGAGGGACGCGGGAGCCGCGTACGAACTCGACGGCGATGTGTACTTCTCCGTGGAGAGCGACCCGCGGTTCGGCGAGGTCTCGCACCTCGACGCGGAGGCCATGCGCCTGCTGTCCGCCGAGCGCGGCGGGGACCCGGAGCGCCCGGGCAAGAAGAACCCGGTCGACCCCATGCTGTGGATGGCGGCCCGCGAGGGCGAGCCCAGCTGGGACGGCGGCAGCCTCGGCCCCGGCCGGCCGGGCTGGCACATCGAGTGTGTGGCCATCGCGCTGGACCATCTCGGCATGGGCTTCGACGTCCAGGGCGGCGGCTCGGACCTCGTCTTCCCGCACCACGAGATGGGTGCGTCGCACGCCCAGGTCCTCACCGGCGAGCACCCGTTCGCCCGGGCGTACGTCCATGCGGGAATGGTCGCCCTCGACGGCGAGAAGATGTCGAAGTCCAAGGGCAACCTGGTCTTCGTCTCCCGGCTGCGCCACGACGGCGTCGATCCGGCCGCCATCCGGCTCGCGCTGCTCTCCCACCACTACCGCGCCGACTGGGAGTGGACCGACCGGATCCTCCAGGACGCGGTGGACCGGCTCGGGCGGTGGCGCGCTGCCGTCTCGCGTCCCGACGGCCCGTCCGCCGACGCCCTGATCGAGGAGATCCGCGACGCCCTCGCCGACGATCTCGACGCCCCCGCCGCTCTCGCCGCCGTGGACCGCTGGGTCGCCGGGCAGGAGGCTCAGGGAGGCACGGACGAGGGAGCGCCCGGTCTGGTCTCCCGGGGCGTCGACGCCCTGCTGGGCGTGGCGCTGTAGGGCAACGCGCCCCCACCGGCGTCCCCGGCGGGCACGGCGGGCACGGCCACCGGCGGTACGGCGATCAGTGCTACGGCGACCTGTGGTACGGCCACCGGCGGCACGGATATCAGCGAACGGATATCAGCGATACGAGAACGGCTGACAGCGGTACGAGAAGGGGCGGTGCCGGAAGTTCCGGTACCGCCCCACCGCTCTTCACCGCCGTCCGCTCCTCGTCACTCCTCGGGGGAAGACGGGCCGGAGGGGGAGTCCCCCTCGTCGTCGTCCGCTTCGTGCTCAGGCCCGGGCTCCCGCTCCGGCTCCGAACGCGGCGGCTTCGACGGCTTGTTCAGCCCGCTCGCGGGATCCCGCAGATACGAGCCTCCGGGGCCTCCCGACGACGCCAGGTCCCCGCCCTCGGTCGCCACTCCGGGGCCGGGGCCTCCCGGACCGCCGTGACCGGTGCCCGGACCGCCGTCCCGGCGCCGGAGATACCGCTCGAACTCGCGGGCGATCGCCTCTCCGGACGCCTCGGGAAGCTCCGCGGTGTCCCGCGCCTCCTCCAGCGTCTGTACGTACTCCGCGACCTCGCTGTCCTCGGCGGCCAGTTGGTCCACTCCCAGCTGCCACGCCCGCGCGTCCTCGGGCAGTTCGCCGAGCGGGATGCGCAGCCCGATCAGATCCTCCAGCCGGTTGAGCAGCGCCAGCGTCGCCTTGGGATTCGGCGGCTGGGAGACATAGTGCGGAACCGCGGCCCACAGGCTCACCGCGGGCACCCCCGCGTGGGTGCAGGCCTCCTGGAGGATGCCGACGATCCCGGTCGGCCCCTCGTACCGCGTCTCCTCCAGATCCATGGTCCGGGCCAGGTCGGAGTCCGAGGTGACCCCACTGACCGGCACCGGGCGGGTGTGCGGGGTGTCCCCGAGCAGCGCGCCGAGGATCACCACCATCTCCACGCCCAGTTCATGGGCGAAGCCCAGGATCTCGTTGCAGAACGACCGCCACCGCATGGACGGCTCGATGCCCCGCACCAGGACCAGGTCCCGGGGGTTGTCCCCGCCGACGCGGACCACGGAGAGCCGGGTCGTGGGCCAGGTGATCTTCCGTACTCCGCCGTCCAGGAACACCGTGGGCCGGTTGACCTGGAAGTCGTAGTAGTCCTCGGCGTCGAGCGCCGCGAACACCTCGCCCTTCCATTCCCGGTCCAGATGCGCGACCGCGGTGGAGGCGGCGTCGCCGGCGTCGTTCCAGCCCTCGAACGCGGCCACCATGACCGGGTCGATCAGCTCGGGTACCCCCTCGAGCTCGATCACCCAGTGCCTCCTTCCGAAGTTCCCTGTTCGTACGCCCCAACCTTACGGCTTACGGGCCATCCCGCCGCAGCCCCGGTGCACGGCCGGGTGAACTTCGGCTGCCCGATGCAGGCACCGGTCAACCGTCCTGATCGATCGAAGATTCATCCGAGCTGTCATCAGGATTCCGGGTCACTTCCGTGCCCGGAGGGGCCTACCCCGAGTGGATGGACGCCATACATCGGATGACCAAGAGGTCGGATGTTCTGTCCGAGGCGTGGCCGACGGGTGGCCCTGAGGACGTTCGGCGGGCGACGGGCCCGTGGTCGCGAGCCGGTGCGGCAGGGGCGGCCGGACTGTTCCTGTGGACGTTCCTGCGGCCCGGCCCGCTGCTGATCTCCCGCGAAGCGGCAGCCGCCGCGCCGCCCGGGCCCGCAGACGCGCCGCCCGGCGAGGCACCGGCGGCAGCGCACCGGCCGCGGACGCGCCGCGCGCCGACCGGCGCGGAGTGATCACGGGCGCGGCCGTGAGGTCCGCAGCCGGCTCGTGAAGATCGGGATCACGACCATGACCGCGGTCCATAGGGCGGCCCCCCGACACAGCACCCCGACCGCGGGGCCGGTCATCGGACCGCACCTCGGCGCGATGCGTCTGTCGTCGCCGCTGTCCGGCCGTCCCGTCGGCAAGGCCGGGGGACCGCCCACCGCCGCCCTGCCCGCGCCGTGCTCTTCGCGGCGGCGCTCACCGCCTTCCTCGGCACGCCGGATCCGTCGGTGCCGCCGCCCGTCGCCCTCGTCCTGCCGGGCATCGGCTGGAACCCGGGCTTCATCAGCGGCTCGGCTGGAACCCCGGCCTCGTCAGCGGCTCGGCCGTGCTCACCGACGCGCTGCCCGCCGCCATCCGCGCCCCGGCCCGGGGGACGGTGGACGTGGGCGTCCCGATCGCGGGGAGCCCACCGGGGGCATCGCCTCGGCCCGGTGGTCGCGCCGGGCGGCTACGACCCGCAGACGCTCGGGGGCGGGCCGCTGATCCTCACCCTGGTACCGCAGGTCGCCCTGAGGCGCGCCGCGGAGCGCGAGACCCTCCGGGGACGGGCGTAGGGGCCGTCCCGTGGTCCGCCGCCGATCACGGGACCGCGCGTAGCCACTGCTCGGCACCGGCGATATGGACCGTCGCCCACGACCGGGCCGCCTCGGCGTCCCGGTCGCGCAGGGCCCCCAGAATCGCCCGGTGCTCACGCAGCGTACGGCCGATCGCGTCCTGGGGGTCCGGCCCGCTCCACACCCGCGCCCGGGTGGCCGGGCCCGACAGACCCTCCAGCAGCGAGCACAGCACCGCGTTGCCCGACGCCCGTGCGATCCCCCGGTGGAACTCCAGGTCCGCCGCGGCCAGTTCCTCCACCGGGGGATCGGACCCGAGGGCGTCCAGCCGGCCGGTCAGCGCGTCCAGTTCGTCCTCGCCGATCCGGGCGGCGGCCATCGCCGTAGCCGCGGGCTCCAGGATCCGGCGTACGGCGAGGAACTCCCGCGCGCTGTCGTCCCGGTGGAAGTCCACGGCGAAACTCAGCGCCCCCAGCAGCAGCTGTGGATCGAGGCTGGTGACATAGGTGCCGTCGCCCTGGCGGACGTCCAGGATCCGGATCAGCGACAGCGCGCGTACGGCCTCGCGGAGCGAATTGCGCGACAGGCCCAGCGCGGCGGCGAGCTCGCTCTCCCTGGGGAGCCGGTCACCGGGACGCAGCTCACCCGAGACGATCATGGACTTGATCTTCTCGATCGCCTCGTCGGTGACTGCCACGGCGGCCCGCCCTCGATTCATCCGATGTCTGCTGCTGACCGAGGGTACAGCGTGGGCGGCCCCGGGGAGCCGCCCACGTCAGCGGGGTTGCCGGGCCGTCAGGAGCGGCGGTCCAGCAGATCGGTGACCTTCTCGCGGATCCCGTCGGTCGCGAGCCCCCGGATCGTGAGTGTCGTACGGCGGCGCAGCACGTCGTCCGCCGTGTGCGCCCACTCCTGGTCCCGCGCGTAGACGACCTGCGCCCAGATCTCGGGCGCGTCCGGGTGGACGCGCGCGCCGAGCGCCGGATCCTCCCGGACCATCCGCGCGATGTCGAAGGCGAGCGAGCCGTAGTGGGTGGCCAGATGACGTGCGGTGTCCGGCGCCATCCGCGGCCCGGGGGATTCGCCGCCGGCCAGCAGCCGGTGCTCCACCGCCCTCGGATTGGCCATCCCCGGCAGCGGCGGCTTCCGGGGCAGCCGGGACACCGGCTCCATACCGTCGGCGAGCGGCCTCCCGGGCAGTACGGCCAGCTTGTTCAGCACCGTACGGCCGATATGACGGAACGTCGTCCACTTCCCGCCCGCCACGGACAGCATGCCGCCGGGCCCCTCGGTCACCACCGTCTCCCGCCGGGCCTTCGAGGTGTCACCGGGGCCGCCGGGCAGCACCCGCAGCCCCGCGAAGGAGTACGTGATCAGCTCCCGGGACAGCTGCCGGTCCCGCACCGAGTACGCGGCCTCGTCCAGGATCTGCGCGATGTCCTTCTCGGTGACCGCGACCTCGCCGGGATCGCCCTCGTACTCCTCGTCCGTGGTCCCCAGCAGCAGCATGTCCTCCCAGGGGAGGGCGAAGGTGATCCGGTACCGGTCGATCGGGGTCGCCAGTGCCGCCCGCCACGGCGAGGTGCGCCTGAGCACCAGATGGGCGCCCTTGGACAGCCGGATCGACGGGTCCGCGCCCGGGTCCTCCATCCGGCGCAGCCGGTCCACCCAGGGGCCGGTGGCGTTGAGCACGAGCCGGGCGCCGACCCCGAACTCCGTACCGTCGGCCCGGTCCCTCAGCTCCGCGCCCGTCACCCGGCCGCCGGTGAACCGCAGCCCGGTGACCTCGGCGTGGTTGAGGACGTCCGCGCCCGCCGCGACGGCGGCCCGTACCGTCATCAGCGCCATCCGGGCGTCGTTCATCTGGTCGTCCCCGTACACGGCGACGGCCCGCAGACCGTCCGTACGCAGTTCGGGTACGTCGCGCCGCGCCTTCGCCGGGCCGATCACATGGCCGACGCCGTCACCGAAGGCGGAGAGCGCCGAGTACGCGAACACTCCCGCGCCGAGCTTCGCCGCGCCGTGCGGTCCGCCCTTGTAGACGGGCAGATAGAACCTGAGCGGGTTCGCGAGATGGGGAGCCACCTCGCGGGAGAGGGCGCGGCGCTCGAAGTGGTTCTCCGCGACCAGCTTCACCGCGCCCGTCTGGAGGTAGCGCAGACCGCCGTGGAGGAGCTTGGAGGAGGCGGAGGACGTGGCACCGGCGAAGTCGCCGGCGTCGACCAGAGCCACCCGCAGCCCGGACTGCGCGGCGTGCCAGGCGGTGGAGATGCCCAGGATGCCGCCGCCGACGACCAGCAGGTCGTACGTCACCCGGGAGAGCAGCTCCCGGGTCTCGGCGCGGCCCGGCAGACAGCCGGAGGCCGGGTGCGTCCCACGGGCCGGGACGCGTTGCGGGGTGGTCATGGTGCGGACTCCTCGTCAGTTTTCCTCGTCGAGCCAGCCCATGGTCCGTTCCACGGCCTTGAGCCAGCTCTTGTACTCCCGTTCGCGCCGGTCGCCGTCCATGCGCGGGGTCCATTCCGCCGCCCGGCGCCAGTTGGCGCGCAGGGCGTCGGTGTCCGGCCAGAAGCCGACGGCGAGTCCGGCGGCGTAGGCGGCGCCGAGACAGGTGGTCTCGGCGACCATCGGGCGTACGACCGGTGCGTCCAGGAAGTCCGAGAGGGTCTGCATCAGCAGATTGTTCGAGGTCATACCGCCGTCGACCTTGAGGGCGGTCAGCTCGACGCCGGAGTCCTTCGTCATGGCGTCGGTGATCTCCCGGGTCTGCCAGGCGGTCGCCTCCAGCACGGCGCGTGCGATATGCGCCTTGGTGACATAGCGGGTGAGACCGGCGATCACCCCGCGGGCGTCGGAGCGCCAGTAGGGGGCGAACAGTCCGGAGAACGCGGGTACGAAGTACGCGCCGCCGTTGTCCTCCACCGACAGTGCCAGGGTCTCGATCTCGGCCGCGGAGTTGATCAGGCCCATCTGGTCGCGCATCCACTGCACCAGCGAACCGGTGACGGCGATCGACCCCTCCAGGGCGTACACAGCCTTCTCGTCGCCGATGCGGTAGCCGACCGTGGTGAGCAGCCCGTTGTACGAGTTGACGGGGGTTCCGCCGGTGTTCATCAGCATGAAGGTGCCGGTGCCGTACGTGGACTTGGCCTCGCCCCTGGAGAAACACGTCTGGCCGAAGAGGGCGGCCTGCTGGTCGCCGAGCGCGGACGCCACGGGGATCCCGTCCAGCACCCCGCCCCTGGCGGTGCCGTACACCTCGGCGGAGGAGCGGATCTCCGGCAGCACGGCGGCCGGGATCTCCATGGAACTGAGGATCTTGGGATCCCACTGCATGGTGTGCAGATTCATCAGCATGGTGCGGGAGGCGTTGGTGACATCGGTGACGTGCACGCCGCCGTCGGTGCCCCCGGTCAGATTCCAGATGACCCAGGAGTCCATCGTCCCGAAGAGGATCTCGCCGCGCTCGGCGCGCTCACGCAGCCCCTCGACGTTGTCCAGCAGCCAGCGGACCTTGGGCCCGGCGAAGTAGCTGGCGAGCGGGAGTCCGGTCTCGCGGCGGAAACGGTCCTGGCCGACATTGCGGCCCAGCTCCTTGCAGAGGGCGTCGGTACGGGTGTCCTGCCAGACGAGGGCGTTGTGGACGGGTTCACCGGTGCTGCGGTCCCAGAGCAGGGTGGTCTCGCGCTGGTTGGTGATGCCGATGGCCTTCACATCGGCCGCCGTGATGCCCGCCTTGCGCACGGCGCCCGCGACGACCTCCTGGACATTGACCCAGATCTCGGTGGCGTTGTGCTCCACCCAGCCGGGCTTCGGGAAGATCTGCTCGTGTTCCTTCTGGTCGACGGAGACGATCCGCCCGTCCCGGTCGAAGACGATGCAGCGGCTGGACGTGGTGCCCTGGTCGATGGCGGCGATGAACGGTCCATGCCCGCGGGAGAGAGGGCCGTCGGTGTGCGCTTCGGTCACGGTGTGCTCCTGCTCGGGTCGGGTGGGGCTGCGGCTGTACCTGTCATACCTGTGCTTCCCGCGGAACCGCCCGTGAGGCGTACGGCGTACGGGCGCATCGGGTTCAGACGAACGCGAGGTCGTAGATACCCGCGGCGAGGGCTCCGCCGGCCAGCGGGCCCACCACGGGGATCCAGGCGTATCCCCAGTCGGAGCCGCCCTTGTTCGGCAGCGGCAGCAGGGCGTGCACGATCCGGGGGCCCAGATCGCGGGCCGGGTTGATCGCGTACCCCGTCGGTCCGCCCAGCGAGAGGCCGATGCCGACGACGACGAACGCGGTGATCAGGCCGCCGAGGGTGCTCAGGCCCTTGCCGTCGTCGTTGAGCCCCTGGGTGAGCACGGCGAGGACCAGCACGGCGGTACCGATGATCTCGGTGGCGAGGTTCTGCCAGACGACACGGATCTCGGGGCCGGTGGAGAAGATGCCCAGCACGGGTCCGGCGCCGCCGTTGTGCGCGCCCTCGATGGGCATGTCCGCCTTGTCGCCGATGATCTCCCGGTCCGTGAGATGGGCGCGGAACTGCCCGTAGTACGCCACCCAGACCAGCGTCGCGCCGATCATCGCGCCGAGGAGCTGGCCGGCGAGGTAGACGGGAACGTCCGACCAGGACTCGTCCTTGATGGCGATGCCGAGGGTGACGGCGGGGTTGAGATGGGCGCCGGAGAGGGCGGCGGTCATATAGACGGCTGTCATGACGGCGAAGCCCCAGCCGAAGGTGATGGCGAGCCAGCCGGCGCCGCGCGCCTTGGAGTTCTTCAGTGACACGGCGGCCACGACGCCGCCGCCGAGCAGGATGAGTACGGCTGTTCCGATGGTCTCGCCGATGAAGATGTCGGAGCTGGACACCGCGACTCCTTTGTCCTTGGTCCAGGGATGGCGATTCCCCGGCTCCCGCCGGGGGATCGCGCCCTCAACTGAGGGCTTTCCGGCCCTTGGCGCTGTCACACTCTAGCGTGAATTGCCGGAAGGTGTTCGACAATGCCGACCGGTGAACGGCAGTCTTTCTCCGCGCCAACATCACGTCAAGACCTGCACGACCGAAAATTCGATCGCTATCAGATGATGCGACGGAAATGCTGGTTTCGCCCGGTCGGGAGTGTGTGCGGGGCGGGGGAGGTCCGTGGCCGGGTGTACGGAGAGGGCCGGCGAGGACCGGCGCGGTGGCGGGTCATGCGGCCGGGCGGGCGCCGGCGCGGTGGCGGGGCGTGGCGAGGGCGGTCACCCCCGGCGGGCGGGCGTGGAGCCGGGGCGGGCGCGTTCTCGCTCGGAGGGCGGTGCGCCCCTGTGCGGGTCGGCGTGCCCGCCCCGCGGGCGGTGGTGAAGGGGTGCCGGTCGACCGAATCGTGGGCGAGCCGGGAGTCTGGGCCGTGGGGGAGCGGCGCAGGCAGGCTCCGAACCGGTGGACCGGGCCCTGGGGCCGGGTGCCTGCCCGGGGCCGGCGCGGTGTCCGGCCCGGGGGAGTCGCCCACCGCGGATCGGCCGGCTGTCCGGCCCCGACGGCGGGGCTCCTGCTCCGGGCCCGGCCGCCTCGGGGCCGGCTTCCCGGCCCCGTGCCCGCCGTGCCCGGAACGCCGGGCGCCCGCCCCGGTGTTCAGAACCGGCCGGCGCCCAGATCGCGGGAGACCGCCCGCGCACACTCCCGTACGGCCGTGATCAGCGCGGGCCGCAGCTCGGTACCGTCGCAGATCCGCTCGACCGAGCCCGTGATCGCGACCGCCCCCACCGGCATCCGGCGGCGGTCGTGGATGGGCGCGGCCACGGCCGCGACCCCCTCCCAGGTCTCCTCCACATCGGCCGCCCAGCCGCGGGCACGGGTCCCGTCGAGCACCGCCTCGAACTCCTCCAGGTCCGTCACCGTCCGGGGTGTGAAGGACTTGCGGTCGCTCTCCACCGCCTCGGTGTGCGCCACCGGGTCGTACGCCGCCAGGACCTTGCCCAGGGCCGTGGAGTGCAGCGGCTGCATGGCCCCCACCTCCAGGACCTGCCGGCTGTCGTCCGGCCGGAAGACATGGTGGACGACGAGCACTCCGTGCTGGTGCAGCACACCGAGGTGGACGCTCTCGCCGCTGGAGCGCGCCAGGTCGTCCGTCCAGACGAGGGCCCGCGCACGCAGCTCGTGCACATCGAGATAGCTATTGCCGAGCCGCAGCAGCTCGGCCCCCAGCTGATAGCGGCCGGACGCCGGGTCCTGCTCGACGAATCCCTCCGCCTGGAGCGTGCGCAGAATGCCGTGCGCGGTGCCCTTGGCCAGATCCAGCGAGGAGGCGATGTCCGACAGGCCGAGCCGGCGCTCCCCGCCCGCGAGCAGCCGCAGCATCGCGGCCGCGCGCTCGAGAGACTGGATGTTCTTCGCCATCGGATCGGCCCTCTCCACTGCTGTTCGACAATGCTGAACACTATCGGCCGATGTCGACCTGGGTCCCGCCGAGTGAGTATCTCGCGCCGGGGGCTTCACAGAAAACCCACAACGAGAGCCCCCATCGGGGGAGGCGTCGCGAACCCCGTCGCGAGGGCCGGCCCCCGCGACGGCCGGGGGTCCCGGTTCCGGACGCCGGGCGCTCCGGTGAGGGACATGGTGGGGCACCCGTGGCGAGCTCGGGGAGCGCGGGGGGAAGGAGTCCGCCCCGTGGGACAATCTGCCCCGCGGCGCCCCGCCCGGTTACTCTGACTTCGTGCGCCTTCCACCGGAAGCCGCAAAGCCGACAGCCGTCGCAGCCCAGGGAGCCCGTTCATGGCCTCGTCGCCGTCCCCTTCCGTACCGTCCGCCGACAGCCGGACCCGCATCGAAGCACTCCGCGAGGCCCTCGCCACGCGGGTCGTCGTCGCCGACGGGGCGATGGGCACCATGCTCCAGGCCCAGGATCCGACACTGGAGGACTTCCAGGACCTCGAAGGCTGCAACGAGATCCTGAACATCACCCGTCCCGACATCGTGCGGTCCGTCCATTCGGCCTATTTCGAGGTCGGAGTCGACTGCGTCGAGACCAACACCTTCGGTGCCAACTTCGCCGCACTGGCGGAGTACGACATCCCCGAACGCGTCCACGAACTCTCCGAGGCGGGCGCGCGCCTCGCCCGCGAGGCCGCCGACGAGGCCACCGCCGCCACCGGACAGCAGCGCTGGGTCCTCGGCTCGATGGGCCCCGGCACCAAGCTGCCGACGCTCGGCCACGCCCCGTACACCACCCTTCGCGACGCCTACCAGAGCAACGCGGAAGGCATGATCGCGGGCGGTGCCGACGCCCTGATCGTGGAGACCACCCAGGACCTCCTCCAGACCAAGGCCGCCGTCCTCGGCGCCCGCCGCGCCCTCGGGGCCACCGGCGCCGATCTGCCGCTGATCTGCTCGGTCACCGTCGAGACCACCGGCACGATGCTGCTCGGATCCGAGATCGGGGCCGCGCTCACCGCGCTGGAGCCGCTCGGTATCGACATGATCGGGCTCAACTGCGCCACCGGCCCCGCCGAGATGAGCGAGCATCTGCGCTATCTGGCCCGCCACTCCCGTATCCCGCTGTCCTGTATGCCCAACGCGGGGCTGCCCGTCCTCGGCAAGGACGGCGCCCACTACCCCCTGACGGCGGACGAGCTGGCCGACGCCCAGGAGACCTTCGTCCGCGAGTACGGCCTCTCCCTGGTCGGCGGCTGCTGCGGTACGACCCCGGAGCATCTGCGCCGGGTCGTGGAGCGCGTACGGGGAATCGCGCCCACCGAGCGCCGGCCGAGGCCCGAGCCGGGAGCGGCCTCGCTCTACCAGACCGTGCCGTTCCGCCAGGACACCGCGTACATGGCGATCGGGGAGCGGACCAACGCCAATGGATCCAAGAAGTTCCGCGAGGCCATGCTGGAGGGCCGCTGGGACGACTGCGTGGAGCTGGCCCGCGACCAGATCCGCGAGGGCGCGCACATGCTCGACCTGTGCGTCGACTACGTCGGCCGCGACGGCGTCGCCGACATGGAGGAGCTGGCCGGCCGCTTCGCCACCGCCTCCACCCTGCCGATCGTGCTGGACTCCACCGAGGTCGACGTCATCCGCGCCGGCCTGGAGAAGCTGGGCGGCCGGGCCGTCATCAACTCCGTCAACTACGAGGACGGCGACGGCCCCGACTCCCGCTTCGCCAAGGTCACCCGGCTGGCGCAGGAGCACGGCGCAGCCCTGATCGCCCTGACCATCGACGAGGAGGGCCAGGCCCGCTCGGTCGAGCACAAGGTCGCCGTCGCGCAACGGCTCATCGCCGATCTGACCGGCAACTGGGGCATCCACGAGTCCGACATCCTCATCGACACCCTGACCTTCACCATCTGCACGGGCCAGGAGGAGTCCCGCAAGGACGGCGTTCACACCATCGAGGCGATCCGGGAGCTCAAGCGGCGCCACCCCGACGTCCAGACCACCCTCGGCCTCTCCAACATCTCCTTCGGCCTCAACCCGGCCGCCCGGATCCTCCTCAACTCCGTCTTCCTCGACGAGTGCGTCAAGGCCGGTCTGGACTCCGCGATCGTGCACGCGAGCAAGATCCTCCCGATCGCGCGCTTCGACGAGGAGCAGGTCACCACCGCCCTCGACCTCATCCACGACCGCCGCCGGGAGGGCTACGACCCGCTCCAGCGGCTGATGGAGCTGTTCGAGGGCGTCGACACCAAGTCCCTGAAAGCGGGCAAGGCCGAGGAACTGCTGGCCCTGCCGCTGGAGGAGCGGCTGCGGCGCCGGATCGTCGACGGCGAGAAGAACGGCCTGGAGGCCGACCTCGCCGAGGCGCTCGAGGAGCGCCCCGCCCTCGACATCGTCAACGACACCCTCCTGGAGGGCATGAAGGTCGTCGGTGAACTGTTCGGCTCCGGCCAGATGCAGCTGCCGTTCGTCCTCCAGTCCGCCGAGGTGATGAAGATCGCGGTGGCCTGGCTGGAGCCGCACATGGAGAAGGTGGACGGGCCGGGCGGAGCGGGCAAGGGCACCATCGTGCTGGCCACCGTGCGCGGGGACGTCCATGACATCGGCAAGAACCTCGTCGACATCATCCTCTCCAACAACGGCTACAACGTGGTCAATCTGGGCATCAAGCAGCCCGTCTCCGCGATTCTGGAGGCCGCCGAGGAGCACCGGGCGGATGTGATCGGCATGTCCGGCCTGCTGGTGAAGTCCACGGTGATCATGAAGGAGAACCTGGAGGAGCTGAACCAGCGCAAGCTGGCCGCCGAGTACCCGGTCATCCTTGGCGGGGCCGCCCTGACCCGCGCCTATGTGGAGCAGGACCTCCACGAGATCTACGAGGGCGAGGTCCGTTACGCCCGTGACGCCTTCGAGGGACTGCGGCTGATGGACGCCCTGATCTCCGTGAAGCGGGGGGTCCCGGGTGCCACCCTCCCCGAGCTGAAGCAGCGCCGCGTCAGGGCCACGGCCACCGCCGTCACCGAGGAGCGGGCCGGCGAGGAGGCCGAAGGCGCTGTACGCTCCGACGTCGCCGTCGACAACCCCGTCCCCGAGCCGCCGTTCTGGGGCACCCGGGTGATCAAGGGCATCCAGCTGAAGGAGTACGCCTCCTGGCTGGACGAAGGCGCCCTCTTCAAGGGCCAGTGGGGACTGAAGCAGGCCCGCGCCGGCGACGGACCGACGTACGAGGAGCTGGTGGAGACCGAGGGACGGCCCCGGCTGCGCGGTCTGCTGGACCGGCTCCACACCGGCAATCTGCTGGAGGCGGCCGTGGTCTACGGCTACTTCCCCTGTGTCTCCAAGGGCGACGATCTGATCCTGCTCAACGAGGACGGCTCGGAACGCACCCGGTTCTCCTTCCCGCGCCAGCGGCGGGGCCGCCGGCTCTGCCTCGCGGACTTCTTCCGCCCGGAGGAGTCCGGCGAGCGGGATGTCGTGGGGCTCCAGGTGGTCACCGTCGGCTCCAGGATCGGGGAGGCCACCGCCGAGCTGTTCGCCTCGGACTCCTACCGCGACTATCTGGAGCTGCACGGGCTCTCCGTCCAGCTGGCGGAGGCGCTGGCCGAGTACTGGCACGCGCGGGTGCGCGCCGAGCTGGGCTTCGGGGGCGAGGACCCGGCCGACGTCGAGGACATGTTCGCCCTCAAGTACCGGGGCGCGCGGTTCTCGCTCGGCTACGGAGCGTGCCCCGACCTGGAGGACCGGGCGAAGATCGCCGAGCTGCTGGAGCCGGAGCGGATCGGGGTCAAGCTCTCCGAGGAGTTCCAGCTCCACCCGGAGCAGTCCACGGACGCCATCGTGATCCACCACCCCGAGGCGAAGTACTTCAACGCCCGCTGAGGAATGCGCGCGGTGCGGCCGTGACCGCCGGGCGGACCGTGTGATCCAGATCGCACGCCGTCTCGCGCGGTTCCCGGCAGCATCGCCGGACGAGTCGTAGACTGGTCGGTCCAACGCAGGCCGGTCGCCCGTCCCCCTGGGAAAGCCGTGGGGAAAGGCGGCCGGCCTTCTCGTCCCTCACGGAGGTGTGCCGATGACCAGCACGATCCCCGCGTCCCTCACCCGTACGGCCGAGGGCTCGGCACTCCAGGCCGTGCTGCTGGACATGGACGGCACCCTCGTCGACACCGAAGGCTTCTGGTGGGACGCCGAGGTGCGGGTCTTCGCGGAGCTGGGGCACACGCTGGACGAAGCATGGCGGGACGTGGTCGTCGGCGGCCCCATGACGCGCAGCGCCGGT
Source organism: Streptomyces sp. NPDC051018 (assembly GCF_044456085.1). NCBI lineage: Bacteria > Bacillati > Actinomycetota > Actinomycetes > Kitasatosporales > Streptomycetaceae > Streptomyces > Streptomyces sp. NPDC051018. Next base: position 157,280 of record NZ_JBITFN010000008.1, read on the forward strand.
TATCTCATCGAGGTGACGGGCGCCGACATCACCCTGCCCGAGGTGACCGTGCTGCTCAACGACGCCTTCGAGAAGCGCATCAGCCAGGGCGTGCCGCTGATGCCGGGCGCGGAGCGCCTGCTCGCGGAGCTGGCCGACCAGCGGGTGCCCACCGCCCTGGTCTCCGCCTCGCACCGCCGGATCATCGACCGGGTCCTCGGGTCGCTGGGCCCGGAGTACTTCGCGCTCTCCGTCGCGGGCGACGAGGTCCCGCGGACCAAGCCGCACCCGGACCCCTATCTGCTCGCCGCGCGCGGGCTGGGCGCCGAGCCCGCGAGATGCGCCGTCATCGAGGACACGGCCACCGGGGTGGCCGCCGCCGAGGCCGCGGGCTGCCGGGTCGTGGCGGTGCCGTCGGTTGCGCCGATCGCACCTGCGGAGGGCCGGGTCGTCGTGGGCTCCCTCGAAGAAGTGGACCTCGGTTTCCTCCGGGCGCTCATCACCTCGCCGAAGTGATGCGTGTACTGTCCGTGCATCTTGAATGCAAGAGAAAATCCGGCCGTTCCCGGTGAATATCCCATCGGCCCCCGCGTCTTTTCCCTGATCTTTTTCAGCGCCCTTTCGGCGGGGTTTGCCGACGTGACATTCATCACCGCAAACGCTCTGGACGGATGAGTCCAGAGCGGCCCTCGCCCCCGGACAGGGGCGTCCGGGGGTTCTTTGTGTCCGCATTGATGGACCCCTGTACGAAACATTCCGTGGCGCGGTCGGCCACGCAGGGACATATTTGATCACTGAGCGAATACGGCCCAACTCGGGTCCGGTGAAACCGTTATGGGCCCGGTGAAACCTGTCCGGCCGACTCCGACTAATCTCTTCGCGAGTCTTCGCCGCAACACCCGATGCGCCCCGGCGGTCGCGCAACCGCCGTGAAAACAGGGCCGACCGTCCTGCCTCCCGGCCTCTGCGGAACCGCCCCGACCGGGCGGCCCGCGGCGAAGTCTCCCTTGCACGCCGTACCCAGTGCCGGATGAGGAGAACGTCCAGGATGAACCGTAAGACTCTGGTGCTGCCGGCCCTCGCCGGACTGCTCGCCCCCGTACTCGCCGGCTGCGGCGGTTCGACGGGCGGGTCCGGCGGCGATGACACCATTGTCGTGGGCACCACGGACCAGCTCATCGCCGACAGCAAGGGCCCGGCACCGCTCGACCCGGCGTACGCCTACGACACCGGCTCCTGGAACGTGCTCCGCCAGACCGTCCAGACCCTGCTGTACGCCCCGCGCGGCGGCAAGCCCGTGCCGGACGCGGCCAAGTCCTGCGGGTTCACCGACCGGGCCTCCCAGAGCTACCGCTGCACACTCCGCAGCGGGCTGACGTTCTCCGACGGCAGTCCCATCACCGTCGAGGACGTCAAGTTCTCCGTCGAGCGGCTGCTGGCCATCAACGACGACAACGGCGCCGCCGCCCTGCTGTCGAACGTCGACGCCATCGACACCAAGGGCTCCGAGATCGTCTTCCATCTCGCCACCCCGGACGCGACGTTCCCCTTCAAACTGTCCACGCCGGCCGCCGCGATCCTCAGCAAGAAGAAGTACGACGGCCACAGGCTCCGCGCCGGCTTCCAGGTCGACGGCTCGGGCCCGTACACGATGAAGGCCGACACCGAGAAGGGCAAAGCCACCAGGATCGTCTTCTCGAAGAACAAGGCGTACCGGGGCGACGCCCGGCTGCGGAACTCCAAGGTCGTGCTGAGGATCTTCAAGGACTCCAAGGACATGACCGGCGCGCTGGAGAAGGGCGAGATCGACATCGCCACCCGCGAGCTGGCCACGGAACACATCACGGGCATGCTGAACAAGCCCAAGAAGGGCATCGAACTCACCGAACTGCCCGGACTCTCCATCCAGTACCTGGCGTTCAACACGAACGACCCCTCGGTGAAGAACAAGGCCGTCCGCCAGGCGATGGCCTCCGTCATCGACCGCGGCGAGATCGCCGCCAAGGTCTACGGCTCCACCGCCGAGCCCCTGTACTCGCTGATCCCGGCGAACGTCCTCGCGCACAAGAACTCCTTCTACAACCGGTACGGCGATCCCGACCGGAAGAAGGCCGCACGGATCCTGCGGGCGGCGGACATCACCACTCCCGTGAAGGTCACGCTCCACTACGCCGCGGACCGCTACGCGGCCAAGGAGTACGAGGTCATCCGGGACCAGCTGAACGCCACCGGGCTGTTCTCCGTCACGGTCAAGGGCTCCGCGTGGTCCGAGTTCCGCACGGCGGGCAAGCGGGGCGACTACCCCGTCTACGGCCTCGGCTGGGTACCCGACTTCCCCGACCCCGACAACTACATCGCGCCCTTCCTGGAGAAGGACAACTTCCTCGGCTCGCCCTACCGGAGCGACGAGGCACTGGCGCTGATACCCCAGTCGCGCCGCCAGGCCGACCGGGGCGCCGCCATCCGGACCTTCGGCCAGATCCAGGACATCGTCGCGGAGGACGTACCCGTACTGCCGCTGTGGCAGAGCAAGCACTACGTCGCCGCCCGCACCGATGTCACCGGAGTCGAGCGACTCCTCAACGCCAGCGCGGACCTTCAGCTCTGGGAACTGGGCAAAGGCGTGAAGTAGCCGTCAGACGCCACACGGCCGGGCGGCGGCGGGCACCTGCCCGCCACCGCCCGGCCGTGTACGACGGGGGGCCGCCGGGGTTTACTGCGCCCCGGGCCGGACCAGACCGCTCTCGTACGCGTAGACCGCGGCCTGGACACGGTCACGCAGGGACAGCTTGGTCAGCACATGACCCACATGCGTCTTCACGGTCGTCTCGCTGACGAACAGATCCGCGGCGATCTCGGCGTTCGACAGCCCGCGCGCCACGAGCTTCAGCACCTCCACCTCACGCTCGGTCAGCGTGTGCAGAGTGTCCGGAACGGCCTCCTCGCCCGAGGGCAGATGCTCCGCGTACTTGTCGAGGAGCCTGCGGGTGATGCTCGGCGCCAGCATCGCCTCGCCCGCGGCGACCACCCGGATCGCCTGCACCAGCTCATTCGCCGGCGCGTCCTTCAGCAGAAAGCCCGAGGCACCCGCCCGCAGCGCCTCCACCACATACTCATCGAGATCGAACGTCGTCAGCACCAGCACCTTCGCCGGGCCGTCCCGGCCGGGACCGGTGATCTGCCGGGTCGCCTCCACCCCGTCCATCCGGGGCATCCGGATGTCCATCAGCACCACATCGGGCTGAAGCGCGCGCACCTGGTCGAGCGCCTGAAGACCGTCCCCGGCCTCGCCGACGACCGCGATGTCCTGCTCGGCCTCCAGGATCATCCGGAATCCGGTGCGCAACAGCGGCTGGTCATCGACCAGCAGGACGCGAATAGCCACAGGAACTCCTCACATTCAGTCCGGACCCATTCTGCCCTGACCGTCCTCGGACGACCCGCGCGGGGAAACGCTCAGCGGATAGACCGGGGGAGTACCCCCGAATTCCGGGCAGACCGACCGGTGATCGCACCAGCCGCACAGCTTCGTCGGCCGAGGCCGCCAGTCCCCCGACTCGGTCGCCTGCCTGATCGCCTCCCACAGCGCCAGCAGCTTGCGCTCCACCCGCTCCAGATCCTCCGGAACCGGGTCGTACGTCAGCACATCCCCGCTGCCCAGATACACCAGCTGGAGCCGGCGCGGCACCACCCGCTTCAGCCGCCAGATCACCAGCGCGTAGAACTTCATCTGGAACAGCGCGCCCTCGCTGTACTCCGGACGCGGAGCCTTGCCCGTCTTGTAGTCGACGATCCGCACCTCGCCCGTCGGCGCCACATCCACCCGGTCGATCACCCCGCGCAGCCGCAGCCCCGAATCCAGCTCGGTCTCGACGGACATCTCCCGCTCGGCCGGCTCCAGACGCGTCGGATCCTCCAGCGAGAACCACCGCTCCACCAGCGCCTCGGCCTCGCCCAGCCAGCGCGCCAGCCGCTCACCGCCCTCGTCCCCGGCGAAGAGATCCCCCAGCTCGGGCCGGGACTCCAGCAGTCTGTCCCACTGGCCCGGAATCAGTGCCTTCGCCCGCGGCGGCGTCCGCTCCACCGCCGGTGCGTCGAAAAGCCGCTCCAGAACCGCATGCACCAGCGTCCCCCGGGTAGCCGCCTCACTCGGCTTCTCCGGAAGTCTGTCGATCACACGGAACCGGTACAGCAGGGGGCACTGCATGAAATCGCTCGCCCGGGAAGGCGAAAGAGACATGGGCACGGCCCCCGGTGAAGGCTCCTGACTTGTCCTCATGACGCAGACCCTACGGCCCGCCACTGACAGCGAGCGCAATACCATCGACCACAGAGGACCGCGCACTGCATGATCGGACGAGAGATGATCGAGGCAGGGACCGATCGGCGGTCTCGCGACGAAGGGACCCCGTGAACCAGGACGATTCGAGAGGCGAGCGCTCACGCGCGACGTCCGACACGGGGGGAACACCCCCGAAGGACGGCAAGCGGCAGCGCCCCGACGGCCCCGGCGGAGGCATCCTGATGGGCCGCCCCTTCGGCGTGCCCGTATACGTCGCCCCCAGCTGGTTCCTCGTCGCCGCCCTGATCACCTGGGTCTTCGGCGGCCAGCTCAACCGGGTCCTCCCCGAACTCGGCGGGCTCTCCTACCTCGTCTCCCTCTTCTTCGCGGTCGCCTTCTACGCCTCCGTACTCGTCCATGAGCTGGCGCACACCGTCGCCGCGCTCCGCTTCAAACTCCCGGTGCGCCGGATCCAGCTCCAGTTCTTCGGCGGGGTCTCCGAGATCGAGAAGGAGTCCGAGACCCCGGGCCGCGAATTCATCCTGGCCTTCGTCGGGCCGCTGCTCTCGCTCGTCCTCGCGGGCGTCTTCTACCTGAGCATGCAGGCCGTCGAGCCCGGAACCGTACCGGGCGTGCTGCTCGCGGGGCTGATGATCTCCAACCTGATCGTCGCCGTCTTCAATCTGCTGCCCGGTCTGCCGCTGGACGGCGGCCGTATGCTGCGCGCCGTGGTCTGGAAGATCACCGGCAAACCGATGAGCGGCACGGTCGCCGCCGCCTGGGTCGGCAGGGCGCTCGCCGTCTCCGTCCTGATCGGTCTCCCGCTGCTGACGCACACCGGCGCGCTCGGCAACCCCGCGCAGGAGATCGGCGGCATGGAGACCGTGACCGACGCCCTGCTCGCCGCGATCCTCGCCGCGATCATCTGGACCGGGGCCGGAAACAGTCTGCGCATGGCGCGGCTGCGCGAGCACCTCCCCGAACTCCAGGCCCGCACCCTCACCCGCCGCGCGGTCCCCGTGGAGTCCGACACCCCCCTCTCCGAGGCCCTCCGCCGTGCCAACGAGGCCGGTGCCCGGGCCCTCGTCGTCGTCGACGGCCAGGGCAACCCGACCGCCCTGGTCCGTGAGACCGCCATCGTGGGAGTCCCCGAGCACCGCCGCCCCTGGGTCGCGGTGAGCGGACTCGCCCAGGACCTCACCGACGGTATGCGGGTCCCCGCGGACCTCGCGGGCGAACCGCTGCTGGAGACCCTGCGTGCGACCCCGGCCACGGAGTACCTGGTGGTGGAGGACACGGGAGAGATCTACGGCGTCCTCTCGGCGGCGGACGTCGAAAAAGCCTTCGTGGCGGCCATGGCCCGCCCCTCCGGCTAGCCACACCCCTTCCCTTCACCCCGTCTCACCCGTTGTGCCTGGCGGCTGAGTTTCAGGGGGCCTGCGCCCGGGTGCCCCGGGTGGGTGAGCGAACGAGGTCCCGCACCCTTTCCTTTCGCCCGTTGTGCTTGGCGAGTGAGCCGAAGGGGGCCGTGGGTGTCGAAAGGGAGAACGCGCGGAGGCCGCGAGGAACGAGTGGTCGAGCACGATCGACCGTCGACACACACTTCAGGCCCCCGGTGGGGGTCCCCCCGGACGGAGTCTGGGGGAGAACCGAGCCACAAAAAACACCGCGCGTCGGTCACCGTCCGGAGACCCCCCGCCCGGCCCCGGTCCAGCCCGCTCACCCCCGCCCACTGAAGGCCCCCGGTGGGGGTCCCCCGGACTCCGTCCGAGGGAGAACCGAGCCACAAAAGACACTGGTCCCGGCATACCCGCGTGGCCGGTAGGCTGGTCACATGTCCGAACCGACCGGTGCCGCCCGCCGACGCGGGCCCTTCAAGGTCGGGGACCAGGTCCAGCTCACCGACCCCAAGGGACGCCACTACACGTTCACGCTCGAAGCCGGGAAGAACTTCCACACCCACAAGGGTTCCTTCCCGCACGACGAGCTGATCGGTGCTCCCGAGGGCAGTGTTGTCCGAACCACGGGAAACGTCGCCTACCTCGCGCTGCGACCCCTGCTCCCCGACTACGTCCTGTCCATGCCCCGCGGCGCCGCCGTGGTCTACCCCAAGGACGCGGGGCAGATCCTGGCCTTCGCGGACATCTTCGCCGGCGCCCGCGTCGTCGAGGCCGGAGTGGGCTCGGGATCACTGAGCGCCTTCCTGCTGCGCGCCATCGGTGACCACGGCATGCTGCACTCGTACGAGCGGCGCCCGGACTTCGCGGAGATCGCCCAGCAGAACGTGGAGCGCTACTTCGGCGGTCCCCACCCCGCCTGGCAGCTCACGGTCGGCGACCTCCAGGACAATCTGTCCGACGCGGACGTCGACCGGGTCATCCTGGACATGCTGGCGCCCTGGGAGTGCCTGGAGGCCGTCTCCAAGGCGCTCGTGCCGGGCGGGATCCTCTGCTGCTACGTGGCCACCACGACCCAGCTCGCGCGGACCGTGGAGTCCATCCGGGAGATCGGCTGCTTCGCCGAGCCGCAGCCCTGGGAATCGATGATCCGCAACTGGCACGTCGAAGGACTGGCCGTCCGCCCGGACCACCGGATGATCGGCCACACGGGCTTCCTGGTCACCGCGCGTCGGCTGGCCGACGGCGTGGAGCCGCCGATGCGCCGCCGCAGGCCCGCCAAGGGCGCGTACGGTGAGGACTACGAGGGGCCCAACAAGTCCTGACACACGGCCCCGAGGACGCGGTGGCCCGGGACGGCCGCCGCCTGTGAGGGGCTGACGCCGGGACAGGGCCAGGGCGCCGACGTGGAGTTCTCGTTCGCAATCGGGAACTTCGCATCGGCGCCTTCGTGTTGGGCGACCCGAAGTCCGTGACCGTACCGCAAACGTACCCGGGCCCCGCTGTTCCGCCCACCTGTGACGTATGGCACGATGCAAACCTCCCTCCCGCCGCCGACCTCGTGCCGGCACCGCAGTCACAGGAGACTTCCCGCGTGCAGACCTCCGCCGTCCCGGACCTCGCGCACACGCACAACCGCCCCGTGCACTGGCTCGCGACCGCGGCGGCGATGGCCGGGGTCGTCGCCGTGGCGGGGCTGCTCCAGCCCGGGGACGCCACCGCCAGCCAGTCCCCCTCCGGGAAGGCGCCCAAGCCCGGGCGGACGGCCGCCGTGGCTCCCGCGCCCGACCCGGCCGAGGTGGAGCTCCCGCTGGAGTGCGGCGGGGTGCCGGGCCGCGTCGTCCGGACGGTGACCGGCGACCTCGACGGTGACGGCGGCCCCGAAACGGTGGTCGAGGCCCGCTGTGAAGCGGGTTCCGGCACACCGCCGAGCGGGATCTATGTGCTGGCCGGGTCCCGGGACGGCGGCCCCCGCGTGGTGGCCACCCTGCTCGCGACCGCCGACAAGGCCAGCGTGGAGGACATCGCGCTGAGTGACGGGGTGATCGCGGCGACGCTGCTCGGCTACTCCTCGCCCGAGGTGCCCTCGTGCTGCCCCGACCGGCGGGAGCGGGTCAAGTGGCAGTGGCAGGGCGGCAAGTTCGTCCGTACCTCCGGCGAGGCCGGGAGCCAATCCCTCTGAAGAGGGTTGGGTAGAGGAGTGGCATATGCCACAACGGACCCCGCGGTACGGGTCGGATGATCTGCTGAACCGATCCCGCTCGACCTCGTGAACCGGTTCCCGACGGCCCCTGTCGGAAAGTGATCACACCATCACTCGGCGTCCGGGCCGTAGACTTCCACCCTGTCCGAGACGCGACGCACATGGATGCAGTCGCCCGGACACTCCTTCGCGGAGTCCACCACGTCCCTGAGCAGGGGCAGCGGCACCCGGGTCGTCGCCCCCGGATCCTGGAGGAGCTCGTCCTCGGGGCTCTTCACATACGCCAGCCCGTCGATGTCCAGCTCGAACACATCCGGGGCGTACTGCGCACAGATCCCGTCCCCCGTGCAGAGGTCCTGGTCGATCCAGACCTCCAGCTCCTCGGCGCCGTCGGCGGCGCTCCGGGGCGGAACCTCGTGCTGCACGGTCATGTCTCCTGCCGTTTCCCGCGCGGGATACGCGCATCCGGTGAGCCGACGTGAAGCAAGTCGTGCCAGCCCTGACGGGTGTTGAACACTTCGACGATACAACCGCCCGCTTTCGGATGTTGCTGGGTGGGTATTCCCCTGGCGTGAGGGAGAGCGCAAGGGTGAAGATCGGACACGCCCCCACGGTCTTTGTGATCTAGGGGTTTCAATCACCACCCACCCAGGTAGGGTCAGGAAGCGTCCAGCTCCCCTTGGAGGAGGTGAGGACCGTGGCAGCCCACGACGACGACATCAACCGCGGCATCCGGCCGGGGCGGGGGTCTGAAGACCCTGCCGGCCAGGTTGCCTATCTCGAGCAGGAAATCGCCGTCCTGCGCCGCAAGCTCGCCGACTCTCCGCGACACACGAGGATTCTCGAAGAGCGGATCGTCGAGCTACAGACAAACCTGGCCGGCGTGTCCGCGCAGAACGAGCGGCTCGCGAATACGCTCCGTGAGGCCCGCGACCAGATCGTGGCCCTCAAGGAGGAGGTCGACCGGCTCGCGCAGCCGCCGGCCGGATTCGGTGTCTTCCTGCAGGCCAATGAGGACGGCACCTGCGACATCTTCACCGGGGGCCGCAAGCTCCGGGTGAATGTCAGCCCCAGCGTCGAGCTCGACGAGCTCAGGCGCGGCCAGGAGGTCATGCTCAACGAAGCGCTCAATGTGGTCGAGGCCATGCTGTTCGAGCGCGCCGGGGACATCGTCACCCTCAAGGAGATCCTTGAGGACGGCGAGCGTGCCCTGGTGGTCGGGCACACCGACGAGGAGCGGGTGGTACGGCTCGCCGAGCCGCTGCTGGACATCACCATCCGCCCCGGCGACGCCCTGCTGCTGGAGCCGCGCTCCGGGTACGTCTACGAGGTCGTGCCCAAGAGCGAGGTCGAGGAGCTGGTCCTCGAAGAGGTCCCCGACGTCGACTACGACAAGATCGGCGGCCTCGGCGGGCAGATCGAGATGATCCGCGACGCCGTCGAGCTCCCGTACCTCTACCCCGACCTCTTCAAGGAGCACGAACTGCGGCCGCCGAAGGGCATCCTGCTCTACGGCCCGCCGGGCTGCGGCAAGACGCTGATCGCGAAGGCGGTCGCCAACTCCCTTGCCAAGAAGGTCGCCGAGGTGACCGGGCAGCCCGCGGGGAAGAGCTACTTCCTCAATATCAAGGGCCCGGAGCTGCTCAACAAGTACGTCGGCGAGACCGAGCGGCACATCCGCCTCGTCTTCCAGCGTGCCCGTGAGAAGGCCAGTGAGGGCACCCCCGTCATCGTCTTCTTCGACGAGATGGAGTCCCTCTTCCGCACCCGTGGCTCGGGCGTCAGCTCGGACGTGGAGAACACCATCGTTCCGCAGCTCCTCGCCGAGATCGACGGTGTGGAGGGCCTGGAGAACGTGATCGTGATCGGCGCCTCGAACCGCGAGGACATGATCGACCCCGCGATCCTGCGCCCCGGCCGGCTCGATGTGAAGATCAAGATCGAGCGTCCGGACGCGGAGGCGGCGAAGGACATCTTCGCGAAGTATCTGACCGCCTCGCTGCCGCTGCACGCCGACGACCTCTCGGAGCACAACGGCTCCAAGGCCGCCGCGGCCCACGCGATGATCCAGTCCGTGGTCGAGCAGATGTACGCGGAGTCCGAGGAGAACCGCTTCCTGGAGGTCACGTACGCCAACGGTGACAAGGAAGTCCTCTACTTCAAGGACTTCAACTCCGGAGCGATGATCCAGAACATCGTGGACCGGGCCAAGAAGATGGCGATCAAGGCCTTCCTGGACCACAACCAGAAGGGTCTGAGGGTCTCCCACCTCCTCCAGGCGTGCGTGGACGAGTTCAAGGAGAACGAGGACCTGCCCAACACCACCAACCCGGACGACTGGGCCCGGATCTCCGGCAAGAAGGGCGAGCGGATCGTCTTCATCCGTACCCTCGTCACCGGAAAGCAGGGCGCGGACACCGGCCGCTCCATCGACACGGTGGCGAACACCGGACAGTACCTGTAGAGCGCACACCGGCTGCGGACGCCCGGTCCGGGTGTCCGCAGCCGGTGTCTTTCCCCACACGCACAGCCACACCGCATACGCAGAGCCACACCGCAGCAATGACGAAAACGATCTCCCCACCAGCGCAGAGGCGTTCTAGGCTCGTCGGTACCGCCGAGTCGCGCAGTGCGGGGACGGGCACCGCACACGCACCGGAGCAACAGCGGTACTTGAGCGCCGTTCCCGAACGGGAACGCCGCCGGGCAAGGAGGGCCGCATGACCGTACGGCGAGTAATGGGTATCGAGACGGAGTACGGCATCTCCGTCCCGGGGCACCCGAACGCCAATGCCATGCTCACCTCGTCCCAGATCGTCAACGCCTACGCGGCGGCGATGCACCGGGCGCGGCGAGCCCGCTGGGACTTCGAGGAGGAGAATCCGCTGCGCGACGCGCGGGGCTTCGACCTCGCCCGCGAGGCGGCCGACTCCAGCCAGCTCACGGACGAGGACATCGGTCTCGCGAATGTGATCCTCACCAACGGCGCCCGGCTCTACGTCGACCACGCGCACCCCGAGTACAGCTCACCGGAGGTCACCAACCCGCTCGACGCCGTCCTGTGGGACAAGGCCGGGGAGCGGATCATGGCCGAGGCGGCCGAGCGCGCCGCCCAGCTCCCCGGCGCACAGCCCATCCATCTGTACAAGAACAACACCGACAACAAGGGCGCGTCCTACGGCACCCACGAGAACTATCTGATGAAGCGGGAGACCCCCTTCTCGGACATCGTGCGCCATCTGACGCCGTTCTTCGTCTCCCGCCAGGTCGTCACCGGCGCGGGACGGGTCGGAATCGGCCAGGACGGCCATGAGCACGGCTTCCAGATCAGCCAGCGGGCCGACTATTTCGAGGTCGAGGTCGGTCTGGAGACCACGCTGAAGCGCCCCATCATCAATACCCGCGACGAGCCCCACTCCGACGCCGAGAAGTACCGCAGGCTCCATGTGATCATCGGAGACGCGAATCTCTCGGAGATCTCGACCTATCTCAAGCTGGGCACCACCGCACTGGTGCTGTCGATGATCGAGGACGGCTTCATCGCCGTCGATCTCGCGGTCGACCAGCCGGTGCGCACCCTGCACCAGGTCTCGCACGATCCGGGGCTGGAGCGGCTGATCACTCTGCGCAGCGGCCGGACACTCACCGCGGTCCAGCTCCAGATGGAGTACTTCGAGCTGGCCAGGAAGTACGTCGAGGAACGCTTCGGCGCGGACGCCGACGAGCAGACCAAGGACGTCCTGGCCCGCTGGGAGGACACGCTCAACCGTCTGGAGAACGATCCGATGAGCCTGTCGGGCGAGCTGGACTGGATCGCGAAGAAGGAGCTGATGGAGGGCTACCGCAGGCGGGACGGCCTCGACTGGGACGCGGCCCGCCTCCATCTGGTGGACCTCCAGTACGCGGACGTACGGCCCGACAAGGGCCTGTACAACCGTCTGGCGGCCCGCGGGAAGATGAAGCGGCTCCTGGACGAGCAGGACGTCGCACGGGCCGGGACCAAGCCACCGGAGGACACCAGGGCCTACTTCCGGGGCCGGTGCCTGGAGCAGTACGCGGACGACGTGGCCGCGGCCTCCTGGGACTCGGTGATCTTCGATCTGCCGGGCCGTGACTCCCTCCAGCGGGTGCCCACCCTGGAGCCGCTGAGGGGCACGCGCAACCACGTCAAGGAGCTCCTGGACCGCTGCCGGACCGCGGAAGACCTGGTCCGGGTGCTGTCCGGAGGCTAAAAGGCTCCCGTCCGGGAATCATGTCCGGGAATCATGAAGGTGGTCCCCGGACGTTGAGAGAAGTGCGGGGCCGATGTCAGACGCTCCTTGTAGTGTCTGGGTAGCGTCTGATCTTGACCGGACGAACTCACGTCAGGGCAAACCGAGCGGGGTGAGGGACATGGCGACCAAGGACACCGGCGGCGGACAGCAGAAGGCCACGCGTTCCACGGAGGAGGTCGAGGAGCAGGCGCAGGACGCGCAGGCCTCGGAAGACCTCAAGGAGCGCCAGGAGAAGCTGTCCGACGACGTGGACTCCGTACTCGACGAAATCGACGACGTGCTCGAGGAGAACGCCGAGGACTTCGTGCGTTCCTTTGTGCAAAAGGGCGGAGAGTAGCTCCCCCGGACCGCAGGGGGACATCTCCCCCGTCCATCCGTTCCGGTGCGCCGGCGAGAGCCGCGCACCGGGGCGGATGAGCGGTCACGGCGCGGGTAAGGTCCGTGCACAGTTCGTAAGATCGGCCCGCGCCCGACACGGCGGGCCGCCGCCTATCCGGAAGGAAACTCGTGGAAGCCAACACTCGTGGCACCGGGCGTCTGCCAGCAGCCTTCCTGACACCGGGCTCCTCGTCCTTCATGGACTTCCTCGGCGACCACTCCCCGGAGCTGCTGCCCGGGAAGCGGGTGCTGCCGCCCGTGCAGGGGGCCTTCGAGGCCCCGCACGGCACGACGATCGTGGCCGTGACGTTCCCCGGGGGCGTGGTGCTCGCCGGTGACCGCCGCGCCACGATGGGGAACATGATCGCGCAGCGGGACATGGAGAAGGTGTTCCCGGCCGATGAGTACTCGGCGGTGGGCATCGCGGGCAGCGCGGGGCTCGCCGTGGAGATGGTCAAGCTGTTCCAGCTGGAGCTGGAGCACTTCGAGAAGGTCGAGGGCGCCCAGCTCTCCCTGGAGGGCAAGGCCAACCGGCTGTCCACCATGATCCGCGGCAATCTCGGCATGGCCATGCAGGGCCTGGCCGTGGTGCCCCTCTTCGCGGGGTACGACGTGGACCGCGGCACCGGCCGTATCTTCTCCTACGACGTGACCGGCGGCCGCTCCGAGGAGCAGGGGTACGCGGGCACCGGTTCCGGCTCGATCTTCGCCCGCGGGGCCATGAAGAAGCTCTACCGCGACGATCTGACCGAGGAACAGGCCACCACACTGGTGGTCCAGGCGTTGTACGACGCGGCGGACGACGACTCGGCGACCGGCGGGCCCGATATCGCCCGCCGGATCTTCCCGCTCGTCACCGTGATCACCGAGGACGGTTTCCGCCGCCTCACCGACGAGGAGTCCTCCGCGGTCGCCCGCTCGATCGTGGACCGCCGTCTCGAACAGCCCGACGGCCCGCGCGCCGCGCTCCTCTGATGTACTCGCCACTGACAGAAAGGGACGGATAGCCGGTGACGACGCCGTTCTATGTCTCGCCCGCCCAGGCCATGCAGGACCGGGCGGAATTCGCCCGCAAAGGCATCGCCCGCGGCCGCAGTCTTGTTGTGCTCCAGTACGCCGACGGCATTGTCTTCGTCGGTGAGAACCCGTCCCGTGCGCTGCACAAATTCAGCGAGATCTACGACCGGATCGCCTTCGCCGCGGCCGGAAAGTACAACGAGTACGAAAACCTCCGGATCGGCGGAGTCCGCTATGCCGATCTGCGCGGCTACACCTATCACCGTGAGGATGTGACCGCCCGCGGTCTGGCGAATGTGTACGCCCAGACGCTCGGCACCATTTTCTCCAGCCAGGCCGAGAAGCCCTATGAGGTGGAACTGGTCGTCGCCGAGGTCGGCGCCACCCCGGACGGCGACCAGATCTACCGGCTGCCGCACGACGGGTCGATCGTGGACGAGCACGGTTCGGTCGCGGTCGGCGGCAACGCGGAGCAGCTCAGTACCTTCCTCGACCAGCGGCACCGTGACGGGATGTCGCTCGCCGAGGCGCTGAAGCTGGCCGTGGAGGCCCTGTCGAACCAGCCGAACGGCAGCGACCGGGAGATCCCCGCGGAGCGGCTGGAGGTGGCGGTCCTGGACCGTACGCGACCCCAGCAGCGGAAGTTCAAGCGGATCGTGGGCCGGCAGCTCGCCCGGCTGCTGGACGCGGACGGGGCGGCTTCGGCGCCGACGGACGCGCCGTCCGACTCCGTGGAGGAGACCGAGGAGGGCGAGGAGAGCGGCGAGCAGTAGCGCATCGGCGTATCGCCCGGAGTCACAGGAAGCAACGGCAGCGTTCAGCGTTCGGCCGGCGCTTGTCCAGCGGCCCCGGCCCAGGGCCGCCCACGTGGGGAGCCCGGGCCGGGGCCGTTCCCGTACCGCGCCGGTCGCGTGCGCTCAGGGCAGCGTCCAGCGGTGGAGTCCCCTCGGACCGCGGGTCAGCCAGGTGCCGTCGCCGAGCGCGGTCACCCGGTCGGCCGAAGCCGGATAGCGCATCCTGCCCAGCGGCCGGAGCGTGATCGCGTCGCACAGCCAGTGACGTCCGGTGCTCCGCCGTCCCGGACCGCGGAGCCGGCCCGTGACCAGAAGATGCCGGTCGTCGAGGAGGAAGGCGTCGTCGAACTCGTCGCCGCCCTCCTGAGGCCCATGGCACCGGTCGCGGTCGCCGGTGAGCCGGGTGAGGTCGTACAGGGCCGCAGGTTCGTCCGCGGCCACATCGTGCGAGGCCAGCTCGTCACGGTCGTCGTTGGGGGCGATCTGTTCGGCGCGCCGCATGGTGAGCACCCGTGACACCCCGGGCAGAAAGCCGATCACCTCGCGCATCAGGGTGCCGCCCCTGATGTGGAGCCCGTCGTGGCGCGGTTCGATCCACCAGGTCGACCAGCTGTACCGGGCCGTCCAGCAGGACAGGGCGAGCAGCGAGCCGTGGGGATGCCAGCGCTGGGTGACCGCGGCGGCGCTGCCGTCGACCGGGCGGCCGGTACGGATCCGCCCGGTGAGGGCGTCGAGCAACAGCAGCACATTGCGTGCGCCGCGCGGCCGGCTCCGGCCGTCCGGGGGCCGGGTTCCACCGCCGCCGGGCCCCGGCACCAGCACACTGACCAGACCGCCGTCCGCGCTCACGGCGGGCGGTCCGGGTGCGCGCGGGCCCCGGGGCCCGCCCTGCCAGGGAGCGTGCGGTAACGCCCAGCGGGTGCTTCCGTCCGGCCCGATACGGCGGATTCCTCCGGCCTCACAGACGACGGCCCCGTCCTCCAGCGGGGTCGCCGCCGCGCGCCGGGGCAGGGAGAGCGTCCGTACGGGGGTGAGTGTGCCGGTCAGGAAGGCACCGGCGTCATGGATCTCCAGCCGGCTCCGGTCCACCACCGCCAGCCGTCCGCCGCCGAGCGGAGTCACCGTGCCCGGCGCGGCGACCGTCCCGATCAGGACAGCGTCGATCGGGGTCTGGGCCGGACACGTCATGATCGTGATCGTGACACGGCGCCGCCCGTGGTCTCAAGGGGCCGTTCCACGGTCCCCGTCCCGGGCGGGGCCCGAGGAGCCGCGGACGACCAGTTCGACCGGCAGATCGTCCCCCTCCGGCCGCTGTCCGTGGAGGACCGCGAGCAGTGCCGACATCCCGCGCTCGCCGACCCGCTCGGCGGGCAGGCGCACGGTGGTCAGCTCCGGCTCCAGCGCGGTGGCGAGGCTGAGGTCGTCGAACCCGGTGACCGAGATATCGCCGGGAACGCCCAGCCCGAGACGGCGTACGGCCTTGCAGGCCCCGGCCGCCAGGATGTCCCCGTCGCACACGATCGCGGTGGGCCGCGGGCCCGGCCCGCCGAGCGCCGCTTCCGCGGCCTCACGGGCGGCGTCCACGGAGAACGGCACGCGGACGGACCGTACCGAAGTGCCGGTGACCCGGTCGAGCGCGGCCGTGAGCGACCGGGCACGGGTGTCGAACGTCCAGGAGGTCACCGCCGACGCGAGATGCACGAACCGCCGGTGGCCGAGGGCCAGCAGATGCTCCGCCGTCCGCCGCATGCCGTCCGCGATGTCGAGATTCACATGGGCGGCGGCTCCCCGGTCGGACGGGTCGCTGTCGAGCAGGACGAGCGGGAGATCGGTGCCCCGGAACGCGGCGAGGGCCTCGGAGGCCATGGAGGAGGCGATCACGCCGTCGAGGGCGGCCCGGGCGGAGGCGAAGGGGTCCCTGGCGGGGCCGATGCCGTCGGGGGAGGGGTAGACGACCACACCGAAGCCGTGCTCGGCCGCCACGGAGGCGGCCCCCGTGTACACACGGGCGAAGAACTCGTTGGTGAGGGCGGGGACCACCAGCAGCGCGGTCCTGGTCCGCCCGAGGCGGAGATTCCGGGCGGCCAGATTGGGCCGGTACCCGAGCGCCGTGGCCTTGTCCCGTACGGCGTCGGCGGTCGTCACGGAGACCCTGCCGCGCCACTTGCCGCCCATCACCAGGGACACGGTCGCCTGCGAGACGCCCGCGGCGCGTGCCACATCGCGGCTGGTGGGCCGCGCGCCCGGGGCGGTTCCGGCCCCGGGAGGGGCGTCCCGTGCCTCGCCGGCGGTCCCATGACCGCCCGGGGGCCCGGGGGCCGCACCTCCGGGGCCCTGCCGCCGCGGGCCCGTGTCACCACGGCCGTCGGCGCCGGTCCCGGACGCGGGCACCCCGTGGCCCCGGTCAGCCGTCGCGCCGTCCGGATCCGGCCCGTTCCCGCCGCCCGCCGGAACGCGCGGGCCGGTGCCGTGTCCTCGGGACCCCTGTGCCATGACTGCCGTCCTCCGGCGGGTGGCCGCCCGGCGATCGTATGGTCCCCCGGACGGCGGCGCATGGACCGGAGGCTGCAGACATGGTACGTATAACGTCGCCAGGTTATACGTAAAACTCGGCCCGGGCCGGGAGAGAGGAGCCCGACATGGCCCAGGGAACCGGCGGCTACGCGGACATCCTCAAGGCCCCCCACGCCGCACGGCTGCTCGCCGGGACGCTCGTGGGGCGGCTGCCCAACGCCACCGCGCCCGTGGCCATCGTGCTGTTCACCCGGGCGGAGGGCGGGAGCTACAGCCTCGCCGGCGGGCTCGCCGCGGCGTACGGGATCGCCAACGCCGTCGGGCAGCCCCTCCTCGGGCGGGCCGTCGACCTGCGCGGCCAGCCGCGCGTCCAGCTGCCCACCGCCGTCGTCTCCGCGCTCGGCATGGTGCTGCTCGCCGTCGCGGGGACCGGCTCGCTCCCCGTCGCCTACGCGGCCGTCGCCGTCGCCGGACTCTTCACCCCGCCCCTGGAGGGCGGACTGCGCGCCCTGTGGCCGGGAGTCCTGGGCCGGGAGGACCGGGTCCACCGCGCGTACGCCCTGGACGCGGTCGCCCAGGAGATCATGTTCACCCTCGGACCGCTTCTGGTCACCCTGCTCGTCTCGCTCTGGTCCGCGGGCGCCGCGCTGCTGGTGATCAACGTTCTCGGCGTGCTGGGCGCGCTCAGCGTGGTCGTGTCCGAGCCCTCCAGGCTCTGGCGCTCCGCGCCCCGCGAGGCCCACTGGCTCGGCGCCCTGCGCTCACCCGGTCTGCTCGCCCTGCTCGGGGCGTTCTTCTTCGTCGGGCTGGCACTCGGCTCGATCACCGTCGCCGCGGTCGCCTACGCTGACGGGCACGGCGGCGAGGCCGTGTACGGCTGGCTGATGGCAGCGCTCGGCCTCGGGGCGCTCATCGGAGGCGTCCTGTACGGCGCCCGGGAGTGGACGGGCGCCCCCGAACGCAGGCTCCGCGTCCTCGTGGCGCTGCTCGCGCTCGGCTATCTGCCGCCCGCGCTCACGCCCGGTGTCCCCGCCATGGCCGCGCTCTGCGCCGCCGCCGGGGTGTTCCTCGCCCCCGCGATCGCCTGCGCCTTCGTCGTCGTGGACCGGCACGCGCCCAGGGGCACGGTCACCGAGGCGTTCTCCTGGCTGGTGACCACCTTCGGAGTCGGCGCGGCGGCCGGCACCGCCGTCGCGGGGCCCGTGGTCGAGATGGGCGGCACAGCCCGCGGCTTCGCCGTCGCCGGGGCCGGCGGAATCGCCGCGCTGCTGGTGCTGACGGCCACCCGGCGGGTGCTGTCCGCTCCCGTACGCACCGAGGACACCAGGGGTTCCGCGACCGGTCCGCCGGCCGCCGCCGTGGAAGATGATCGGAACGGTGTCGGCGAACCCGGTTTGAGCTCAGGGCTTGAGGCGTAATGTTCAGACATGGACCGCCGCATTTTCGGGCTGGAGAACGAGTACGGCGTCACGTGCACGTTCAGGGGACAGCGCCGACTGTCACCTGACGAAGTGGCGCGCTACCTCTTCCGCCGTGTCGTCTCATGGGGCCGCAGCAGCAATGTCTTCCTGCGGAACGGCGCCCGCCTCTACCTCGACGTGGGTTCGCATCCGGAATACGCCACACCCGAATGCGACAATGTGACCGAGCTGGTCACCCACGACAAGGCGGGCGAGCGCATTCTCGAAGGACTGCTCGTCGACGCCGAACGCCGTCTGCACGAGGAGGGAATCGCGGGCGACGTCTATCTGTTCAAGAACAACACCGACTCGGCGGGAAACTCCTACGGCTGCCACGAGAACTACCTCGTCGCCCGCCACGGCGAGTTCTCCCGGCTCGCGGACATCCTCATCCCCTTCCTGGTCACCCGTCAGCTGCTCTGCGGCGCGGGCAAGGTGCTCCAGACCCCGCGCGGCGCGGTCTACTGCGTCAGCCAGCGCGCCGAACACATCTGGGAGGGGGTCAGCTCCGCGACCACCCGTTCGCGCCCGATCATCAACACCCGGGACGAGCCGCACGCGGACGCCGAGCGCTACCGCCGCCTCCATGTCATCGTCGGCGACTCGAACATGTCCGAGACGACCATGCTCCTCAAGGTCGGCGCGACCGACCTCGTGCTGCGCATGATCGAGGCGGGCACCGTGATGCGCGACCTCACCCTGGAGAACCCGATCCGGGCGATCCGCGAGGTCAGCCACGACATCACCGGACAGCGCAAGGTGCGCCTCGCCAGCGGGCGCGAGGCGTCCGCGCTGGAGGTCCAGCGGGAGTACTACGAGAAGGCCGTCGACTTCGTCGACCGGCGGGGCATCCGCACCGGCGTCGTCGAACAGGTGCTGGAGCTGTGGGGCCGCACGCTGGACGCGATCGACTCGGAGGACCTCGACCGCATCGGCACCGAGATCGACTGGGTCATGAAGTACAAGCTCATCGAGCGCTACCGGGCCAAGCACAACATGACCATGTCCCATCCGCGGGTCGCCCAGATAGACCTCGCCTACCACGACATCCACCGCAGGCGCGGGCTGTACTACCTCCTGGAGCGCAAGGGCCAGGCTGCCCGGATCTGCAACGACCTGAAGATCTTCGAGGGCAAGTCCGTGCCCCCGCAGACCACCCGGGCACGGCTGCGCGGCGACTTCATCCGCCGCGCCCAGGAGCAGCGGCGGGACTTCACCGTCGACTGGGTCCACCTCAAGCTGAACGACCAGGCACAGCGGACCGTGCTGTGCAAGGACCCCTTCCGCTCCGTGGACGACCGGGTCGAGAAGCTCATCGCAGGCATGTAGCACCCCACCCGACCGGGCACCCGCGAGCCGGCCGAAGGCGCCCGGGGCTGCCCGGTCGGGAGGTTGCGCGGTGCCCGGTGCCGCACCCACAGGCGCGGCAACCGAGCTTTCCACGAGTGAGCCGAAGAGGCGCGCGGCGTCCGGTCGGGAGTATGCGCGGTGGCTGGTGCCGCACCTGCGGGGGTGGTGACCGGGCTTTCCGCGAGTGGGCCGAAGAGACGTGCCGGGCCGATAGGGAGGTCGCGCGATGCCCGTGCCGCGCCAGCGGGGGGTGGGTGACCGGGTTTTCCGGGAGTGGGCTGAAGAGAGAGCCGGGCCGATAGGGGGGTCGCGCGGAGGCGGGTGCCGCGCCTGTGGGGTTGGGTGACCGGGTGTTTCGCGAGTGAGCTGAAGAGGCGCGCGGGTGCCGAAAGGGAGAACGCGCGGAGGCCGCGAGGAACGAGTGGTCGAGCACGATCGACCGTCGGTGCACGCTTGAGCGCCTCGGAGGTGACCCGAGCGCTCAAAAAGGCAGGCACGATCGACCGTCGGTGCACGCTAAAGCGCCTCGGAGGTGAACCGAGCGCCCAAAAGAGGGGGGAACGCCACTCGGGCCCCGTACGTTCCGCGTACGGGGCCCTCGGCACGGCCTAGAGTGTCGGGGGACTGTTACCGTGCCGTCTGAGATCTGAGGAACACGTGCGCCGAATTGCCGGCCTTCTTGTCGTCCCCCTGCTGCTGTTGTCGACAGCGGCGTGCGGCAGTGAGGACAAGGGCTCCGACTCCATCTCGTCCAAGGGCGGCCTCCCCGCCATCACCGCCGGTGCCGAGTTCGGGAAGAAACCGACTCTGGCGAAGGGCGAGGGCGACCCGCCGAAGCAGCTGAAGATCGAGGTCATCAGCGAGGGCAAGGGAGCCGTCCTCAAGAAGGGCGACCAGGCCTCGGTGAACTACCTCGGCCAGGAGTGGGACGAGAACAAGCCCTTCGACGAAAGCTTCAAGCGCGGCGAGCCCTTCGATGTCTCCATCGGGGGCCAGGGCGTGATCGAGGGCTGGCAGAAGGCCCTGGAGGGCCAGAAGATCGGCAGCCGCCTTGAGGTGGCCATTCCGCCGAGCCTCGGCTACGGCAGCGAGGCCAAGGGCGACATCAAGGCCAACGCCACGCTGGTCTTCGTCATGGACATCGTCAAGGGCACCAGTGTTCCGGTGTCCGCCAAGGGCACCGCGGTCGCCCAGACCGACACCGACCTGCCGAAGGTGGGCACCAACGACGACGGCAAGGCCCCCTCGCTTACCGTCCCGAAGTCGGCCGCCCCCAAGAAGCTCGTCTCCAACTACGTCCTGGAGGGCAAGGGCCCCCTGGTCACCGCCAAGGACAACGTCGTCGTCAAGTACGAGGCGTACCTGTGGGAGGGCGGCAAGCAGTTCGACAGCACGTACAAGGCGCAGACCACCCAGACCTTCCCGCTGGACCAGCTCACGCTGAAGGGCCTCAAGGACGGTCTCGCGGGCAAGAAGCTCGGCAGCCGCGTCCTGCTGGTCATCCCGCCGGACCAGGGCTTCGGCGCCAAGGAGCAGCAGGGCATCCCGAAGAACTCCACGCTGGTCTTCAGCGTGGACCTTCTGGCGAAGGTGTAAGACTGTCCCGGTTGCCCGTTCACCTTTGTGAGGAGCTAGTTCAGTGAGCATCGAGAAGCCCGAGATCGATTTCCCGGGCGGCGAGCCGCCGGCCGACCTGGAGATCAAGGACATCTGGGAGGGTGACGGCCCGGAGGCCAAGGCGGGCGACTTCGTCTCCGTCCACTATGTGGGTGTGGCCTTCTCCACCGGTGAGGAGTTCGACGCGTCCTGGAACCGCGGCCAGCCGCTGAAGTTCCAGCTCGGTGTCGGCCAGGTCATCCCCGGCTGGGACCAGGGAGTGCAGGGCATGAAGGTCGGCGGGCGCCGTCAGCTGATCATCCCCGCGAAGCTCGCCTACGGCGACCGTGGCGCGGGCGGCCGGATCAAGCCGGGCGAGACCCTGATCTTCGTCTGCGACCTGGTGTCCGTCTGAGCCGGTGACGGCCGGTGCAGGGCCCCTGCTCCCCGGAGCATGGGCCCTCGGTCTTTGCCTCATTTTTTGCCGCGTTTTTGCTGAGGGCCGCCCTCGGCTTTTCCCGTGACACCCCGGGGCTGTACGGTCATCGGGCGGAACGCGACTCGATCAGAAGAGGTGCAGGGCGTCGATGGCCATTGCCAAGGCCGAGCGGCTGATGAATCTGGCGCTGTGCCTGCTGGGGACGCGGCGCCCGCTCAGCAAGCGCGAACTTCGCGAGTCCATCGAAGCCTATGTCGAGGCGTTCCGCTCCGCCGAGTCCGGGACGGCGTCCGAGGACTCCTTCAACCGGATGTTCGAGCGCGACAAGGACGATCTGCGCGAACTCGGTCTGGTCATCGAGACGGTGGAGAACCTCGACGGCGAGGTCGGCTATCTCGCCCGCCGCGACAGCAACCGGCTGCCCCCGATCACCTTCGACGCGGAGGAGGCCGCCGCGCTCGGTCTCGCCGCCAAGGTGTGGCAGCAGGCGCGGCTCGCCGGTGCCGCCAGCGGTGCGCTCCAGAAGCTGCGCGCCGCGGGGATGCCCGAGGCGGAGGACTCGTACGAGGCCCAGCACAGCGCGCTGGAGCCGCGGATCCCGGTCCACGAGGCCGCGTTCGAGCCCCTGATGCTCGCCTGCCGTGACCGCAGGCCCGTCGTCTTCGACTACCGCAAGGCCAACGCCGCGCGTCCCGGGCAGCGTACGGTCGAGCCGTGGACGCTGGAGTGCTGGCGCGGCCACTGGTATCTGGCGGGCTGGGACCGGGACCGGGCCGCCGAACGGGTGTTCCGGCTCTCCCGGATCACCGGCCGGGTCCGCTCGCGCGCCGGGTCGTTCACCGCGCCCGTGCCCGATGTGGTCACCGTCCGGGAGACCGTGGAGACCTGGGCGGGCGAGACGGCGACCCGTACCGCCCGGATCAGACTGCGCTCCGGCTCCGGCTATCCGCTGCGCGCCCGCGCCGGGTCGGTGCGGGAAGTGGACGGCGACTGGGACGAGTTGGAGATTCCGTACGGACACGGACTGGACGCCTGGCTGGTGGAGTTCGGCCCGGACGTGGTCGTGCTGGAGCCCGCCGATCTGCGGGCCGATGTCGTGGACCGGCTGCGTGCCGTGGCCAAGGGCTGAGGGGAAGGCGTACGGACCATGGCCACCAACGCCATTGACCAGACCCGGCGGATGCTCTCGCTGGTGACCTATCTGAGGGAGCGCCCCGGCGCCCATGTGGCCGATGTGGCCCGTGCGTTCGGGATCAGTGAGGACGAGCTGATCTCCGATCTCGATGTGCTGCCGATGTGCGGGACCAGCTTCCGGGGCGGCGACCTCCTCGATATCGACACCGACGGCGACCGCATCTGGTGGCACAACCCGGACGATGTCGCCGAGCCGCTGCGGCTCGCGGCCGACGAGGCGACCGCGCTCCTGGTGGCCGCGCGCGCCGTGGCGACGCTGCCGGGGCTGCGCGAGGGCGACCGGGAGGCGCTGGTGCGCGCCACCGCGAAGCTGGAGACGGCGGCGGGGGAGGTGGCCGGGGCGTCCGCCCGGATGGCGGTGACCTTCGAGTCCGAGGGCGGGGTCTTCGCCGAGGTGGACCGGGCCATTTCGGAGCGGCGGCGGCTGTGGCTGCGCTACTACTCGCC
This sequence comes from Streptomyces sp. NPDC051018, assembly GCF_044456085.1. Taxonomy (NCBI): domain Bacteria; kingdom Bacillati; phylum Actinomycetota; class Actinomycetes; order Kitasatosporales; family Streptomycetaceae; genus Streptomyces; species Streptomyces sp. NPDC051018. The sequence continues at coordinate 180,604 of NZ_JBITFN010000008.1, forward strand.
CGCGCGGGACGAGCTGACCGAGCGTGAGGTCGATCCGATCCGGCTCTTCGCCGTCGGGCACACCTATATGGAGGCGTGGTGCCGGCTCTCCGAGGCGCGCCGGACCTTCCGGCTGGACCGGGTGGCGGAGATCCGGCTGCTGGACGCTCCGGCCGCGCCGCCCGAGATAGAGCTGAGGGATCTGTCGGAGGGGCTGGTGCAGCCCTCGGCGGACGATCCCGAGGTGGTGGTCGAGGTCGGGCCCGGCGGGCGGTGGGTGGCCGAGTACTACCCCCACGACCGGGCGGAGGATCTGGCCGACGGCGGCCTGCGGATCACCCTGCGGACTCCGTCTCCGGCCTCCCTGCGCCGGCTCGCGCTGCGGCTCGGGCAGGACGGGCGGATCGTCGCACCGGAGGAGCTGGCGGAAAGTGCCAGGCAGGCGGCCCGTGACGCCCTCGCCGCGTATGGCGACGCGGTCTAGTGCTGTGACCGGAGAGGTTCACCGGCCCGCGACGCCCTGCACGGCTCCCCCTGGGCCCGGCGGCCCGGAGGTACCCCCAGCTGCGTTGTCGGACCGCGCGAGTACGGCGAGTACGGGCTGCGGACCTCCGCCTTGCGCTGCACCGCACCGGACGCCGCGGGCCCACGGCAAACCTTTCCGGCCACAGCACTACCGGTCCGGAACGCCGGCATCGATTTCCGGCCGGGGCAGACAGCGGCCCGGGCGGCGCGGGATCATCGGTCGGGAGTGGCAGGAAAGAGCTGTCCGCGATGAGTGACGGAATGAGCGGCGGTCGGGAGTCGCCGGTCAGGAATAGGGAGATTTGCGTCGTATGTCTCTGATGTCAGATATTGCGGCCTCGGTGGGCCCTGTTCACTTCCGGGCCGCGTGCCCCGACTGCCGTGCCCGTTTCGAACTGGCCGCGGACGCGCTGCGGCTGGCGATCGGCGGCAGCCCCCGTACGACGTTCTACTCCTTCACCTGCCCCGAGTGCGGCTCCGCCGTACGCAAGCCGGCCGGTGAGCGGATCGTCGAACTCCTCACCGGCGGAGGCGTCCGCACGCTCCGCCTCCAGCCCGCCGCTCCGAACGCCTGAGTGAGGAGCAGTCCGTGTACTGGCCCATGATCGCCGTCGTCCTCGGCTTCGCCGGGATCGCCGTCCTCGGCGTCCTCGGGATCCGAGTGTTCATCGAGGCCCAGCGGCTGGGGCGCGAGGTCGCGCACACGGCGGAGCGGATCAACCGGGCCGCGGAGGACCTGGAGCGGGCCGCCGCGGACCTCGCCCGCGACGGGGAGACCCTGCGGCGCTGACGCGCCCGGAATTTGTGACTGTGTCGTACAAATGGTGGCGGACACACTCTGATGTACGGGCGTTGTGGACGGTACGCTGAAGCGGCGGCAGCAGGCAATGAGGCGCCTGCCGCCAACGGGAGTACGTCAGGGGATTGCCTTGCGTTCACCCGTGAGAGTTACGATCGCTGCTGGTCGTGGCCGGGACACCGCCACCACGGTCCACAGCCCAGCCCCATGCCGCCTCGGTGAGAAGGTAGACACCCGTTATGTTCCGACAGATCGGTCCGTTGGAGATCACCCTCATCCTCCTTGCCATCTTTCTCCTCTTCGGGGCCAAGAAGCTTCCCGACATGGCCCGTTCGCTGGGCAAGTCCGCCCGCATCCTGAAGAGCGAGGCCCGGGCGATGAAGTCCGAGGGCGGCCCGTCGTCCACCGCCCCCGCCGACCCGCCGCAGGACCCGGCTCCGGGGCAGACCACCGCCCCGCGGACGATCCAGGCGTCGCCCGGCGATGTGACGAGCGCCCGTCCCGTGGCCGAGCCCACCGACACCCCCCAGCGCTGACCACAAGGCCGCCCCCGCTGGGCTGTCTGCCGCACGAGATGAGGACGTGGGTTGCTCAAGCCTGCCCGCTCGAAACAGAAGGCGAAGGACCCCGAGGGGCGGATGCCGCTCGCGGACCATCTGCGTGAGCTGCGCAACCGGCTCGCGAAGGGACTGCTGGCGATCATCGTCGCCAGCATCATCGCCGGCTTCTACAACAAGGAGCTGATGGACTTCCTCGCGGCGCCCGTCCCGGCGTGCGAGCCGGGCCAGACCAACACCGGCGGCAAGTGCGCCAACATCGTCTTCAACAAGCTGCTGTCGCCCTTCACCACCACCGTGAAGGTGACCCTGCTGGCGGGCGTGGTCCTCTCCTGTCCGGTCTGGCTGTACCAGCTCTGGGCGTTCGTCGCCCCCGGGCTGCACCGCAGCGAGAAGAAGTACACGTACTACTTCGTCGCCGCCGCCGTGCCGCTCTTCATGGCCGGCGCCTACCTCGCGTACGTGGTCATGCCGATCAGCGTCAAGGTCCTGATCAGCATCACCCCCGACGCGGCGGGCAACCTCCTCGAACTGGACGACGTCCTCGACTTCACCGTGCGCATGGTGCTGGTGTTCGGGCTGGCCTTCGAACTCCCCCTGCTGCTGATCATGCTGAATCTGGTGGGTCTGGTCACCGGGCGCAGGATGGTCCACTGGTGGCGGGCCGTGGTGATGGGCGTCTTCGTCTTCGGCGCGATCGCCACCCCCACGACCGACCCCATCGGCATGATCGCCCTCTCCGGGCCGATCATCGTCCTGTACTTCGCGGCCGTGGGATTCGCGATGATCAACGACAGGCGCCGCGCACGGCGGAACCCGGACGCGGGACTCGACGACGACGAGGCGTCGCACCTGGACCTCACCCCCGAGGCCGTCGGCGGGACCGAACCGGTCGCCGCGGCACGCGCCCTGCCCGAGCAGGCGGGCGGCGAGGCGGACGGCGGGCGCGCTCCCCGGGTGAACGGATACGACGACATCACCTGAGACCGGGCGTCGCCACCCGGCGCGGGTACACCGGGATGCCACCGCAGGGGCCGGACGGACTTCATCCGTCACGGCCCCGCGCCATGTCGGGGCCCGCGCCGTCTCCGTCTCCGGCGCGTCCCGGCCCGTACCGTGTCCTGGCCCGTACCGTGTCCGGCTCCGAGCCACGTTCCGGCCCCGCTCCGCGCCTCGCTCCCGCCCCGCCCGGTGGGGCACGGACCCGGGCCGGAGGGGGATGGGTGCTCGGGGCGATTAACTCCGCGCTGACTGTCGTACCTGGCGGGTAGGCTCGTGACCAAGATGACCGAGGATCTCTCTCCCGCCGAGCGCTTCGCCGCCGCCCGCGTCCGCGCCGCCGACGAGGCGACCGCGCTGGCCCCCTTCCGCCGGATGTACGCCTTCGACCTGGACCCCTTCCAGCTCGAAGCCTGTCAGGCCCTGGAGGCGGGGAAGGGCGTGCTCGTCGCCGCGCCCACCGGCTCCGGCAAGACCATCGTCGGCGAGTTCGCCGTCCATCTCGCGCTCCAGCAGGGCCGCAAGTGCTTCTACACCACGCCGATCAAGGCGCTGTCCAACCAGAAGTACACCGACCTCGCCAAGCGCTACGGCGCCGGCCGGGTCGGCCTGCTGACCGGTGACAACAGCGTCAACGCCGATGCCCCGGTCGTCGTCATGACCACCGAGGTCCTGCGGAACATGCTGTACGCGGGCTCGCAGTCGCTGGTCAACCTGGGCTATGTGGTCATGGACGAGGTCCACTACCTCTCCGACCGCTTCCGCGGCGCCGTCTGGGAAGAGGTGATCATCCATCTGCCCGATTCCGTGACCCTGGTGTCACTGAGCGCGACCGTTTCGAATGCGGAGGAGTTCGGCGACTGGCTGGACACCGTCCGCGGCGACACCGAGGTCATCGTCTCCGAGCACCGGCCCGTGCCGCTGTGGCAGCACGTGATGGCCGGGCGCCGGATGTACGACCTCTTCGAGGAGGAGAGCGACCACGGGGGCCGGGGCACCGCCCGCCGTGAGGTCAACCCCGATCTCGTGCGCCTCGCGCGGATGGAGAACCAGCGCACGTACAACCCCCGCGACCGGCGGCGCGGCAAGATGATCCGCGAGGCCGACCGCGAGCGCGAGCGCCGCCAGCGCAGCCGGGTCTGGACACCCGGACGGCCCGAGGTCATCGAGCGCCTCGACGCTGAGGGGCTGCTGCCCGCGATCACCTTCATCTTCAGCCGGGCCGGGTGCGAGGCCGCCGTACAGCAGTGCCTGTACGCCGGACTGCGGCTCAACGACGAGGACGCCCGCGCCCGGGTCCGCGCCATCGTCGAGGAGCGGACCGCCGCCATCCCCACCGAGGATCTGAACGTCCTCGGCTACTACGAGTGGCTGGAAGGTCTCGAACGGGGCATCGCCGCGCACCACGCCGGCATGCTCCCGACCTTCAAGGAGGTCGTGGAGGAGCTGTTCGTCCGCGGGCTGGTGAAGGCCGTGTTCGCGACCGAGACCCTGGCCCTCGGCATCAATATGCCCGCCCGCTCCGTGGTCCTGGAGAAGCTCGTCAAATGGAACGGCGAGCAGCACGCCGACATCACCCCCGGTGAGTACACCCAGCTCACCGGGCGCGCCGGACGCCGGGGCATCGACATCGAGGGCCACGCGGTCGTGCTGTGGCAGCGCGCCATGGACCCGGCGGCCCTCGCGGGGCTCGCCGGCACCCGCACCTACCCGCTGCGCTCCAGCTTCAAGCCGTCGTACAACATGGCGGTCAATCTGGTGCAGCAGTTCGGGCGGCACCGCTCGCGCGAGCTGCTGGAGACCTCGTTCGCGCAGTTCCAGGCGGACCGTTCCGTCGTCGGCATCTCCCGCCAGGTCCAGAAGAACGAGGCGGGGCTGGAGGGCTACCGCGAGGGCATGACCTGCCACCTCGGCGACTTCGAGGAGTACGCGCGGCTGCGCCGCGACCTCAAGGACCGGGAGACGGAGCTGGCCAAGCAGGGCGCGGCCCAGCGCAGGGCCGCCGCCGCCGTCTCGCTGGAGAAGCTCAAGCCCGGCGATGTCATCCATGTCCCCACGGGCAAGTTCGCGGGCCTCGCGCTGGTCCTCGACCCGGGGATTCCCGCGGGCCGCACCAACGGCCACCGGGGCTTCGAGTACCACGACGGCCCGCGTCCGCTCGTCCTCACCGCCGAGCGGCAGGTCAAGCGGCTCGCGTCGATCGACTTCCCGGTGCCCGTGGAGGCGCTGGAGCGGATGCGGATCCCCAAGTCCTTCAATCCGCGCTCGCCCCAGTCCCGGCGGGATCTGGCGTCCGCGCTGCGTACCAAGGCCGGGCACATCGTCCCCGAGCGGCACCGCAAGCCGCGCTCGGCCGCCGCCGACGACCGCGAGATCGCCCGGCTGCGCGCGGAGCTGCGCGCCCACCCCTGCCACGGCTGCGCCGAGCGGGAGGACCACGCCCGCTGGGCCGAGCGCTACCACCGCCTCCAGCGGGACACCCGCCAGCTGGAGCACCGCATCGAGGGCCGTACGAACACGATCGCCCGCACCTTCGACCGTATCGTCGCTCTGCTCACCGAGATGGACTACCTCCGCGACGACGAGGTCACCGAGCACGGCAGGCGTCTCGCCCGCCTCTACGGCGAGCTGGACCTGCTGGCGAGCGAATGCCTCCGCGACGGCGTCTGGGAGGGTCTCGACCCGGCCGAGCTGGCCGCCTGTGTCTCGGCGCTGGTGTACGAGTCCCGTCAGGCCGATGACGCGGTCGCACCCAAGGTCCCCGGCGGCAGGGCGAAGACGGCGCTCGGGGAGATGGTCCGCATCTGGGGCAGGCTCGACGCCCTGGAGGAGGACTTCAGGATCAACCAGGCCGAGGGTGTCGGCCAGCGCGAGCCCGATCTCGGCTTCGCCTGGGCCGTCCACCAGTGGGCGTCGGACAAGAGCCTCGACGAGGTGCTGCGCGAGGCCGAGATGCCCGCCGGTGACTTCGTGCGCTGGTCGAAGCAGGTCATCGACGTACTCGGCCAGATCGCGGCGGCGGCTCCCCGGGAGAACAGCACGGTCGCGAAGAACGCGCGCAAGGCGGTGGACGCGCTGCTGAGAGGCGTGGTGGCGTACAGCTCGGTGGGCTGACGCGGGACGCCGGGCCGACCGGCTGGGTCGGCTGGGTCGGCTGCCCATGGGGCGCTTGGCCGACCGGCCGGTGGGGCAGGCCCGGTGGTCTCCCGCTCCCGGCCCCCGCGTCCGCACGGCACGGAGTGCGGATCCGACCAATCCGGGGTCCGTCCGGTACCGAATCCCCCGTCAGGAGCGGTGTCCGGCCGTCCCGGAGGGAGCGGTATGGCGGGGAAACGGTGGCGCACGGCCGTGGTGGACAGCAGGGCGGCGGGACTCAGCGCCGGGTCCGGGCCGCCGCGCCCACACCACGGGGTCCGGTACGAGGTGTACGGCCGACTCGGCGGGCATACGCGCACCCATGACGTACCGCCGGCCGTCGGGCCTGCGGACCGGTCGATCCGGATTCAGGGAAACGGTTCTCCGCCGGGCCGCGACACGGGCGTACGAGCGTCGCCGTCCGAGGCGGTCGGACCGGTGTCCGTCTGCCGGGCCTGGCGGGGGTGAGGTCATGGCAGCCTTCCTGACGGAACCGCCGTCCCCGCCGCTCCCGGGCGTGAGGCCCGCCGATGCCCGGTGCCGGCCCGGGGTCGCCGCTCCACCCGCGATGTCCCGGTTGCGTACCGCCGCCGCCGAGCGGTTCGTACGGCGTACTCTCGGCGGGCTGCCCCTGCGGGTACGATTCGGCGGCGGCGGGTCCGCGGGGCTCGGCGGGCCGCTGCTGGAGGTCCATGAGCCGCGCACCTTCGCCCGCCGGATCGGCGCCGGCGGGTTCACCGGCTTCGCCGAGTCCTATACGGCGGGGGAGTGGGACACCCCCGACGCGGTGGGCGTGCTCACCGTGCTCGCCGCGAGCGGCACCTCGCTCGTACCCGCCCGGCTCCGGCCGCCGCGACGCGCGGTCCCGGTGTACGGCCCCCCGGCCGGGCCCGTCGGCGCCGGTGGCCTTCCCGCCCGCTCCGGCGCGCTGTTCGGGCTCTTCCTGGACGAGACCATGTCGTACTCCTGCGCCGTCTTCCGCGGATTTCCCGCCGAGGAGCATCTGCTCGCCACCGCACAGCGGCGCGCGTGCGACCGGCTGCTCGACCTGGTGAACGCCACCGAGGGCACCCAGTTGCTGGAGATCGGCGCGGGCTGGGGCGAACTGGCGATCCGGGCCGCCCGCCGGGGTGCCCGGGTTCTCGCGATAGCCCTCACCCGCGAGCAGCGGGACCTGGCCCGGATGCGCGTTCTCCAGGAGGGGCTGGAGGACCGGGTGTCGGTGCTGCTGCGGGACTACCGCAAGGTGCTCGGACGGTTCGACGCCGTTGTGAGCGTCGAGACGGTCGAGACCGTCGGCGCGGAGCTGTGGCCCGACTGGTTCATGACCCTCGACCGGCTCCTCGCCCCCGGCGGGCGGGCCGCCCTCCAGACCGTCACCGTGCCGCACGAATGGCTCGTCTTCCCGGGCGGCGCCCCCGCCTGGAGCGGGGCGTACCTCTCCCCGGGCGTACAGCCGCCGTCGACCAGGGCGATCGAGGAGATTTCCCTGGGCTGCACGGCACTGCGCCCGGCCGCGCGCGACACCTTCGGTCCGCACTACGCCGAGACGCTGCGGCTGTGGCGGGAGCGCTTCACCGCACGGTCGGACGAGGCCGGGGCGCTCGGCTTCGGCACGGCGTTCCGGCGAATGTGGACCTTCCGTCTCGCCGCCGCCGAGGCGGGGTTCCGGGCGGGCTGTCTGGATGTGGAGCAGCTGTTGTTCACCAAGGCGGAGGGGTGAGCCGGACGCGAAGGGAGCGGGTGCCCGCACAGGGGCGGGCCCCGGGGACCGACCGGGGCCGGGCCGGGTTTTCCCGGGCCTGTCCGGCTCCCCCCGGTTTCCGTGTCCGGGGCCGGACAGCGTCTCGGCTCCGGTTGCCGGCGGGCCCCGGCCCGGTATCCCGGCTCCGGTTGCCGGCGGGCCCCGGTCCCGGTTGCCGGTCCCGGCTGTCGGCAGGGGCCCGGCCCCCATCCGGTCGGGGTTCAGTCCAGCCCGCGTGCCCGTGCGAACCGGGCCCGGCCCTCCGCCGGGTCCACCAGTGGTTCCGGGTAGTCGAGCCGTGAGCGCTGCGGGCGGGGCAGCTCCTGCGGGCGGTGGACCCCGGGGCCCGGCAGCGAGGACAGTTCGGGCACCCAGCGGCGTACATAGTCACCCCGCGGGTCGAACCGCCGGGCCTGGGCGAGCGGGTTGAGGATCCGGTTGGGGCGTGTGTCCGTACCCGTGCCCGCCGCCCACTGCCAGTTGAGCTGATTGTTGGCGATGTCCCCGTCGACCAGGAGGTCCAGGAAGTGGCGGGCGCCGATCCGCCAGTCCGTGTACAGGGTCTTGGTGAGATAGCTCGCCGCCAGCAACCGCGCCCGGTTGGGCATCCAGCCCTCGTGCAGCAGCTGCCGCATGCCCGCGTCCACGATCGGGCAGCCCGTACGGCCCTCCTTCCAGGCGGTGATCTCCTTCTCGTCCTCGCGCCAGCGGTCGCCGCGGGCCCGGTAGTCGGTGTGCGAGGCGTCGGGCCGGGCGGACAGCACCTGATGGTGGAAGTCCCGCCAGGCCAGCTGCCGTACGAAGGCCGCCGCCCCCGGACCGCCCTTGCGCCGTGCCCGCTGGACGAGTTCGGTCGCCGACAGCGTGCCGAAGTGCAGATGCGGGGACAGCCGCGAGGTCGTGTCCCCCGGCAGATCGTCGTGGCGCTCCTCGTACGCCCGGATACCGGTACGGGGGCGGGTCAGCCAGGAGGTGAGCCGGTGCCGTCCCTCGTACTCCCCGCCGCGCGCGAGCCCCGGCGACACCCCGGTCACCGCGCCGCGCCGGGGCAGCGGCCGCCCGGCCAGCTCCGGCACCACCACCCTCCGGGGCGCGGCCAGGGTCCGGCGCAGCCCGGTCTCCTCCCATCTGCGGAAGTACGGGGTGAAGACCGCGAAGTGGTCGCGGTCCGCGGGGGTCACCCGCCCGGGCGGCAGCGCGGTGACCACGCCGTCGTGGACGTGCAGGGCGCACCGGATGTCCGTCAGCGCCCGCCGCAGCCGGTCCTCCCTGCGCTGGGCATACGCGCTGACGCCCGCGGCGATGTGCACCGACCGCGCGCCCGTCTCGGTGACGACCCGGCAGACCTGCTCCGTGACCTCGCCGAGCCGGACGACCAGCCGGCCGCCGCGCTCCCGCAGCCCGGTGTCCAGCGAGGCGAGGCAGTCGGCCAGGAAGGCGCGCCGGTTGGGCGCGTCGAACCCCGCCCGCCGCACGCCCTGGTCGACCACGAACAGCGGTACCACCGTCTCGGCCGCGTCCACCGCGGCGCTCAGGGCCGGCTGGTCGTGGACCCGCAGGTCGGAGGTGAAGAGCATGACGGAAACAGTCATATGCCGTCCTTCCTCGGAGGGGAAGCGCCACAGGCGGGGAAAGCCGGCGGTGGATGGGCGGCTCGGATCGGGGAGCGGCCCCGCTGGCATGCCGACCGTATCGGTCAAACGGTGGAATCCCGGCCATCAAGGCGCCAGGTGCGTCATATCAGGTGCGTCATACCGAAAAGGTCATCTGAGTGACGGGGACGGTCGTCGGCGCGGCCGAGCCGCCCGCCGGTTCGAGGGTGAGGCCCATGCCCGCGGCCGGGCCCACCGGCCCGTCCATGATCGCTGCGCCGTCGGAGGTGCTCCGGTCCAGCAGCCCGGCCGGGCGCATCGTGCCGCCGTCGTCGAACCAGAGCTGGTAGACCTTGCCCGCAGGGGGTTCGGGCAGCCCGGTCACGAGGAAGGCGGCCCGGTCGCGGCTCCGGGAGACCACGACCGTGCCGCTGCCGCCCGTCCGCAGCCGTGCCGTGGTGGCCTTCGCGTCGGGCGCGGCGAGCACCGCGGCCAGTTCGGCCGTCGTCCGTTCCGCGCGCTCCGCCGCCCGGCGCGCGTCCTTCGCCTCCTGGTGCTGCCAGAAGGACACCCCGCCGAAGGCGGCGGCGGCCGCGACACAGGCGGCCAGGACGAATCGCGACACCGGGCCGCCGCGCCGGCGTTCCGCCCGTACCCGGTCGACACGCGGCGGATGCTGGCGCTCGGCCGAAATCCGCCGCATCACCTGGTCCTTGAGCGCGGGCGGCGGTGTCACAGCCTCCGCGAGGGCCAGTCTGCCGACCGTGGCGGCCAGTTCGCGGACCTCCTGTGCGCAGGAGGGACACTCGGTGAGGTGGCGCTCGAACGCAGCGGTCTCCTCGGGCTCCAGCGCGTGCAGCACATAGGCACCGGTCAGGGTGTGCAGATCCGCGGCGGTCACGCGCTCACCCCCAGGCAGTCACGCAGCCGGATGAGTCCGTCGCGCAGTCTCGTCTTGACCGTGCCGAGCGGGACGGAGAGCAGTTCGGCCACTTCCCGGTAGGCCAGCCCCCGGTAGTAGGCGAGGGTCACCGACTGCCGCTGAAGCTCCGTCAGTCCGCGCAGACAGCGCCGTACCTGCTCGCGTTCGAGCCGGGCCTCGACCTGCTCGGCGACCTGGTCGTACGCGGGCGTACGGTCGAGCAGCGCCGCTCTGCGCTCGCGGTCGGACGCCGCCTGCGCCGATCGGACCCGGTCCACCGCGCGCCGGTGGGCGAGGGTGAGGATCCAGGTCATGGCCGAGCCGCGGGACGGCTGGAAGCGGGCGGCGGTCCGCCACACCTCGATCAGTACTTCCTGGGTCACCTCCTCCGACTGGGCCGGATCCCGCAGTACGGCCCGCACCAGCCCGAGCACCGGCCCGCACACCGTGTCGTACACCCGTGAGAAGGCCTCGTGGTCCCCGCGGGCCACCAGGCCCAGCAGTTGGTGCAGATCCGGTCTCGCCGAGGCGGGACCACCGACGAATACGGGGTCGTTCACGCGGCTTTCCTCCACTGTGCGGCCAGGGGTCCGGACAGATCTCACCGGTCATTCGGCGCCGGAGCGGCGGTGGATTGGTCCGGGTGCGCAGATGGTCGCACGGGGAGCGGCAGGTGGCCGCACGGGGGAGCGGCAGTCGGCCGGCGCAGCGATTGCGGTCGTGGGGAGATCACGTACGGACGCGGTCCGGCGAACGGCTCTCTGTGCCGCACGCCGGACCGCGTCCGTACGTGATGAAGAACGCAGGGGCCTCCCGGCCTTCTCAGGCCGCCTGCTCCTGCTCCCGCTCCACCTGCTCGTTCCACTCGCGCTTGACCGCGCGCCAGGCCTCGTCCGACTTGCCGAGCCGCCAGTACCCCGAGATCGACAGATCCTCGCGCGGCACCTGACGCTCCAGCCGCAGATGACGCCGGAGCTCCTTCACGGCTCCGGCCTCACCGTGGACGAAGGCGCAGACCCGGCCCCCGGGGAAGTCCAGCCCGGTCACGGCGGCCACCAGGGCCTCACCGACGGGACGGCCCTCACGGTGGAGCCACCGGACCTCGACCCCGTCCGGGGCCGTGAGCTTCTGCTCCTCCCCGGCGTTCTCGACCTCCACGAAGGCGTGCACGACCGCGCCCCCGGGCATCTGCTCCAGCGCTGCCGCGATCGCCGGGAGCGCGCTCTCGTCGCCCACCAGCAGATGCCAGTCGGCCTCCGGGTTCGGCGCGTAACCCCCGCCGGGGCCGATGATCCGCATCGTGTCGCCGACGCGGGCGCTCGCCGCCCACGGCCCGGCGAGTCCCGAGTCGCCGTGGACGACGAAATCGATCGTCAGCTCACGGGCGGCCTCGTCCCAGGTCCGTACGGTGTACGTACGGTTGGCGGGCCACTGGTCGCGCGGGAACTCCTCCCGGATCCGGTCCATGTCGAACGGCTCCGGATAGCTCACGCCCTCGGGCGGGAAGAGGAGCTTCACATAGTGGTCGGTACAGCCGTCGAGGGAGAAGCCGGCCAGGCCCTCACCGCCGAGGACGATGCGCGTCATATGCGGAGTGAGGCGCTCGGTGTGGACTACACGGGCCTCGAAGGGCGTCGGTGACCTGCGGGCCGGTTGTTCTGCCACGGCGCTCTCCCTGATCGGTGTATCGGCGTGCCCAGGAACTTCTTAGGCTTGCCTAAGTTAACACCTCGCAGCTGAAACGACAGCCCCGGAAGCCCGTTCCGCCGCCGTTGTCCCTTGGGTTCCGGGGGGAGGGACCCGGGTCCGGGCCCCGGGGACGAGCCCGGCGGACGGTCCGCACCACCCGCCGCTCGCCGTCCGCTGTTCCGGCCGCCCGTTCGGCTACCGCCCGGCGTTTGTGCCGCGTCCGTACGTCCGTCGTCGACAGCCGAACCCTTAGGGAGCGAGTGTCGTCAGCAGCCGCTGGAGCGCCCCGCCCAGCCCCCAGCGCGCCGACAGCGCGTCGAGCGCGGCCGGATCGCGCGGCCCGGACGGCAGCGCCGGGTCGAACGGGGGCAGCGGCACATCGGCCGCCACCCGTACGACCTCCGGCGCCACCGCCACATAGTCACGGGCCTCGTCCAGCCGCTTGCGCTGCGAGGGGGTCAGCCCGGACCGGGGATCGTCGACGGCGGCCATGATCCCGGCGAGGTCACCGAACGCGTCGAGCAGCCTGGCCGCGGTCTTCTCCCCGATTCCGGGCACGCCCGGAAGGCCGTCGCTGGGGTCGCCGCGCAGCAGCGCCAGATCCGCGTAGCCGGAGCCGTCCACGCCGTACTTCCCGCGCAGCCATGCCTCGTCGGTCGTCTGGAGGCTGCCGACGCCCTTCAGCGGATACAGCACCCGCCGTCCGCGTGCGTCGTCCACCAGCTGGAACAGGTCGCGGTCGCCGGTGACGATGTCGACCGGGCCGGTGGCGCGCGCGGTGAGGGTGCCGATCACATCGTCCGCCTCGTACCCGTCGGCGCCGACACGGGCGACACCGAGCGCGTCCAGCACCTCGGCGATCACGGGGACCTGGGGCGAGAGGGTGTCCGGGGTCTCCTCCTCGTCGGGACCCAGCTCGGTCTCGACGGCCACCCGGTGCGCCTTGTACGAGGGGATCAGCTCGACCCGCCAGTGCGGACGCCAGTCGTTGTCCCAGCAGGCGACCAGGTCGTCCGGGTGGTGGTCCTGGACCAGCCGGGTGATGAAGTCGAGCAGCCCGCGCACGGCGTTCACCGGAGTGCCGTCGGGTGCCCGGACCGAGTCGGGGACCCCGAAATAGGCCCGGAAGTACAGAGAAGCGGTGTCGAGGAGCATCAGGCGTCGCGTCACAACCCGAATGATGCACCACGGCACCGACAGCGGCCCGTGGACGAGGCCCAGGGCCCCTCCCCGCCGTCCCCCGTCGAAGACGACCCCTTCCCATCGGCTCCGCCCCGGCTCCGAACCCGCCCCGGCCCACGTTCTGGCCAAGGCTTTGACCAGCAGTGTTGCGTGATGTGAATCACTGTTGCGTTTGGTGCGACAGTCCGGGGGCAGGCGCGAGCCCGGAGTGGACCCGATGGCGCAGGACAGGCCCCGGGTGGGCGGGCGGAACCCGCCGTACTCCACGGTCGGCCGCGCGGTGGGGGTCGGCGGACCGTTTTCACTGCTACGCGTGAGGTTTATGTGTCAAGGCTCCAGGCGGAGCACCTGTACAAGGTGTTCGGCAGACGACCCGGTGATGCGGTCCGCAGACTCGAAGGCGGCGCGGACCGCGACGAACTGCGCGCCGACGGCACCACGGCGGCGGTGATCGACGCGTCGTTCACCGTCGAGCCCGGCCAGACCTTCGTCGTCATGGGTCTCTCCGGATCCGGCAAGTCCACCCTGCTGCGCATGCTGAACGGGCTGCTGCCACCCACGTCCGGCCGGGTGCTCCACGACGGCCGGGACCTGACCGCCCTGAGCCCGCGCGAGCTGCGCACCGTACGCTCCACCAAGATCAGCATGGTCTTCCAGCACTTCGCGCTCTTCCCCCACCGGAGCGTCCTGGAGAACGCCGGATACGGCCTGGAGGTCCAGGGCGTCGACCGGCCCGAACGCGATCGGCGCGCCGCCGAGGCGCTCGCCCTGACCGGCCTCGCCGGCTGGGAGGACTCCTGGCCCGACGAGCTGTCCGGCGGGATGCAGCAGCGCGTCGGTCTCGCCCGCGCGCTCGCCACCGACGCGGATCTGCTGCTGATGGACGAGTCCTTCAGCGCGCTCGACCCGCTGATCCGCCGCGATATGCAGGACCAGCTCCTGGAACTCCAGAAGACACTGAGGAAGACGATCGTCTTCATCACCCACGACCTCAACGAGGCCATGCGCCTCGGCGACCGGATCGCGGTGATGCGGGACGGCAGGATCGTCCAGACCGGCACCGCCGAGGACATCCTCGTCAGCCCGGCCAACGACTATGTCGCGTCCTTCACCCAGGACGTCGACCGCTCACGGGTTCTCACCGCGGGCGCGATCATGGCCGACCCCCGGACCGTGTACGGCACCGGGGCCGACGGCGGCGAGGAACTGCGGACCCCGGAGGACGTCCTGGCGGCCACGCCCGCCGTGGTCCGGGCCGATACTCCCGTGACCGAGCTGTTCACCCCCTGCTCGGCGAGCGGGGTCGCCGTGGCCGTCACGGACGGCGGCGGCGGGCTGATCGGGGTCGTCAGCCGGTCCCGGCTGCTCGCCGTCCTGGGCGAGCCGGCACAGCGGACGGCCCCGGCGGACGGCTGCCCTCCGGCCGCGGGCCGGGCCCCGGCGGACACGGCCACCGATGCGCCCGGCGCCGGGCCGACGGGCTCCGGGGCACCCGGCGGCGGCTCGCGGAGCGCCGCTGCCCCGCGCACTGGATCCCTGGGCACTGGATCCCTGGGCACTGGATCCCCGGGCACTGGATCCCCGGGCACCGGATCCCCTGGCGCCGCCGGTTCCGTACGTACCGGAACGGAGACCGCCGGATCCGCGCGGCCGAAGTCCCCCGCCACCGGATCCCCGGGTGCCGGGGCCTCCGGCGCCGGTGCCGCCAAGGCGGTGGCCGGTGCCTAGGATTCCCCTCGGCGACTGGGTCGACTCCGGAGTCGACTGGCTCCAGTCCCATCTCGCCTGGCTGTTCGACGCCATCGCCTCCCTCGTCACCGGGATGTACGACGGACTCGACGCCGCCCTGACCGCGCCCGAACCGCTGCTGCTGGCGGGCATCCTCGCCGTCCTCGCCTGGTGGCTGCGCGGGCTGCTCGCCGGTGTCCTCGGCTTCGCGGGCTTCGCGCTGATCGACTCCGTCGGCCTGTGGGACGAGGCGATGTCGACACTGTCCCTGGTGCTGGTGGCCACCCTCGTCACCCTGGTGATGGCCGTCCCGCTCGGCATCTGGTCCTCGCGCTCGACCGCGGTCAGCTCGGTGACCCGGCCGGTGCTGGACTTCATGCAGACCATGCCCGCCATGGTCTATCTGATCCCCGGCATCATCTTCTTCGGCGTGGGGGTGGTGCCCGGCATCATCGCCTGCATCGTCTTCGCGATCCCCCCGGGCGTACGGATGACGGAACTCGGCATCCGGCAGGTCGACAAGGAACTCGTCGAGGCCGCCGAGGCGTTCGGCACCGCTCCCCGCGACATCCTGCTGCGCGTCCAGCTCCCCCTCGCCCTGCCCACGATCATGGCCGGGGTCAACCAGGTCATCATGCTGGGCCTGTCGATGGTGGTCATCGCCGGGATGGTCGGCGGCGGGGGACTCGGCGGCGAGGTCTACAGCGCGATCGGCAACGTCGACATCGGCCTCGGCTTCGAGGCGGGCGTCTCCATCGTGATCCTCGCGATGTACCTGGACCGGATCACCGGCGAGCTGGGCCGCCAGGTCTCCCCGCTCGGCCGCCGTGCCATCGCCAAGGCCAGGGCCCTGGCGGGCGGCAAGGGACTGTGGGCCCACCGCCCCCGGCCCTCGGTCGCGGTCGTCGGTGTGATCGTCCTCGCGCTCGTCGCGGGCGGTGTGAACATCTTCGGCGGTGCCACGGGACCGGCGTCCGGCCCCTCGGGCGCGGCGAACGTCGGCAAGGGCGAGAAGCTCACCGTGGGATACATCCCCTGGGACGAGGCCATCGCCTCCACCTTCCTGTGGAAGGAGATCCTGGAGCAGCGGGGCTTCGAGGTCGAGGCCAGACAGCTGGAGGCCGGCGCCCTCTACACCGGTATGGCGGGCGGCCAGATCGATTTCCAGACCGACAGCTGGCTGCCGGTCACCCACGCCTCGTACTGGAAGAAGTACGGCGACCGGCTGGAGGACCTCGGCTCCTGGTACGGCCCCACCTCGCTGGAGCTGGCCGTTCCCTCGTACGTCGAGGGCATCGACTCCCTCGACGACCTCAAGGGGCAGTCCGCGAGGTTCAAGGGCCGGATCGTCGGCATCGAGCCGAGCGCCGGAATGATGGGACTGCTCAAGGACGAGGTCCTCGGCGCGTACGGCCTGGAGGGGGAGTACGAGGTCGTCGACGGTTCGACGCCCGGCATGCTCGCCGAGCTGAAGCGCGCGTACGCCAAGAAGGAGCCCGTCGTCACCACGCTCTGGTCACCGCACTGGGCGTACAGCGGCTACGACCTCAAGAAGCTCAAGGACCCGAAGGGCGCCTGGGGCAAGGGCGACGAGGTGCACACCCTCGCCCGCGAGGGCTTCACCGGCGATCACCCCGAGGCCGGGAAGTGGCTCAAGGACTTCCGGATGACCGAGAAGCAGCTCACCGATCTGGAGGCCGGGATCCAGCGCGGCGGAAAGGGCCGGGAGCAGGAGGCGGTACGCACCTGGCTCAAGGCCAATCCCGGTTTTGTGGACCAGGTGGCCCCGGTGCCCCAGTAGGTTCTGTCACGCAGGGGAACGGGGCGGTTCCCGCCGGTGGCCGGAACCGCCCCGTCCGGGTTCCCCGGGAGGTAGCGGCCCGTGACCTCCGAGCGGGGGAAGCCGCGCCGGAAGCTGCGTAAGGTTGTACAGAACGCAGGAAGGGGAGCCCGGCGCATGGACGCTGACGCCAAGGACGGCAAGGACCCGAAGGAGACCGAGCGTCTTCGGGTGGGCGCCGCCGTGCGCAGGCGACGGCGGGCGCTCGATCTCACCCTCGCCTCGGTCGCGGAGCGCAGCGGGCTGTCCGTGCCCTTCCTCAGCCAGATCGAGAACGACCGTGCCCGGCCCAGCGAGCGCTCGCTCGAAAGGGTCGCCGACGCCCTGGAGACGACGACCGTGCGGCTGATCGCCGCGTCCGACGCCGCTCGGACCGTCGCCGTCGTACGCGCCGACCAGGACGGCCCTCCGGCGGTGCCGAGGGCCCGGCGGCTCGTCCGGGGGCGGCATCAGCTGGAGGCCCTGGAGTTCAGCGGGGAGCACGACACCGAGGGCGAGTTCCAGCACCGCAACGACGAGCTGATGTACATCGCCGACGGGACGGTCGAGGTCGAGGCCGAGGGCCGCGCGTACCGGCTGGGGCGCGGTGACACGCTGTTCCTGTCCGGTGGCGTACGGCACCGGTGGCGGGCGAGCGGCCATGAGACCCGCATCGTCGTCGTCACGGTCGCCGAGCACATCGAGACACCCCCGGGACCGGCGGGCTGACCGCGCCCCGGGACCGTCCTCCGCACGGACCTGCCGTCATCTCTCCGCGGGCGCGGCCGTCCGCGGCTCCACCGGAGCCGCCACCCGCGCCGGTTCCGCGATGACCGTTCCGCCGCCGAGCAGGGCGCGTACGACGCATACGGTACGGAAGCCCACGACCGCCCAGGCCGTCACCAGCAGCCCGTACAGCAGGACCGCGAGCCAGGCCAGGGCCGCGAGGCCCGTACGGTCCGCGAGACTCGCCGCCCCGAGGACACAGGTGCCGACGGGGAAGGTGAACGCCCACCACGTCATCGAGAACGGCATCCCCCTCCGTACGGCCCGCACCACCAGCGCACCCGCCAGGGCCAGCCACAGCAGGGCGAAGCCCGTCACCGGTACGCCGTAGAGCAGGGCGAACGCGCCGAACCCGCGCGGGTGGGCCGCCGCGCTCCCCGCAGCGTCCGCGGCATTGCCGACCGCGGTCGTCGACTGGCCCAGCGGACCCAGCACCAGGAAGAGCGAGGGAGTGAGCGCGAGCGGCAGCGGGCCGTGGTGCACCAGCCGGGCGAACACCAGCGGCAGGATCAGCAGCGTCGCCAGCAGGCTCAGCCCGAACATCCCGAGGCTCCCCAGCAGCAGCGCCGCCCGCCACTGGCCGGGCGGCAGCCGGGGTACGAGCAGCGGACCGAAGGAGGCGCCGACCATCGGAGCCACCACCGGCAGCAGCCACACCGGCGAGGCGGTCCCGGGCGCCGGCCGATGGCGGACGATCATCAGATACGGCACGGCGACGGCCGCGGCGAGCCCGGTGACGGTCCCGGCGGCGAAGAGCCCGGCCGCGATCGCCACGGCCGCCGACTCCCCGGTCACCCGCGAGCCCACGGTGAGCGTGCCGGTGCCCACGGACAGCAGCGCCATCGACAGACAGCCGTAGAAGGGCGCGACCGAGAGATCGAGGAGATGGGCGCGGGCCTGGTCGCGGTGGTACGCCCAGTGCGCGGCCCGCGCGGCCGCCACCAGGACGAGGAGCACCGCCGAGACCGCCCACACCGTGACGAGGGCGGGCCCCGGGACCGGCACGGGGAGCGCGGCGCCCGCGACGGCGACGATGGCGGTGCCCATGACCGGGGCGTACCACTGGGGGCCGACGTGACGCGAGGACACCGGTCGTACGGCGGGCGCCGAGGCGCGGGGGCGTGCGTGCACGGCGGTGACCATGACACCACTGTCGCCGCGGCGCCCGGGGCCCACCAGGGATCACTCCTCTATGACCTCATAAGCTGGGCTGATGAGTGAGGACGACCGGCGGGTACCGCTCGCGCACCGGGTGCCGGATCTCGGGGCGCTGGAGCTGCTGCTCGCCGTCGCCCGGCACGGGAGCCTCGGCCGGGCCGCCCGGGAGATGGGGATCACCCAGCCCGCGGCGAGCAGCCGGGTCCGCTCGATGGAGCGCCGGCTGGGCGTGGCCCTGGTGGACCGCTCGCCGCGCGGGTCCCGGCTCACCGAGGCGGGCGCCCTGGTGACGGACTGGGCCCGGCGGGTGATCGAGGCGGCGGAGGCGTTCGACGCGGGAACGCAGGCGCTCCGGGGGCAGCGGGACTCCCGGCTGCGGGTCGCCGCGTCCATGACCATCGCGGAGTATCTGCTGCCGGGCTGGCTCATCGCGCTCCGCACCCGGCTCCCGGACACTGCGGTCTCCCTGCTGGCCGGGAACTCCGCCGCGGTCGCCGCCCATCTGCTGGAGGGCGGGGCAGATCTGGGGTTCGTGGAGGGCCTCGCGCTGCCGGACGGCCTGGACGGCACGGTCATCGGCCATGACCGGCTGGTCGTCGTCACCGCGCCCGGCCATCCCTGGGCCCGCCGGCGGACCCCGCTCGGCCCGGCCGAACTGGCCGCGACCCCGCTGATCATGCGGGAACGCGGCTCCGGCACCCGCCAGGTACTCCACTCGGCGCTCGCCGGACACGGCGGCCCGGCCGAGCCCTTGCTCGAACTCGCCTCCACGACCGCGGTGAAGTCCTCCGCGGTCAGCGGGGCGGGTCCGGCCGTCCTCAGCGAGCTGGCGGTGCGCGAAGAGGTCTCCTCCCGCCGTCTGGTGGCGGTACGGGTGTCGGGCGTGCCTCTCGACCGCGCGCTCCGGGCGGTGTGGCGCCGTTCCCAGAAGCCCCGGGGTCCGGGCCGCGAACTGCTGGGACTCGCGGACACGGGCGGGGCCTGAGCGGGGGTACGGGGGCGGGAGGCGGGGCCGTCCGGGGGCGGCGTCGGCCGGGGGTGTCGGGCCGTGGTTGCGCCGTACGGGGCCGGGCCCCGGGCGGGGGCCCCGGGACGAGGGCTGCTCCGGGGCGCCGGGAACCACGGGTGAGGGGCCGGGCGGGGGTCCACGGGGCGGGGCCGGGGTGTCAGGAACCCGGGGTGAACGGGCGGGCCGGGGTCCATGGGCGAAGGGGCGGCCCGGTGTCAGGAATCCGGGGCGGGGAGCCGGGGCGGGCGTCAGGAACCCGCCGCCCTGATCAGCGCCTCCATCACCCGGGTGTCCTCGCCCATCTCCGGGTGCCACTGCACCCCGAGCGTCCAGCCCCCGCCCGCCTGCTCCACCGCCTCCACGGTGCCGTCGTCCGCGTACGCGGAGACCGTGAGCCCGGTGGCCGTCCGGTCGACGGCCTGGTGGTGATACGTCGGGACCAGGGCGGGCTCCGGCACGACGGACGCGTAGAGGGTGTCCGGGACGGGGGTCACGGTGTGGGCGCCGATGACCCCGATGTCCTTGATATGCCCCTCCAGATGCTGGCGCAGGGTGCCGCCGAGCGCGACGTTCAGGAGCTGCATGCCCCGGCAGATGCCCAGCAGCGGCGTCCCCGAGGCGAGGGCCGCGTGGATCAGGGCCAGCTCCCAGGCGTCCCGCTCGCGGGCGGGAGGGCCCGTGCGCGGGTGCGGCTCGGCCCCGTACCGTACGGGCTCCACATCCGCGCCGCCCGCGACGACCAGACCGTCCAGCCGGGCCACGACCGCCTCCGCGGCCGTGGCGCCTGCGTCCGGGGGGAGCATCGCCACCAGTCCTCCCGCCCGCTGGACGAGGGCCGGATAGGCGGCGGGCAGCAGGGCGGCGGGCATCTTCCACACCCCCCATGCGGCCTGGTCGAGATAGGTCGTGACACCAATGAGGGGCGTGGCCACTGTGACTCCGTTCCGTTCCTTGCCTGTGGAGCGTCTGGTGCGTTGGTGCGGGTGGTTCCACTGTTCTACGGGTGACGCGAGATGGCACGGGCCGCGCCTGCGGCTCGGTCTCGTACAGCTCGCTCTCGTACGGCTCCGTCGTGTGCGGGCTCAGTCGCGTTCCAGCTCGGCCTCGGCAGCCGCGAGCGCCGCGAACTCCTCCTCCGGCGCTCTGGCGACCAGATGACGGCGACTGTAGATCGCGAAGTAGGCCAGCGCGACGGCATAGACGCCCAGCGCGATGAACGCCGCGTCCTTGTCCACCAGGAACGTCGCCACCAGCGCGGACAGCGCGAGCACAAAGGCCGTGGTCGAGGTGAGCGTGCCGCCCGGGGTGCGGTACGGACGGTGCAGATGCGGCTCGCGGCGGCGCAGCACGATGTGCGACAGCGCCATCAGGGCGTAGCTGATCGTCGCCCCGAAGACCGCGATGTTCAGCATCCGGGCGCCGTTGCCGGTGGAGGCGGCCAGCGCGAAGCCGATCGCACCGGGGATCAGCAGTCCCAGGTACGGCGATTTGCGACGGCTGGTCAGGGAAAGGAAGCGGGGCAGATATCCCGCGCGGGAGAGAGCGAAGAGCTGGCGGGAACCGGCGTAGATGAGCGAGAAGAACGAGGCGACCAGGCCCGCCAGCCCCGCGTAGTTCACAAATCTGCTCAGGGCACTCGCCTCGCCGTCCCCCTGGAGCGCCACCACCAGCGGGTTTCCCGCCTCCTGGATCGCGGCGGAGCCCCGGGCGCCCGTCGCGGCGAAGAAGGTCAGCACGGCCAGCAGTACCAGGATGCCCATGGAGACGGCGAGCGCCCTCGGCATCGACCGCACCGGGTCCTTGGCCTCCTCCGCCGCCAGCGGCACGCCCTCGACACCGAGGAAGAACCACATCCCGAACGGGAACGCCGCCCAGATGCCGAGCAGTCCGAACGGCAGCCACGAGCCCGACCCGAACGCGTCCCCGTCGACCGGGATGTCATCGAGGTTGCCCGCGCTGAAGTCCGTGAACGCGCCCACCGCGAAGATCAGCAGCGCGGCCACGGCGATGGCCGTCACGACCAGGCTGAACCGCAGTGCCTCGCCCACGCCCCACAGATGGATGCCGATGAAGACCGCGAAGCAGGCGAGGTAGACGGGCCACCCCGACTCCAGGCCGAACAGCCCCAGCGATTCGACGTAGTCGCCGATGAAGATCGAGATCGCGGCGGGCGCGAGGATGTATTCGATCAGGATCGCCGTACCGGTCAGAAACCCGCCCCATGTCCCGAGCGCGCGCCGGGCGAAGCCGTAACCCCCGCCCGCGGTGGGCAGGATGGCCGACAGTTCGGCGAGGGCGAACACGAGGCAGGCGTACATCACGCCCATCAGCACCGTGGCGATCGCGAGCCCGCCGAAGCCCCCCTTGGACAGCCCGATGTTCCATCCGGAGAAGTCTCCGGACACCACATAGGCGACCCCGAGCCCGGTGAGCAGCAGCCAGCCGGCCGAGCCCCTGCGCAGCATGCGGCGTTTCAGATAGGTGTCGTCGGAGTGGGCGTCGGCGGTGTACGTGGTCTTCCGAGTGGTGCCTTCGGCCATGAGTCACTCCCGGCTTCAAAGGTTTGTGCGGACACCTTTGCGCCGGGAATCAAGAATGCGCAACCCCTGTGCACCATCCCGCGCGGGCCGCGCGACTCCGGTCCCGCGGGGTGGGGCCGCCTCCGGCCTCGCGGGGTGCGTGCCGCCGGTGTGCCCGGACGGGGCGGGGGCAACCTCCGGCCTTGCGGGCGTGTGCGGCCCGTATGTCCGTCCGGGCGGCTACATCCGGCATCACCGGCACGCGCCGGAATGCCCGTATCCCGGACGCGGGGCCGTGCACGGTCCCGACTTCGCCGGCACGGGCGACCCGTATGCCTCCGGGGCGGGGGTGACCTCCAGCCTCGCCGGCGTCTGAGGCGCGGGGTCCGGGGCGGAGCCCCGGGAGAACCCGGCCGCGGCGGCGCTCACGACAGAAAGCCCCGCAGCAATGCCGCCGTCCCCTCGCAGTGCTCCCGCATCACCGCCCTCGCCCCCTCCGCGTCCCCGTCGAGCACCGCCTCCACCACCGCCGTGTGCTGCTGCTGCGAGTGCTCCAGGTTCCGTACGAGCAGCGGAATGCAGTCCAGCAGATCGTTGAGCGTGGCCCGCACACCCGCGTACCGCGCCGTCAGGCTCGGCGACCCGGACAGCTCGGCGAGCGTCAGATGCAGCAGGGTGTCCCGGCGCCGGTACGCCCCCAGGGGAGCGTCGTGCGTCGCCGCCAGGGCCTGCCGCAGCCGCCGCGCGTCCTCGGCGGTGAGCCCGTGTGACGCGCACAGGCCCGCCGCCCCCACCTCCAGGACCTCGCGGAAGCGGAGGGTGTCCTCCACGTCCACCCCGGCCAACCGGCGGCGCAGCTCGTCCTCGCCGTGGGTGTCGGGACGGCTCAGTACGAACGTTCCCCCGTACCGTCCGCGTCTGCTCTCCACCAGCCCCTGATCCGTGAGGACCTTCAGCACCTCGCGCAGGGTGACCCGGCTGATCCCCATCCGCTCGGCCAGCTCGCGCTCCGCGGGCAGCCGCTCCCCGCCGGGCACCAGACCCAGGCGCAGCAGCTGGAGGATCTGCTCCAGTGCCTCCTCGAACCCGTTGCCCGCGCGCACGGGACGCAGTACGGGAGTGAGTCGGTCACCGCCCGCGCCCGCGGTACCCGCCGCGGTCGCCGCGTCATCCGTCTTCGCCACGTCGCGTTTCCTCTTCCCAGGCAATGGTCTTCAGTAATACCTTATGGCTCCCGGCCGATCCAAGGAGGCGGAATTCCGTGGCAGACCGCAAACCCCCGCTCGCGGTCGAGGAGCTGCGCGCCCTCGTCGCGACCGGAGAGATCGACACCGTGGTACTCGCCTTCCCGGACATGCAGGGACGGCTCCAGGGAAAGCGGTTCGCCGCCGAGTTCTTCCTGGACGAGGTCCTGGAGCACGGCACCGAGGGCTGCAACTACCTCCTCGCCGTGGACACGGACATGAACACCGTCGACGGATACGAGATGTCGTCCTGGGAGCGCGGTTACGGCGACTTCGCCATGCGCCCCGACCCCGCCACCCTGCGCCGGGTCCCCTGGAACGAGGGCACCGCCCTCCTCGTCGCCGATCTCGCCTGGAACGACGGCGCACCCGTCGCCGCCGCCCCCCGCCAGGTGCTGCGCCGCCAACTGGAGCGGCTGGCCGGGCTGGGCCTCACCGCCCATGTCGGCACCGAGCTGGAGTTCATCGTCTTCAAGGACACCTACGAGCAGGCGTGGGACCGCGACTACCGCGGGCTCACCCCGGCCAATCAGTACAACATCGACTACTCGGTCCTCGGCACCGGGCGCATCGAACCCCTGCTGCGCCGTATCCGCAACGAGATGACCGCGGCGGGACTGACCGTCGAGTCCGCCAAGGGCGAGTGCAATCCGGGCCAGCACGAGATCGTGTTCCGGTACGACGAGGCACTGGTCACCTGTGACCAGCACGCCGTCTACAAGACCGGGGCCAAGGAGATCGCCGCGCAGGAAGGCGTCTCGCTCACCTTCATGGCCAAGTACAACGAGCGCGAGGGCAACTCCTGCCACATCCATCTCTCGCTCACCGACGGGGACGGCACCCCGGTCATGGCCGGAGACGGTCCGGGCGGGATGTCACCGCTCATGCGGCACTTCCTCGCCGGGCAGCTGGCCGCGCTGCGCGACTTCGCCCTCCTCTACGCCCCCAACATCAACTCGTACAAGAGATTCCAGCCCGGCTCGTTCGCTCCGACCGCCGTGGCCTGGGGCTACGACAACCGCACCTGCGCCCTGCGTGTGGTCGGCCACGGCCGCTCGACCCGTTTCGAGAACCGGCTCCCCGGCGGGGACGTCAATCCGCATCTGGCCGTCGCCGGACTGGTCGCCGCCGGACTCCACGGGGTGGAGCAGGGGCTGGAACTGCCTCAGGAGTGCACCGGAAACGCCTACACGGCGGGGTACGCGCAGGTCCCGACCACCCTGCGGGAAGCCGCCGAACTGTGGGAGACCAGCCCCATCGCCAAGGAGGCGTTCGGCGACGAGGTCGTCGCGCACTATCTGAACATGGCGCGGGTCGAACTCGCCGCGTTCGACTCCACGGTGACCGACTGGGAGCTGCGCCGCTCCTTCGAACGCCTCTGAGAGCGGCCGGACACCCCTGCGGCCCGCAACGGTCCCTGGACCGGGCCCCGCCCCGCGCCGGAACCACCGGCACCCGAGTCCGGCGCCCCCGGCCCGCCCGAAGCCCCGCGCCCCTCCGCCCCCAGCACCGACACCTGCGAGGAACGCCTTGCCGAACACGTACCACGAGGTCCTCGACCCCACCACCGGCACACTCGTCGAGAAGGTCGCCGCCACGACAGTCGCCGAGGTCGGCACCGCCGTCGCCCTCGCCGCCAGGGCCCAGGAGGGCTGGGCCGCGGCCGCCCCCGCCGACCGGGCGAGACTGCTGCGCCGTTTCGCGGCCGTCGTCGACGAACACCTCGAAGAACTCGCCCTTCTGGAGGTACGGGAGGCCGGACACCTCATCGGCAACGCGCGCTGGGAGGCCGGCAACGTCCGCGACCTCCTCGACTTCGCCGCCGGGGGAGTGGAGCGCCTGAGCGGCCGTCAGATCCCCGTCGCCGGGGGCCTCGACATCACCTTCCTCGAACCGCTCGGTGTCGTCGGGGTGATCGCGCCCTGGAACTTCCCCATGCCGATCGCCGCCTGGGCCACCGCACCGGCCCTCGCGGCCGGCAACGCCGTACTCCTCAAACCGGCCGAGACCACCCCGCTGACCGCACTGCGTCTGGCCGGGCTCGCCCGGGAGGCGGGGCTGCCGGAACACCTGTTCCAGGTACTGCCGGGCGCGGGCGAGGTCACCGGCGACGCACTCGTGGAACACCCGGGCGTCGCGAAGATCGTGTTCACGGGATCCACCCGGGTGGGCAAACGGATCATGGCGAAGTGCGCCGACCGGCTGAAGCGGGTGACCCTGGAACTCGGCGGCAAGAGCCCCAACATCGTCTTCGCCGACTCCGATCTCGAAGCGGCCGCCGCCGCCACCCCCATGTCCTTCCTGGACAACAGCGGCCAGGACTGCTGCGCCCGCACCCGTATCCTCGTCCAGCGCCCGGTGTACGACCGCTTCCTCGAACTGCTCGCGCCCGCGATCGAGTCCGTCGTCGTCGGCGACCCCGCGGACGAGTCGACGCAGATGGGGCCGCTGATCTCCCGGACCCAGCTGGAGAGGGTGCGCTCCTACGTCCCCGAGGGCCTCCCCGGCATCCGCGGCAGCGCCCCCGACGGCCCCGGGTTCTGGTTCCCGCCCACCGTCCTCACCGATATCGCGCCCGACGCCCCGGCCGCCCGCGAGGAGGTGTTCGGGCCGGTGGCCGCCGTGCTGCCCTTCGACGACGAGGCCGACGCGATCCGGCTGGCCAATGCCACCGAGTACGGACTCTCCGGCTCGGTGTGGACCCGTGACCTCGGCCGCGCGATCCGGGTATCCCGCGCGGTCCAGGCGGGCAATCTCTCCGTCAACTCCCACTCCAGCGTCCGCTACTGGGCACCGTTCGGCGGCTACAAACAGTCCGGCCTGGGACGGGAACTGGGCCCCGACGCCCTCGCGGCCTTCACCGAAACCAAGAACGTCTTCTTCAGCACGGAGGTCTGAGCCATGACCACGACCGAGAACGTCTGCCGCCGCCTGGCCGGGCGTACCGCCGTCATCACCGGCGCCGGCAGCGGCATCGGGCTGGCCACCGCGCGCCGGCTCGCCTCCGAGGGCGCCAACGTCGTCTGCGCGGACATCGACGAGCCTACGGGCAAAGCTGCGGCCGACGAGGCCGGCGGCACCTTCGTCCGGGTGGACGTCACCCGGGGCGACCAGGTGGAGGCGCTCTTCGAGACGGCGTACCGGACCTACGGCTCCGTCGACATCGCCTTCAACAACGCGGGCATCTCGCCCCCCGAGGACGATTCGATCCTCACCACGGGGCTGGAGGCGTGGCAGCGGGTCCAGGAGGTCAACCTCACCTCCGTCTATCTGTGCTGCAAGGCCGCCATCCCCTATATGAGGCGCCAGGGCCGGGGCTCCATCATCAACACCGCCTCCTTCGTGGCGGTCATGGGCGCGGCGACCTCCCAGATCTCGTACACCGCCTCCAAGGGCGGTGTACTCGCCATGTCCCGCGAACTCGGGGTGCAGTTCGCCCGTGAGGGAATCCGGGTGAACGCGCTCTGCCCGGGGCCGGTCAACACCCCGCTCCTCCAGGAGCTGTTCGCCAAGGACCCCGAGCGGGCCGCGCGCCGACTCGTGCACATTCCGGCCGGACGGTTCGCGGAGGCGGACGAGATCGCCGCGGCCGTGGCCTTCCTCGCCAGCGACGACTCCTCGTTCGTCAACGCGACGGACTTCCTGGTCGACGGCGGTATCGCGGGGGCGTACGTCACCCCGCTGTAGCCGGGGCCCGCGGTCGGTTCCGGAAACCGGGTCCGGCGCGTCACGCGGTCGACGACGCGGACCCGGGCAGGGCTTCACCGGCGTGGGCACCCGGTTCCCGGAGAGGGGCCGGACGTCACGGCAACGTGTCTTCCCACCGGCGCGCGCCCCCGGGCTCCTCACCCGAGGGCCGCCCGCCCCGGGGCCCATGTGATCCACCCGTGCCTGCCCCGGGGACGCGGATCGCTACTCCACTTCGATGCCGTACTCCTGGATCAGTTCCTCCAAGCCGCCCCGGTACCCCTTGCCCCCGGCGACGAAGTCCCAGTCACCGTTCGCGCGGCGACGGAAGGACCCCAGGACGAGGGCGGTTTCGCCGGGGCGGCCGTCGGAGACCTCCAACCGGTCGAGCGGCGTTCCCTCGGAGTCCAGCAGCCGGATACCGGCGTCGGTGAAACCGGACAGGTCGGACGTGGGGTTGGCTTCGGGGTCGACGGCGGCGATGAGGACGAGGCGGTCGGCGCGCGCCGGCAGCGCGTCGAAGGAGACCTGGACGGCGGCCCTGTCCGGCGCGACCGGGATGAGCGCGCGGACCGTGCCGTCGGGCGTCCGGGGGTTGTTGAAGAAGACGAAGTGGTCGTCGTCCAGAACCCGGTTGCCGTGGCAGACGAGTGCGCACACGTCCAGGGCGACGCCGCCCGACCAGTACATGCCCAACACATTGTGGTCGTCGGTGCCGGTCTCGTCGTCCGGCGCGGTCCGTGGGGGCGGCACCGAGGGCTCGCCGCTGCCCAGTCGCCCGCGCAGTCCGTGCCGGTGGAGCAGATCCACCAGTTCGGAGCCCGCCACCAGTTCCAGGGGCTTGCCGTTGGCGAAGGTGTGCGAACCGGGACCGAAGCCGGACGTCGTCACCAGCACACCCTTGTTGGCGCCCGCGTCCTGGACCGTCCCGTACAGGTCGCGGACGGCCGTCGGGGGCACCGTGTTGCGGTACCGCTTGACCTGTACGACGATCTTTCCGCCGCGGATCGGGGTCGGGTCGAGCGCGTCGACGTCCACACCGCCGTCGTTCGAACGCTGTGTGGTCACGGCCTGCATGCCCATGGCGCGGAACAGATCGGCGACCAGAGCCTCGAAGGCGATGGGATCCATCGCGTGCAGATCCGGCTCCTCGTCGCCTCCGTGGGTGACGACGGCATGGCCGACGTCCTCGGGGACCCGGCCGGGACGTACGGGCGCGTACTGGTCGGGACGCGAGGACAACTGCCCCCGCAGGCCGTCCACCAGGCAGTTGACGGCGTTCACCTGTTCCAGATGCAGGGCGGCGAATGTCGAACGCGACGCCATGACGGTGCCGAGGAACATGGCTGCCCGTCTACCCGTCGTCGGGTCGTGATCGTCCACGAACCCGTTCAACGCGACCGATTCCAGAGCCCCGAACTCATCGGCCGCGAAGAGATCACGCAGGACCAGCAGGAGACACTGCGCGAGTACGTCCCGGTACAGGGCGCGGCGCTGGGTGACCGGCCGCGGCGACTCCTTCTCCTGGTCGGCGTTGATCATGTAGCGCACCGACTTCGCCTCCGGCACGATGTCGTACCTGGGCAGCTCCCAGTTGAGGACTAACTGGCGCGCACCGGGGTCGTACGCCGCTGACACCTGGCGGGGCAGGTCCTCCGGCCATCCGGTCGAGGCGTACAGAGCAGCGGAGAAGTACTCCACCGCCGCCTCGGGATCCCCGCCGCGAAGCCCCGTCGTCATCTCGACGATGCCGGCGTTGTGCCGACGGATCTCGCCCAGCCGGCCATCGGCCCACTGCTGGTACTGCCGCTGGTAGGCGGCCAGCTGCTGCTGCCGCTGTGTTTCCGCCGCCTGAGCGGCCCCCCAGTCGCGCTCGAATCTGGACCGGGCCTCCGCCTGCGCCTGGGCACGCCGTGCGGCGGTCCAACCGCCGCCCGGCTGGTACTGGTTCGGGTCCGGCATCGGAACGGGCTGCGCGAGCTGACCGGGGGCGAACGGCTCGACCCGCTCCGCCCGCGTCAGCGCCTCCGCCCGGAACGCCGGAGCCCGGCACCCCGCCGCCAGCAGCCCCTGCAAGGACTCCACCCGCGCGTCGATCTCCTGCGTCCGCCGCCGCGCCTCCGCCTCCCGCAGCTCCCGGTACGCGGCCTTCTGCTCGCGCTGGCGGCGCGCGAGCTCTCGCTGGTGGTCGCGTTGCTGCCTCTCCTGATCCCGCTGATACCTGGCTTGCGCCTCACGTTGACGTTGCTGTTGGCGCTGCGCCTCGGCCCAGACACCGACCAACCCATTGGAGCGACGACTCATGCTCTACAGGCCCTCCCCACCAGTGACCCGGCGTGCGTGCACCAAGCCCCTGACCCCATAACCAGCAGTGATGAACCGACTCTAGTTGGCAATCAACGGCGCGCCCATGCTCTTGCCGCAGATGCCCTCCGCCCCGACCCGCTCATGCGAGCCCACACGAGAGGCCGGGTGGGACAGGGCGGCGGGGCTGTCAGCGCGCACGCGTCACGGCATTTCCGGTCGAGGCATTTCCGGACGGGGCGCCGGAGCTCTCCGCTGAGGAATCGCGGACGTAAGGGCTGTCCCGTCATCGGCGGTGGATCAGCGAGCGGCGGACAGCCCTTACCCTTCGGAACCCATCATCTAGGGTGTCCGGGGTGAGCATGACGACTCCGGCCGGCTGGTACCCGGACCCGAGCGCGCCCGGCACCGAACGCTGGTGGGACGGAACGGCGTGGAGCGCGCGGACACGACCCACCCAGTCCGCCGACGAACCCGCGCCCCCGGCCGGCGGTTTCGGACCCTCCGCGGGCGGTTTCGGCCCCCCGGCAGGGGAATTCGGCCCTCCGGCCGCCGGGTTCGGGCCACCCACGGCGGGGCAGGGCCCGCCTTCCACCGGGTTCGGGCCACCCACGGCGGGGCAGGGCCAGCCCTCCGCCGGGTTCGGGCCCCTGTCCGACCCCGTCTCAACGGCACCGCCCCGGAACAACCGCGGCCGGTGGATCGCCCTGATCACCGCCGCCGCCGTACTCGCCACGGCGACCACCGTCGTGCTGCTCACCCGTGACGACGGCTCCGGCGAACCCGCGGCCGCACCCACCACGACCGCGCCGACGGCGCCCCCGACGAGCGCCGCCCCCACCCCCTCCCCGGAGCCGTCCGCGTCCGGCGCCCCCGATCTGCTGACCGATCAGCTCAACGGGATCTCCATGCCCGTCCCCGACGGCTGGGAGAAGTCGTCCAGCTCCCTCGACGAGGGCGCCACGATGTACACGGACCTGACGTACGAGTGCCCCGGCGGAGGCTCCTCCCTCTGCCGGCGGGGACGGGTGTCCTCCCTCACCGCGACCCGAACCGATGTGACCTCGCCCGCCGTTCTCGCCCGGCAGGACATCACGACCGCGGTGGACAAGGCGTACGGAGAAGACCCGCTCGGCCGCCGGATCTACGGTGGTATCAGCTCGCAGACCGAGGTGAGGTCCCAGTCCGTCGCGGTCGCCGGCCGCACCGGCCATCTGGTGCGCCGGCGCGTCGTCACCGGCTCGGGACCCGGGGGCTACGTCCAGTCCCTGGTCTTCCCCGCGCCCAAGGGCGCCGGATCGCTGGTGATCGTCCGCTTCGCCTTCGACGCGGGCCCCGGCGCGCCCACCCTCGCCGAGATGGACCGCATCATGGCGAGCATCCGGCCGATCGGCGACGCGACCAGCGGTGGAGTCGGCAGCAGCATCGGCCCCTGACCCGCACCGGCATCCGGGCCGCAGGCGACCCCGGACGAGCGGCGCACCACAGGCCGGGCCGTACAGGAGACGGGCGCGGGGCGGAAACGGGCGGGGCAGCAGCGGTACGTCACAGGAAGGTCCGGCCCTCGCCCCGGTAGGTCGGTACGGTCCCGACCACCCGGTCGCCCCCGATGAGCCGCAGCGCGTCGAAGCGCTCGCACAACTCACCGGCCTTCGCGTGCCGGAACCACACCTTGTCGCCGATCAGCAGATCGTCGGCGGGCGAGCCGACCAGCGGGGTCTGCACCTCGCCCGCGCCCTCCCGCCGGTCGTAGCGCAGTCCCTCCGGCAGATACGGAACCGGCAGCCGGTCCCTGCCCGCCGCGCCCGACGCGGGGTATCCGCCGCCGAGCACCGTCACCACCCCCAGCCCGGGCCGCCGCACCACCGGCTGGGCGAAGAGCGCGGCCGGGCGCCCGGAGAACGAGGCGAAGGTGTCGAACAGCGACGGCACATACAGCCCGGAACCCGCCGCGATCTCGGTTACCGCCTCCTCGGCGGCCGTGTGCTGCACACTCCCGGTGCCGCCGCCGTTCACGAACTCCAGGTCCGGCGCCACCGCCCTGACCGCCCGGACCGAGGCGGCCCGCCGCTCCGTCAGTTCCCGGCGGGCGACCCGCTGCATCAGCCGTACGCCAGCCGAGGTGACCGGACTTCCCGTATAGGTGTCGCCGACCCCCGCGATATGCGCCTCGTACGCCATCAGGCCCACCAGCCGGAACCCCGGACGCCGGACCACCGAGCGGGCCAGCTCCGCCAGCCGGGCCGGTTCCCGGAGCGGTGAACGGCGCGCCCCGATCCGTACCCGCCCGCCGAGCAGACGCAGGGCGGTGTCGAGTTCCAGACACACCCGGATCACCTCCCGGCCGCCCTCGCGCGCACGGTCGATCAGCTCCAGCTGAGCCATGTCGTCGACCATCACCGTCACGGCGGCGGCCGGCCCGGGATCCCCCGCCAGCTCCGCGAAGCCGGCCCGGTCCGCCGACGGATAGGCCAGCAGGATGTCGTCGAACCCCGCCCGCGCCAGCCACAGAGACTCGGCCAGCGTGAACGACATGATTCCCGAGAACCCGTCCCGTGCCAGCACCCGTTCCAGGAGGGCCCGGCAGCGGACGGACTTGCTCGCGACCCTGATCGGCTTGCCCCCGGCCCTGCGCACGAGATCGTCGGCGTTGGCGTCGAAGGCGCCCAGGTCCACCACGGCGAGCGGGGCGTCGAGATGGGCGGTGGCGCGGTCGTACCGGGCCCGGTCGGTGGCGCGGGGAGTCATGGGCCGAGCCTGCCAGACCCGATTACCCGGGGGTAGGGGGATGTTCTGGGCAGATCCCCACGGAGCCGCGGACTCGGTGCCGGGGGCCCGGCCGGAACCCGTAGAGTGACGCGGACGCGGCGGTGAACGGGCCTGCTGGGAAAGGCGATCGTCGCGGTTCGGTACGAGAGACGGGGGCGGCATGAGCACGGAGGCACCGCGCCCTCCCGGCCGTCCCGACGACGCACCGCAGCCTCCTCCCAGGTCCCGCATCACGGACGCGCTGCTCCCGCCCGAACCGTCCCGGCCCCCGGGTACCGCCGCGGCGCCTCGGCCCACGGCTCCGGCCGGACCCCGCCCGGACACGGCCCGGCCTCCGGGCACGGCCGAGGCACCGCGCCCTGCGGCTTCCGCCGGACCCGGCCCGGACACCGCTCCCGAGGGGGCCCGTTCCGTCCCGCCGCGCCCGGCGGCCCCGCCTCCGGCCGGCGCCCCGCCGACCCCGGACATCCCGGCGCCCTCGCCGGGCGGCCGCCCCGCCGTGCCCCCCCTTCCGGCCGGACCGCCCGCCCGGGGGCCGGCCGGCGCCACCCCGGCGTACGGTTCGCGGAACACCACCGGCAGCCCCGCCGTACCCCCGCTCCCGGACCTTCCGCCCCCGGTACCCGGCACCGCCGTACCGGGCATCCCCGTGCCGAACGGTCTCCGCCGCCCCGCGCCGGAGGGACCGGACGCGCCGGACCCCGCCTCACACCCGGCCGCGAGGACGGCACCCCGCCCGTCCATGCCACCCGGGCAGGACGAGGACACCCGCCGGCTGCGCGCCGAGCCCACCGCAACGGGCACGGCGGGCGACCGGCCCGCCGGGGACCTCTCCCGCCCGGACACATCGCCGCCGGGCGGTCGTCCGGGGGCGTACGGCGCCACGCCCCGCGCCTCCGCGGAGACACCGGATGCCTTGGGCCGCCCGGCAGTCCCGCCGCGCCCCGGGGTGCCGCCCGCCCGGACGGGAGCGCGCCGCCCCGGGCCCGGCGTACCGCCCGACGAGGACACCCGGCGGCTGCGCGCCGAGCCGTCCGGCACACGAGCCGACGCCACCGGAACCGGCGGCACCGCGCCGGCGGGCGACGTCGGCACCACGGGCAGTACCGCCACCGCGGTCCACGGCCTGCCGACGCCGTCCCGCCCCTCCGCCACCTCCACTGCCTTCGCGGCCACCCCGGCCGCCCCTGCCACCCCGGTCTCCCCAGCCCCCGAGGGCTTCCACCCGATCGAGACCCCGGCCGCCCCCCGCCCGGCCGCGCCCGCCCCGCCCATGGCGCCCGTACCGTCCCCGGGACCCGGCATACCGCCACGGCCGGACGCCCCTCCGGTGGAGACCACCACCCGGCTGAGGCCCATCGTCCCGACCCCTTCCGGGCCACCGCCCGCCCGGGTGGGGCGCAATCCCTTCGACCCCCCGGAGGTGCCCTCCGAGGTGACCGCACGTCTGCGCCCCATACGCGACCGGCGCACCGGGCGGGCCGTCGGCGCCGTCGCCTGCGCCGTCCTCGGCCTCGGTCTGATCGGGGGCGCGGTCACCGCCCGCTGGCTGACCGGTGACTCCAGCGCCGACTCCGCGCGCGGGACCAACTACGCCAAGGGCCGCACCCTGTGGCACAGCGTCCCCGTGGACACCCTCTTCCCCCGCACGATCAAGGGTGAGAGCGCGGGCCCCGGCAGGGCCGACCGCGTCTGGACCCGGGTGGCCGTCGCCCCGGACGGCGACTGCGCGAGCGCCCTCGGCCCCCTGCTGGTCACCACGCTGCAGCAGGCGGGCTGCGCCCGGGTGCTGCGCGCCACCTACACCGACGCCACCTCGACCCATGTGACCACGGTCGGCATGGTCTTCACCGAGGCGGGCGAGGACGCCATGGACGCCCTCGCCCTGCGTTTCCGGAAGGAGAGCCTGGCCGAGCGCCCCGATCTGATCCCCCGTACCTTCCCCGCCCAGGGCACGGTCGCCGCCGGGTTCGGGGACCGGCAGCGGGCGAGCTGGGCCATCAGCGTTCTCACCGACGTGCCCGTCGTCGTCTACGCCGTCTCCGGGTTCGCCGACGGCCGCGTGGTGAACGATCCGCAGCCCGCCGACGCGGCCAGGGCGAGGGGAGCCACCTCGGCGCCCGCGCAGGCGGGGCTGGGCCATGAGGCCGAGGGCCTCGCCGCCGGTGCCGAACGCGCGCTCATGAAGTCCCTGCCCCCGGCCACGGAGCCCTCGACATGACCCCAGTGACCAGGGCGCGCCGCCGTCGCCACCGTGTCGCCGCCCTCCTCGCGGCCACCTCCCTCGCCTTGTTCCCCGCCGTCCCGGCGCACGCCGACGGCATCCGGGCCCAGCAGTGGGGCCTCGCGGCGATGAACACGGACGAGGTCTGGCGTACGACCAAGGGCGAGGGCATCACCGTCGCCGTCCTCGACACGGGCGTCGACGACCAGCACGCCGACCTCAGGGACTCCGTCCTGCCCGGCAAGGACTTCATCGGCTTCGGCGCGTCCCGGGGCGATCGCGCCTGGGCCCGCCACGGCACCGCCATGGCCGGGATCATCGCGGCCCACGGCCACGGGCCCGGCAACGAGGCCGGAGTCATCGGCATAGCCCCCAAGGCGAAGATCCTTCCCGTGCGGGTCATCCTCGAAAGCACCGACGGCGCCCGCGGAAAGGCCCGCAAGTCCCGGGGCGACGCGCTGGCGCAGGGCATCCGCTGGGCCGCCGACCAGGGCGCGGACGTCATCAATCTGTCCCTCGGCGACGACAGCGAGTCCGCGCACCCGGAGGCCGGTGAGGACGCGGCCGTGCAGTACGCGCTCGCCAAGGGCGCCGTCGTCGTCGCGTCGGCCGGGAACGGCGGCGAGAAGGGCGATCACATCTCCTACCCCGCGGCCTATCCCGGGGTGATCGCCGTGACGGCGGTCGACCGCTACGGCAACCGGGCCCCGTTCTCCACCCGCCGCTGGTACGCCACGGTCAGCGCGCCCGGCGTGGACATCGTGATACCGGACCCGGACGGGAAGTACTACGAGGGCTGGGGCACCAGTGCCGCCGCCGCGTTCGTCTCCGGCGCCGCCGCCCTCGTACGCTCCGCATACCCCGGACTGACCCCGGCGCAGATCAAGAAGCTGCTCGCGGACACGGCGGGCGACAGCCCCCGAGCGGGCCGCGACGACGCCCGCGGCTACGGCATGGTCGACCCGGCCGCCGCGGTCGAGGCGGCGGCGAAGCTGCGCCCCGGCGACCCGAAGGCACGGTCGGCGGGGTACTCCGGGACGTACTTCGGCAAGGGACCCCGGGCGCAGGGACCCGACTCCAACCCGGCGGGCTGGCTCGCCCCGCTCACCGGCGGGATCGGCGCGCTGGTCCTCGCGGGCGCGGTGGTCCTCTGGCGCGGCCCCCGCCTCTCCGGCGGAGCCCCACCCGCCGCGGCCCGGGAGTGGCCCGGCGACTAGGCTCGGCGCGTGGCGCTCAAGAACATTCCCGACCCCGGTTTCTCCGACGACGACGGCGGCGCCGACCCCCGTCTGGCGGCGGCGCTCGCCGCCTGGGCCGAGGACAGGTCGGCCGAGCGGCCGGTGCTGGAGGCCCTGACCGGCGCGCGCCTGCTCGTCCCGGTCGTCGCCGTCCTCGGTGAGACCGAGACCGACGAGAACGGGCTGCGGCGCGAGAAGACCAGCGACATGGCGGTGCCGACGCTGACTGCGGGGGACCGCAGGGCGCTGCCCGCGTTCACCTCCATGGACGCGCTCCACCGCTGGGACCCGGCCGCCAGGCCCGTCGCCGTACCGCTGCACCAGGCGCTCCGGGCCGTCGCCCATGAGCGCGCCGACACCCTGGTACTGGATCTGGCCGGGCCGGTGCCCTATCAGCTGACCGGCCCCGCCCTGCTGGCGCTTGCCGAGGGCCGCACGAGCGCGGATCCGCTGGACGACCCCGCCGTCACGGGAGCGGTACGGGAGGCGGTGGCGGCCGAGCCCGCCGTACTCCGGGCCCATCTGCTGCCCGGGGGCGAGGGCGGCACCCTCGCCCTGGTGCTCTCCGACGGCGCCGTCCCCGCCGAGGCCGCCCGCCGGGTCGCCGGGGCGATCGCAGGCCACGACGTACTGAGGGCCCGCCTGGTACGGGGCCTCGACCTGGCGCTGCTGCCGGCCGGGGCCACCCCACCGGGCGAGCCCTTGTTCGTACGCCCGTAGGACCGCCCCGGCGGGCGGGCGCGGTGGCGTCAGCCGTAGACCGGGCCGGTGTACTTCTCACCCGGTCCCTGGCCCGGCTGGTCCGGTACCAGCGACGCCTCGCGGAAGGCGAGCTGGAGCGACTTCAGCCCGTCGCGCAGCGGCGCGGCGTGGAAGGAGCTGATCTCGGTGGTGCTCGCGTCCATCAGCCCGGCCAGCGCGTGCACCAGCTTCCGTGCCTCGTCGAGGTCCTTGTGCTCCGCGCCGTCCTCGGTGAGGCCGAGTTTCACGGCGGCGGCGCTCATCAGATTCACCGCGACCGTGACGATCACCTCGACGGCGGGGACCTCGGCGATATCGCGGGTCATCGAGTCGAAGTCCGGGGACTCCCCGGAGCCGGCGGAGGCAGCGGAGGCAGCTGAGTCGGGGGAAGAAGGAGTCGCGTCGCTCATGACGGACACGATAGGCCCCGGCCCGTCCGACACGGCCGGTGCCACCGGTTAGCTCCCGGGGTCCGGAGCTGCTAGCCTGAGAGGACGACCGGCTGGACATCTGTGTGCCCAGCCCACAAGTGGAGGCTCCGCTCTCCCACCTGGCCGTCCTCCGGGACGGCGGGTCACCGGTCAGGTGGTGCCCATCGTTCCGTACGGACGATGGAAGCCGCCCGATGTGCGCCCCGCGGCAGACCGCGGCGGTGCTCCGGTATTCAAGGAGCTGCCGCCTGTGTCCCGTCCGGGGCATTTTTCGTTCCCCGGCGCGGTTGGTCTGATCAAAGAGACGTTACGCGGCGCTCCCCAGCCGGCCGCGTGGTGCTACCGAGGAGGATCCATCAGCGCCGAGCCCCGCATCAACGACCGGATTCGCGTTCCCGAAGTGCGGCTTGTCGGTCCGAGCGGCGAGCAGGTGGGCATCGTCCCGCTCGCCAAGGCCCTTGAGCTCGCTCAGGAGTACGACCTCGACCTGGTCGAGGTCGCGGCGAACGCCCGGCCGCCCGTGTGCAAGCTCATGGACTACGGGAAGTTCAAGTACGAGTCGGCCATGAAGGCACGTGAGGCGCGCAAGAACCAGGCGCACACGGTCATCAAGGAAATGAAGCTCCGGCCGAAGATCGACCCGCACGACTACGACACCAAGAAGGGTCATGTCGTCCGGTTCCTCAAGCAGGGTGACAAGGTCAAGATCACGATCATGTTCCGTGGTCGTGAGCAGTCCCGCCCCGAGCTTGGCTTCCGCCTGCTTCAGCGACTCGCCTCCGATGTCGAGGACCTCGGGTTCATCGAGTCCAACCCCAAGCAGGACGGCCGGAACATGATCATGGTTCTTGGCCCGCACAAGAAGAAGACCGAGGCCATGGCCGAGGCGCGTGAGGCCCAGGCCGCGCGCAAGGCCGACCGCGACGCGACGAAGGCCCAGGCCGACGCGCCCGCGGAGACGCCCGCCGAGGGGTGACCCCGGGGGCCGCCCGCACAAGGCGCCCCGGGTCCCGCCCGGACCCAGAAACGAAGACTGACGCTCCCCGCTGTCCGGTGCCCGTGCGCCGGGGGAGCGCCACTGACGAGGAGATACGGCGCGATGCCGAAGAACAAGACGCACAGCGGTGCCAAGAAGCGCTTCAAGATCACCGGCTCCGGCAAGGTGCTCCGTGAGCGCGCCGGCAAGCGCCACCTGCTCGAGCACAAGCCGTCCACGCTGACGCGCCGCCTCACGGGCAACGCGGAGATGGCTCCCGCCGACGCCAAGAAGATCAAGAAGCTTCTCGGCAAGTGATGTCGCTCCCGGCTCCGCTGACGGAGACGGGGATGTGACGCCTCGACCGGGACCTATTCGAATTCGGGTTGGGCCGCTGAGAAAGTGAGCCCCGGCCCCGCTACAAGGAGTTAACAAGTGGCACGCGTCAAGCGGGCAGTCAACGCCCACAAGAAGCGCCGGGCGATCCTGGAGCAGGCCAGCGGCTACCGCGGTCAGCGTTCGCGCCTGTACCGCAAGGCCAAGGAGCAGGTCACCCACTCGCTGGTCTACAACTACAACGACCGCAAGAAGCGCAAGGGTGACTTCCGCCAGCTGTGGATCCAGCGCATCAACGCCGCCGCCCGCCAGAACGGCATGACGTACAACCGCCTCATCCAGGGTCTGAAGGCCGCCAACATCGAGGTGGACCGCAAGATCCTCGCGGAGCTGGCCGTCAACGACGCCAACGCGTTCGCCGCGCTGGTCGAGGTCGCGCAGAAGGCCCTCCCGGCCGACGTCAACGCGCCCAAGGCCGCGGCCTGAGCCGTGCGCTGAGGTGTATGCCTCCGGACCCGTAGGCCCTGTGGTCTGCGGGTCCGGCCGCGTTTGCCGCGATGCCCGCGGAGGTACGGGCCCGGGTGCGTCAGCCGGGTGCCGCGGGTGTGCGGTGCGGCGCTTTGCCCCGGTGCGCCCCGGTGCGCCGGTTCTGGGTGTCTACGGTCCGGTTCCGTCCCCGTGGCGTCGGGCCGGTGCGTCCTCCGCCGGAGCCCGGCGCCGTTTCCCGCGTCCGTCGCGGCCGGACGGTATCTGTGCGCCGGGCCCGCGTCCCCCGCGGTGGGTCCCACCGGTCCGGCCACGGGCCTCGCGTCCGGTTGTACGGGCCGCACGCCGGGGGAGCGGGCCGCCCCGCGAGCCGGTGGCCGCCCGGGCCGGTGCGTACAGCGAAGTCCGTTCGATCATGCCGTTGCCCCGGCAACCAGGTACAACGGCAATCCCGGTATCCCGGTATCCCGGTATCCGGACATCCCGACCTTCCGAACTCCGACGACATCTCCGAGAGTGAGTCCATGGCCGCCCCCGAGTTGATCTCCCCGCGTTCGTCCCGCGTCGCCGCCGCCCGGCGGCTGGCGAAGCGGAACTTCCGGGGCAAGGAGCGGCTGTTCCTCGCCGAGGGGCCCCAGGCCGTACGGGAGGCCGCCGGGCACCGCAGCGGCGGGACGCCGACGCTGACGGAACTGTTCGCGACCCCCGAGGCCGCCGGGCGCTACGCGGACATCGTCGGCGCGGCCCGTGACACGGGCGCGCGGATCCATCTCGCGGACGAGAGCGTGATCGCGGACATCTCCACCACCGTCACCCCGCAGGGACTCGTCGGGGTCTGCCGGTTCCTGGACTCGCCCTTCGACGACATCGCCGCGGCCCGGCCCCGGCTGGTCGCCGTGCTCGCCCATGTGCGCGACCCCGGGAACGCCGGCACCGTCCTGCGGTGCGCGGACGCCGCCGGGGCCGATGCCGTCGTCTTCACCGACGCCTCCGTCGACCTCTACAACCCGAAGGCCGTCCGCGCCTCGGTCGGCTCGCACTTCCATCTGCCCGTCGCCGTCGGCGTACCTGTCGAACGGGCCGTACGCGCGCTGAAGGACGCCGGAGTGCGGGTACTGGCCGCCGACGGCGCGGGCGAGGACGACCTCGACGACGAACTCGACGCGGGCACCATGGGCGGCCCCACCGCATGGATCTTCGGCAACGAGGCATGGGGCCTGCCCGAGGAGACCAGGGCGCTGGCCGACGCCGTGATCCGCGTTCCCATCCACGGAAAAGCCGAGAGTCTGAACCTCGCGACCGCCGCGGCCGTATGTCTCTACGCCTCGGCGCGCGCCCAGCGCGCCGGCGGCGCTCGCTGAACGGGGGCGGCGGGCCCGGCGACCGTGCCGGGCCCGCCGAAGAGGGCGGTCTCGCTCAGGGGCTCCGCGCCGTCACCTTGAGCTAGTAGGGTGACGGGCTCGGGGGGCCCACTGCGCCGGCGGAGAGGTGGGGTACGGGGATGGTTGTCGGGACGAGCAGGCTCGCGGAGACACACGGCACCTTGTTGTGCCCGTCGTCCAATCCGGAGGCGTTGGCCATCGACCCGGACGAGCTTCCCGACGGTCTGGTCGTCGCCGACGAGACGGGCCGGGTGATCTGCTTCAACGACGCTGCCGTCCGGATCACCACCACCGCCAAGACCGACGCCATCGGGCTGCCGCTGGAGCGGGTCCTCCCGCTGGAGGACCTCAAGGGGCGCCGCTGGTGGGCGCTGACCGACCCGTACGGCGGCCTCGCCACCCGTGTCGGCCAGCCCGAGCGCTATCTCCTGCTCCCCGGCGGCCGGGAGGTCCTCGTCTCCGCCCGCTATGTGCGCGAGCGCCCCACCGGGCCGATACGCAGGCTCGTCGTCAGCCTGCGCGGCACCGAGGCCCGCCGCCGCAACGAGCGCAGCCACGCCGAGCTGATAGCCACCGTCGCCCATGAGCTGCGCTCCCCCCTGACCTCGGTGAAGGGCTTCACGGCGACCCTGCTCGCCAAGTGGGAGCGCTTCACCGACGACCAGAAGCGGCTGATGCTGGAGACCGTCGACGCCGACGCCAACCGTGTCACCCGGCTGATCGCGGAGCTGCTCGACATCTCCCGTATCGACTCCGGACGCCTGGAGGTCCGCCGCCAGCCCGTGGACATCGCCGCGGCCGTCGAACGCCATGTCCAGGCCCTCATAGCGAGCGGCCAGCGCCCCGACCGCTTCCTCGTCAGCATCCGCGGCGGACTGCCCGATCTGTGGGCCGACCCCGACAAGATCGACCAGGTGCTCGGCAATCTGCTCGAAAACGCCGTGCGCCACGGCGAGGGAACCGTCACCATCGAGGTGGCGCCGGGTTCGGCGAAGTCGGCGAAGAACGACGAGAAGGGTACGGCCGTCACTGTGAGCGACGAAGGCCCCGGCATCCCCGAGGAGTCGATGGGCCGTGTCTTCACCCGCTTCTGGCGCGGCAGCAAACGCGGCGGAACCGGCCTCGGCCTGTACATCGTCAAGGGCATCGTCGAGGCCCACGGCGGCACGATCACCGTCGGCCGGGGGCCCGGCGGCGGTGCCGAGTTCCGATTTATCCTGCCCGTCGGCGCCCCGGCCTATCTGTCGTAACCGGCCAGGAGCGGCCCACGGGCGGCACTCCGCGGGTACGGCCCGGCCCCCGGCGCCGTCCCCCGCCATCGCACACCTCCGGCGACCTTTAGACTCGTCCTTTGGCACCTTCGCGTCCTCAGTCGTCGAGCGTGGTCGCGCCCATCAGCCAATCGGAAGCACGGGAAGAGATGTCGGCACCCAACAAGTCCTACGACCCGGTCGAGGTCGAGGCACTGAAACCGGAAGAGATCGAGCGCATGCGGGACGAGGCGCTCGCCGCCTTCGCCGCCGCGGGCGACCTCGACGCGCTCGCCCACGCGAAGGTCGCGCACACCGGCGGAACATCGCCGCTCGCGCTCGCCAACCGTGAGATCGGCGCCCTGCCGCCCCAGGCGAAGGCCGAGGCCGGCAAGCGCGTCGGCCAGGCTCGCGGCGCCGTGAACAAGGCGCTCGCCACCCGCCAGGCCGAGCTGGAGGCCGAGCGCGACGCCCGGGTGCTGGTCGAGGAGGCGGTGGACGTCACCCTGCCGTACGACCGGATCCCGCCGGGCGCCCGGCACCCCCTCACCACGCTCTCGGAGCGCATCGAGGACATCTTCGTGGCCATGGGCTACGAGGTCGCCGAGGGTCCCCAGGCCGAGGCCGAGTGGTTCAACTTCGACGCCCTGAACATCGGCCCCGACCACCCCGCCCGGGGCGAGGCGGACACCTTCTTCGTCCAGGGGCCCGAGGGCGCCGAGCACGGCTCCGGAGTCGTCCTGCGGACCCACACCTCCCCCGTGCAGATCCGCTCGCTCATGGACCGCGAGCCGCCGGTGTACGTCATCTGCCCCGGCCGGGTCTACCGCACCGACGAGCTGGACGCGACCCACACCCCCGTCTTCCACCAGGTCGAGCTGCTCGCCGTCGACGAGGGACTCACCATGGCCGACCTCAAGGGCACCCTGGACCACATGGTCCAGTCGCTCTTCGGCGGCGAGGGCATGAAGACCCGGCTGCGGCCGAACTTCTTCCCGTTCACCGAGCCGTCCGCCGAGATGGACATGGTCTGCTACGTCTGCCGCGGCGAGTCCGTCGGCAACCCGGACCGGCCCTGCCGCACCTGCTCCAGCGAGGGCTGGATCGAGCTGGGCGGCTGCGGGATGGTCAACCCCAAGGTCCTGGTCGCCTGCGGGGTCGACCCTCAGAAGTACAGCGGATTCGCCTTCGGGTTCGGCATCGAACGGATGCTGATGTTCCGCCACAACGTCGAGGACATGCGAGACATGGTCGAGGGTGACGTCCGGTTCACCCGGCCGTTCGGGATGGAGATCTGATGCGGGTCCCGCTTTCCTGGCTGCGGGAGTACGTCGACCTGCCGGCGGCCGAGACCGGCCGTGACGTACAGACGAAGCTCATCGCGGCAGGTCTCGAGGTCGAGACCGTCGAGCAGCTCGGCGCCGGGCTCAAGGGCCCCCTGGTCGTCGGCCGGGTCCTCACCGTCGAGGAACTGACCGGGTTCAAGAAGCCCATCCGCTTCTGCACCGTGGACGTGGGGCAGGCCAACGGCACCGGCGAACCGCAGGAGATCGTCTGCGGTGCCCGGAACTTCGCCGTCGGCGACAAGGTCGTCGTCGTCCTGCCCGGCGCCGTGCTCCCCGGAGACTTCCAGATCGCCGAACGCAAGACGTACGGCCGGATCTCCCGCGGCATGATCTGCTCCGCCTCCGAGCTCGGCATGGGCGACGACAACAGCGACGGCATCATCGTCCTGCCGCCCGAGCACGAGGCCGGCACCGACGCCATCGAGCTGCTGGAACTGCACGACGAGGTCCTCGACATCGCCGTCACCCCCGACCGCGGCTACGCCCTGTCCCTGCGCGGTGTCGCCCGTGAGGCCGCCACCGCCTACGGGCTGCCGCTGCGCGACCCGGCGCTCCTGGACGTGCCCGGGCCGAACTCGTACGGCTACCCGGTCAAGGTCGACGACCCCGTCGGCTGCGACCGCTTCACCGCGCGGACCGTCACCGGGCTCGACCCCGAGGCCCGCTCCCCGATCTGGCTGACGCGCCGCCTCCAGAAGGCGGGCATGCGCCCGATCTCACTCGCCGTCGACATCACCAACTACGTGATGCTGGAACTCGGCCAGCCGCTGCACGCCTACGACCGCACGCTCGTCGACGGCCCCATCGGGGTCCGCCGCGCCGAGCCCGGCGAGAAGCTCACCACCCTCGACGGCGTCCAGCGGGTGCTGGACACCGATGACCTGGTCATCACCGACAACCGGGGGCCGATCGGCCTGGCGGGCGTGATGGGCGGCGCCAACACCGAGATCGCCGACGCGGCCCCCGACCCCGGGACCGGCCGGGTCCGGGGCACGACGGAGGTGGTCATCGAGGCCGCGCACTTCGACGCCGTCTCCATCGCCCGCACCGCGCGCCGCCACAAGCTCACCTCCGAGGCGTCCCGGCGCTTCGAGCGCGGTGTCGACCCGCTGGCGGGCGCCGCAGCCGCCCAGCGCACCGTCGATCTGCTGGTGCTGCTCGCCGGAGGCACCGCCGAGGCCGGCGTCACCCATGTGATCGCGCCGTCCGCCCCGCGCACCGTCGCCATGCCCGCCGACCACCCCGACCGGGTCGCCGGGGTCGCCTACGGCCGGGAGACCGTCGTACGGCGGCTCCAGGAGATCGGCTGCGACGTCTACGGCCAGGACGAACTGGTCGTCACCGTCCCGTCCTGGCGTCCCGACCTCGCCGCGCCCAACGACCTCGCCGAGGAGGTCATCCGCCTGGAGGGGTACGAGAACCTGCCCTCCTCGCTGCCCAGGCCGCCGTCCGGCCGGGGACTGACCGCCCGCCAGCGGCTGCACCGCCGGGTGGGCCGCGCGCTCGCCGGAGCGGGCTATGT
Source organism: Streptomyces sp. NPDC051018 (assembly GCF_044456085.1). NCBI lineage: Bacteria > Bacillati > Actinomycetota > Actinomycetes > Kitasatosporales > Streptomycetaceae > Streptomyces > Streptomyces sp. NPDC051018. Next base: position 224,682 of record NZ_JBITFN010000008.1, read on the forward strand.
GGAGGCGCTCGCCTACCCCTTCATCGGCGAGCGGGTGCTCGACCAGCTCGACCTCCCGGCGGACGACCCGGCCCGGCGCCTGGTCCGGCTCGTCAACCCCCTCTCCGACGAGGAGCCCGCGCTCCGCAGCACACTGCTGCCAGGACTGCTCGGCGCGCTCCGGCGCAACCACGGACGCGGCAGCCACGACCTCGCGCTCTTCGAGACCGGGCTGGTCTTCCACCCGGTGGACGAGCCCCGCGTCCCGGCCGCGCCGCCCGTCGACCGCAGGCCCACCGACGAGGAACTGGCCGGGCTCGACGCCGCCCTGCCCGTACAGCCCCGGCACGCCGCCGTGGTGCTCGCCGGGGCCCGCGAGCAGTCCGGCTGGTGGGGGAAGGGCCGTCCCGCCGACTGGGCGGACGCGGTGGAGGCCGCCCGGCTGATCGCCGGTGAGGCCGGGACCGGACTCGCCGTCGAACAGGCGCAGTACGGACCCTGGCACCCCGGCCGGTGCGCCGCGCTCTTCGTCGCCCTCGACGGGGTGAAGACCCCCGTCGGACACGCGGGCGAACTGCACCCCCGGGTCGTCAAGGCGCTGGGCCTGCCCGACCGCACCTGTGCGATGGAGCTGGATCTGGACCTGGTGGAGCGGGCCTCGCAAGGGTCGCTGACCGCGCCCCGGATCTCCTCCTTCCCGGTCGCCACCCAGGACGTCGCACTCGTCGTCGGGGCGGACGTCCCGGCCGCGGCCGTGGAGAATCTGCTCGCGGCCGGTGCGGGCGAACTGCTGGAGTCCATCCGGCTGTTCGACGTCTTCACCGGTGAGCAGCTCGGCGAGGGCAAGAAGTCGCTGGCGTACGCCCTGCGGTTCCGCGCCCCCGACCGGACGCTGACGGTGGAGGAGGTGACCGCCGCGCGTGACGCGGCGGTCGCGCTCGCCGCCGAGCGCCTCGGGGCGGTCCTGCGCGGAGCCTGACCGCATAGGGGAGGCGCGCATCCGGTTCGCCGGATGCGCCCCTTTTCTCGTGAGTCCCGGCCCGCTCACTCATTTGAGTGAGAACGGGGGACGTTGTTCCCTTCGTCCCCGCACGGTCGACAGAATCGACCCGGCCGTTCGGGCGGCCGGCGAGCCGGGCAGGGGCCTACGAGGGGACCATCGGCATGATCCGTATCAGGTCTGTACGTCCCTTTCCGGCCGTGCACCGGGCCAAGCACGCCCGCGGGCACGGCCCGGCGGGCGCGACACGGGCACAGCAGGACCCGGCCGGCGGCTTCCGGCTCCGCCGGGGGCCGGGCGGCGGTTCCTGGCGGAGCCGGATCCCGGGCCGTGGCGGCCGGCTCGGGCAGCCGGCGGGTGGCGACGCGTTGCTGAGGCCGGGCACGCGCCGCACCTCCTGGCTCCGGTGGGGCCCGCCCGCGGTCTCCTGGTGGCGCCGGGGCGGGGGCGGCTCCTGGTTACGGCGGGGACCGGGCGGGGGCCCGTGGCGGGGGCGGATTCCGGCGGGGCGCCGGGGAGCGCGCCGGCTGCTGCCGCTGGGACTGCCCGCCGTCTGCGGGGCAGCCGCCCTCACCTGGCGGGTCGCCCTGCCGCCCGACCATCCGGAGAGCCTCGGCGAGCGCATCGTCGCCGGGGTCGTCCTCCTGTCCGTCGGCACGGGACTGGTCCTCGGGGTGCGGCGGCGGTTCGTCCGCGAGCTGCGGCATGTGCGCGCCGTCGCCGATGCCGCCCAGAGCGTGCTGCTGCGCCCGCTGCCCCCGCGACTCGACAGGTTCGCGCTCGCCGCGAGCCAGCTGTCCGCGAGTCCCGGCGCGAGCGTCGGCGGCGATCTGTACGAGGCCCTGGCCACTCCCCACGGAGTGCGCGTCGTCATCGGCGATGTCCGGGGACACGGGCTGCCCGCGATCGGAGCGGTCGCCGCCGTCCTCGGCAGCTTCCGGGAGGCCGCGTACGACGAACCCGAACTCGGCGGCGTCCTGCGGCGGCTGGACCGGGCCGTACAGCGCCATCTGCGGGAACGGGCCCGGGAGGAGCATCCGGCGGCCTGCGAGGGCGAGCCGCACAGCCCGTCCTCGGAGGAGTTCGTCACCGTACTGCTGCTGGAGATCGGACCCGACGGCCGCGTACTGGCCCTGAACTGCGGACACCCCTGGCCCTACCGGCTCGGCACCGGAACCGCGGGAGCCCGGCCGCTGACGGGCGGCGATCCGCTGCCGCCGCTCGGGCTGTTCCCGCTGCCGGCCGAGCTGGAGCCGCACCGGTGGGACGGACTGCTGCCCGGGGAGTCACTGGTCCTGCACACGGACGGGGCGGTGGACGCCCGGGACCCGGCGGGGCGGTTCTTCGGCCTGGAGGCCGTTCTCGAACGGGCCGCGCTCGATCCGCCGCCGACGCCCGCCGCCGTGATCACGGCCGTCCACGCGGAGCTGCTGCGGCACACCGGCGGGCGGCTCACCGACGATGTGGCGCTGCTGGTGCTGCGCGACGACCGCTCCCGGGTCCCGGCGCGGTACGGGGAGGCCGTACCGCGCCGTACCCGGCGGAACCCTCCCATCGCTGAGACATCGCGTCGTTGACGGCGGGATCCGCCGCCGGCTGCCGTGCGCGGCCGGCGCCGTCCGCCCTGCCGCGGAGTGTCGGGCAGTCGGCAGGGCAGACGGCGCGAACGAGGACCGCCGCACTGTACGAGGGGGAGCCGGCGGTCCGGCCGCCTCCTGAGAGGCAGTTCAGTCAACCGGTGCGCACGGCAGGGCGGGAGAGCACACCGGGTGCCGGACGGGGCACTGCATTCACACCACGTGTGAAAGCCCCGTCCACTACCCTGGGCTGACCGAGCCTCCGGAGGGCCTGATGCAGCCCAATACCCTGCTCGACGCCCTCCTCGACGAGGCGGGTATCTCGAACGCGGGCCTCGCCGCCCGGGTGAACCAGGCGGGCCGCGCCAGGGGACTGTCCCTGCGGTACGAGCACACGGCCGTGGCACGGTGGCTCAAGGGCCAGCGCCCGCGCGGCCAGGTGCCCGATCTGATCTGCGAGGTGCTCGCCGCCCGGCTGCACCGCGCCCTGACACTCAGCGACATCGGCCTCGGGGTGGGCGGCGACTGGGGCACCGGCTCCGGCTCCCCGCTCTCCGGGTTCGTCGAACGGGCCACCGCGCTGTGGCGCTCCGACGAGCAGCAGCGGCGCCATGTCATCGAGGCGCCCGCCGTCACCGGGACGCCCGCGGTGATGCCCGTATGGGAGTGGGAGAACCCGCCGGAGGACGCGGATGTCTCCCGCAGCGGTCAGACCCGGGTCTCGATGGCCGACATCTGGATGCTGCGGGCCGCGCGGGCCCACTACGAGCTGATGTACCGCAGGGCCGGGGGTATCGCGACGAGGGCCCGGATCGTCGGATTCCTCAACTCCGAGACGGCACCGCTGCTGCGGGGCGCCTACAGTGACGGCCTCGGCCGTCAGCTGCACCGGGCGACGGGCGGACTCGTGGCGGTCGCCGGTATCTGTGCGTACGACTCCGACGCCCACGGGCTCGCCCAGCGCTACTTCCATCAGGGGCTGCGGCTCGCGAAGGCCAGCGGCGACCGGGGGCTGGGCGCCTATGTGATCGCTCTGCTGGTCACCCAGTCGCTGTTCCTCTCCGAGCACCGCCAGGCGGTGGCCTTCGCTGAGGCGGCGCTGCGGGCCGCGGGCGGGCAGATCACCCCGGCGCTCGCCGCCGATCTGTATGTGATGCAGGCGAAGGCGTACGCGAACCTCGGCGACCGGGCCTCCGCCCTGCGGTGCATCCGGCGCGCGGAGCTGGAGGTGGAGCGCATCCAGCCCGGATACGAGCCGGACGAGACCGGCTATGTCCAGCCCGGTCTGGTCAATGTGCAGGCCGCCGAGGCCCTGCTGAGCCTCGGTGATCTCAAGGCCGCGCGGGAGCAGGCGACGGCCGCCGTCGGTACTCCCGCCCACGACCGGGGCCGGGTGCACCGGCTCGCCATGCTCTGCCAGATCGAGCTACGCCAGGGCGAGCCCGACCGGGCCGCGGAGGCGGCGGTGGAGATGGCGGAGCGGGCGAGGGGTATGGAGTCCCAGCGGCTGCGCGACCGGCTGCGGGAGGTGCGGGAACAGCTCGCGGTGAGCGGGAGTTCCCATGCGGAGGAGGCGGCGGGACTGATCGACGAGTCCCTGCGCGTGCCCCTGTGACGGACCGTCGGGAGTGAGCCGAACTGGCTCGTCCGCGGCCCTCACCGATTCCCCTCCGGCTGACTGGCTGCTGCCATGTTGCCACCTACTGGTCGAAAGGTGGCAGAAAAGTGCAGTGGACAAAGCTAAACGAAAAAACCGTGTACAAAAACCGCTGGTTCAGTGTGAATCTGGCCGATGTCGAACTTCCGGACGGCCGTCATCTGGACCACTTTCTGATCCGGCTGAGGGCCGTCGCCGTCGCGACCGCGGTCAACGAGTCCAATGAGGTGCTGATGCTCTGGCGCCACCGCTTCATCACCGACAGCTGGGGCTGGGAACTGGCGGCGGGGGTCGTCGAGGACGGCGAGGACGTCGAGACCGCGGCGGCCCGCGAGATGGAGGAGGAGACGGGCTGGCGCCCGGGTCCCCTGAGGCATCTGATGACGGTGGAGCCGTCCAACGGCCTCACCGACTCCCGCCACCATCTCTACTGGGCCGAGGGCGCCACCTACATCGGCCATCCCGAGGACGACTTCGAGTCCTCGCGCCGTGAGTGGGTGCCGCTGAAACTGATTCCCGGCATGATCGCGAGAGGCGAGATCCCGGCCGCCAATATGGCGGCCGGGCTGCTGATGCTCCACCATATGCGCCTGGGCTGACCGGGCGCGGGGGCCTTTGTCTCCACAACCGGGAGTGCAAAGGCCCCACCCGCCGCCGGCTGTCCGGCATTTCCGGTATCCACGGGCCGCGGGCGGAGGGGAAACGGCTCTCCGGGCGAACCGCGCCGTGAATTCCCGGCACCCGGTGAGGGCGCGAGGGCACGGAAAAGGAAGACGCGCACCGACGGGCAACGGTGCCAGGGGAATTGTTCCGGCGGGTTCCCTCGGATATCGGGCGGGATCCCGCCTGCCGCCGTCGTATCGGCGCCCGGGGCCCTGAGAGGACGGGTGGGGCCTCTGGAGCCGGGAAGTCTCGGGCGCCGGGAGGTCTCAGGAGGAGCGCGGTCTCAGGAGTACGGGTAGAAGCCCGACCCCGTCTTACGGCCGAGGCGCCCCGCGTCCACCATCCGCTGGAGCAGCGGGGGAGCGGCGTACAGGGGCTCCTTGAATTCCGCGTACATCGAGTCGGCGACCGAGGCGACGGTGTCCAGGCCGATCAGATCGGAGAGCTTCAGCGGGCCCATGGGGTGGGCGCAGCCCAGCTCCATGCCGTTGTCGATGTCCTCTCGGCTGGCGATGCCCGACTCGAACATCCGGATCGCCGAGAGGAGATACGGAATGAGGAGGGCGTTCACGACGAAGCCGGAGCGGTCCTGGGCGCGGATGGCGTGCTTGCCGAGCAACTGCGCCACCACGGCCTCGGAGCGCTTGACCGTCTCGTCGGACGTCGTCAGCGCCGGGATCAGCTCGACCAGCTTCTGCACGGGGGCCGGGTTGAAGAAGTGGATACCGATCACCTGGTCGGGCCGCGAGGTCGCGACGGCCAGCTTCACCAGGGGGATGGACGAGGTGTTGGAGGCGAGGATCGCGTCGGGCCGGGTGACCACCTGGTCGAGCACCTGGAAAATCTCGGTCTTGACCTGCTCGTTCTCCACCACGGCCTCGATGACGAGATCACGGTCGGCGAACTCCCCGAGGTCCGTGGTGAAGCTCAGCCGCTCCAGGGCCGCGTCACGCTCCGCCTCGGTGATCTTGCCGCGCTCGGCCGCCTTCGAGAGGGAGTTGAAGAGCCGGGTCCGGCCGATCTCCAGGGCCTCACCCGTCGTCTCGGCGACCTTCACCTCCAGGCCGCTGCGGGCACACACCTCCGCGATGCCCGCGCCCATCTGGCCACAGCCCACCACTCCGACGCGTGCAATGTCGGCCATTGAGTCCGTCACCTCGTGCCTTTCGCTGTTTCCGTGCGGGAATCCCGTAAGGTTCCGGCGCCCGCCTCGACCCCACGACGTTACTCCGGGTGCGGAGGGAGGAGACGCCCAGGGCGGGCGCGCTGTGCGGACACAGCGACCGGCATTGCGAACGTATCGCCAGAATCCAGAACATGGAGCGGAACATGGGATTTATCGGTCGAATGGGGAGTATGGGCAGAAGGAGGGTGCTGATGGCGGGGGCGGGGGCGCTGGCCGGGCTGGCGACCGCCGGTGACGCGGCGGCCCACCCCGAGAGCGGCCGGCGTGCCGAGCGCCGGGAGTTCCGCGGGATGTGGCTGGCCACCGTCGCCAACCGCGACTGGCCGTCCAAGCCCGGCCTCACGGCCGCCCGGCAGCGTACGGAACTCCTCGCCCATCTCGACACGGCCGTCGCCCGCCGGCTGAACACGGTCGTCTTCCAGGTACGGCCGTCGGCGGACGCCCTGTGGCCCTCCCCGTACGAACCCTGGTCGCGCTCCCTCACCGGCGTCCAGGGCGGGGACCCCGGCTGGGACCCGCTCGGCACGGCCGTGGCGGAGGCCCGCCGCCGGGGGCTCGCGCTGCACGCCTGGTTCAACCCGTACCGCGTCGCCTCCCACACCGATCCCTCCCTGCTCGCCGAGGGGCATCCGGCCAGGGAGAACCCGCACTGGGTGCTCCCGTACAACGGGAAGCTGTACTACAACCCCGGCCTGCCGGAGGTCCGCGCCTTCGTCCGGACGGCGATGCTCGACGCCGTACGCCGCTACGACATCGACGGTGTCCACTTCGACGACTACTTCTACCCCTATCCCGCGGCGGGAGAGACCTTCGACGACGCCGACGCCTACGCGCGCCACGGCGCGGGCTTTGCCGACCGGGCGTCCTGGCGGCGCGACAACATCGACCGGCTGATCCGCGAGATGTCGGAGGGCGTCAAGGAGACGAGGCCGGGAGCCGCCTTCGGCGTCAGCCCCTTCGCGGTCTGGCGCAACGCCTCCACCGATCCGCTCGGCTCCGACACCCGCGCGGGTGTGCAGACCTACGACGATCTCCACGCCGACACCCGCTCCTGGGTCACGAAGGGCTGGATCGACTACATCGTCCCGCAGATCTACTGGAACATCGGCTTCGCCGCCGCCGACTACGCCAAACTGCTGCCCTGGTGGGACGATCTCGTCCGCGGTACGGGGGTCGACCTCTATATCGGCGAGGCCCTCTACAAGGCCGGCGATCCCGCGCAGGCCGCGCCCTGGCGGGACCCGGCCGAACTCTCCCGCCATCTGACGCTGGCCCGCACCTACGGCTCGGTCCGCGGCCACTGCTTCTTCTCCGCCAAGGAGGTCGCCACGGACCGGATCGGCGCTATGGCGCGGGTGGTGGCCGACCACTACCCCGCCAGGGCCCTGCCGCCCGCCTGACCCGCCCGCCACCCGTGCAGAGCCGGGACCGGCCGGGCGGGCCGGTCCCGGGAGCGGTGGTCAGGCGTGTTCGTGCGGCCTGACGACGGTGTCGGGGCCGGGGGAGACCAGGGCTTCGTGCCCGTCGTCGTCGAAACGGACGCGGTAGGGGGGATCACCCTTGCGCCCCAGCACCTCGACGACCTCGGCGGTCCGGTCGTGCTGTCCCACGGTCCTGCCGTGCACCAGCAGCTTGTCGCCCACGTTCGCATGCATCGGGAGTGACCTCCTCGAAGCGGGTTTCCGTTGTTCCGAGTCTACGACCGTGAGGCTCCCGGGGCCCGCGCCGGGCCTTCGGCCACGGCCATGGGGCTCTCCGGCCCGGGTCCGGGCCCGGCTGCGTCCCGGGACGTACGAGCGGATGTACGAGCGGTGGGGTGCCGGGCGTGAGAGCGCCCGGTCTCACGCCCTCGCCCGCTGCGTCACCGCGATACACACCAGGACCCCCGCCGCGGCCACCGGTGCCGCCGGGGACAGCCGCTCCCCGAGCAGCGCCACCGACCACACGAGCGTCAGCAGCGGCTGTGCGAGCTGCAACTGGCTCGCCCGGGCGATCCCGATCGACGCCATGCCCCGGTACCACACGTACAGCCCGAAGAACGTCGACCCGGCGGCCACCCACACCAGCCCCGCCACGCCCTGCCCGGTCAGCCGTACGGGCTCGTACGCCAGGCTCACCGCCGCCCCCGCCGTCGCCACGGGCAGACACAGGACCAGCGCCCAGCCGACCACCTGCCACCCCGGCATCTGCGCGGCCAGCCGCCCGCCCTCGGTGTAGCCCGCCGCGCACACCAGCAGCGCGCCGAAGAGATACAGATCCGCGCGCTGGAGCCCCCCGCCGCTCCCCGACACCGTGAACGCGATCACCACCGCCGCCCCGGCGAGCGCGGCCACCCAGAACGTACGCGAGGGCCTGCGACCGGTGCGTACGGCCGCGAAGACGGCGGTCGTCAGGGGCAGCAGCCCCACCACCACCGCCGCGTGGGACGTCGTGGAGGTCTGGAGCGCCAGCGTCGTCAGCAACGGGAACCCGACGACCACACCACCGGCGACGACCGCGAGGGACCCCCAGTGGCGGCGCTTGGGCGGCCGCACCCGCAGGGCCAGCAGAAATCCGCCGGCGATCAGTGCCGCGAGCACACTCCGCAGCGCCACCAGCGACCAGGGCCCGAAGGATTCCAGCCCCCAGACCGTGGACGGGAACGTCAGCGAGAAGGCGATCACGCCCAGCGCGGCGAGCAGGGTGCCGCCACCGGTCGCGGGGCCGACCGCTACTGGGGAGGTGTGAGTAGCGCTATCCTGTACTGTCATGCAGGAGCGTAGCAGTGTGCAGGAGCTGGCGGATTCTCTGAAGCGAGAGCTTCACCGCTACTCACCCGGAGGGAAGCTGCCGTCGAGCCGTGCGCTCGTCGAGCGCTACCGCGTCTCCCCGGTGACCGTCTCCCGTGCGCTCGCCCGCCTCACCGCCGAGGGGCTGGTCGTCACCCGCCCCGGCGCCGGTGCCTTCCGTGCCCCGCCCCGCCCCGCACCCCCGGCCGCCGGGGACACCTCCTGGCAGGAGGTCACCCTCAGCGCGTCCGTCGCGGGCGAACTCGTACCGCGCACCGTGGACGCCTCCGGGGTGCTCGCCACCCTCGCCGCGCCGCCGCCGGGAGTCGTCGAGTTCAACGGCGGCTATCTGCACCCGTCCCTCCAGCCCGAGCGCGCGATGGCCGCCGCCCTGGCCCGGGCGGGCCGCCGCCCCGGAGCCTGGGGGCGCCCGCCCGCCGAGGGCCTGCCCGAACTGCGCGAGTGGTTCGCCCGCGATCTCGGCGACCACATCACCGCCGCCGATGTACTGATCACCGCCGGCGGCCAGTCCGCCCTGGCCACCGCCCTGCGCGCACTCGCCCCGCCCGGCGCGCCCGTCCTGGTCGAGTCACCCACCTACCCCGGCATGCTCGCCATCGCCCGTGCGGCGGGACTGCGTCCCGTCCCCGTGCCCGTGGACGGCCAGGGTGTACGGACGGAACTGCTCGCCGACGCCTTCGGGGCCACCGGAGCCCGGGTCTTCATCTGCCAGCCCGTCTTCCAGAACCCGACCGGCACCGTCCTCGCCCCCGCCCGCCGCGCCGAGGTGCTGCGGATCGCCCGGGTCGCCGGGGCCTTCGTCGTCGAGGACGACTTCGCGCGACGGCTGGTGCACGCGGACGCGGGGCCGCCGCCCGGAGCCCTCGCCGCGGACGACCACGACGGTGTCGTCGTCCATGTCGGCTCACTGACCAAGGTGACCTCGCCCAGCCTGCGGGTGGGCATGCTCGCGGCCCGCGGCCCCGCGCTGGAGCGGCTGCGCGCCATCCACGTCGTCGACAGTTTCTTCGTCGCCCGCCCGCTTCAGGAAGCCGCCCTGGAACTCGTCGGCGCCCCCGCCTGGAGCCGTCATCTGCGCACGGTGGCCGCCGCGTTGCGGGACCGCAGGAACGCCCTGACGGGGGCTCTGCTGAGCGGGCTGCCGGAACTGTCCCTGCCGTACATCCCGTCCGGCGGCCACCATCTGTGGCTGCGGCTGCCCGACGGAGCCGACGAGGGCGGGCTGCTCTCCGCCGCCCTGCGCGCGGGTGTGGCGCTCGCTCCGGGCCGCCCGTACTTCTCGGCGGAGCCCCCTGCCGGACATATCCGGCTCAGCTTCGCCGGAGTGGCGGGTATCACCGAACTCGCGGAGGGCGTGCGCCGGTTGCGTACGGCGTGTGACGAGGTGCTGGTCCGCGGGGGTTCCGGTCCCCGCCCGGGACGGTCCGTGGCGTGACCGTCCGGGAGGCGCGCGCTCCGCCCCGCCCGGGGTGGGCGATCTGTCCCTTGACCGGTACGGCTCCTCCCGCTCACCATCGCGCCATGAACGTTCGGATCACGCTGGTGGCTGCCGCTCGCAGCTCCTCACTGCTCGCCGAGCGCTTCGACGACGACCGGTCGCTCGATCAGGCCGGATGGTACGAGGTGCAGCTCGCCGCCCATGCCCTCGTACCGCTCAACGCCGCCGAACTGCGGTACTGCTCGCCGACCGTCCGCAGCCGCGCGACCGCCCAGGCGCTCGGCTTTGCCCCGATGGCACAACCCGACCTGCGCGACTGCGACATGGGCCGCTGGCGCGGCTCCACCCTCGCGGAGGTCACCGCACGCGAGCCGGGCGCGGTCGACGTCTGGCTCGCCGACCCGTGCTCGGCACCGCACGGAGGCGAGTCCCTCCTGTCGTTCATCGGGCGCATAGGGGGCTGGCTCGACACCCGGCCCGCATACGACGGCGGCTCCGTCGTCGCCGTCGCCGAACCCGCGGTCGTACGGGCGGCGTTGGTGTACGCGCTCCAGGCGCCGCCGACCTCGTACTGGAACGTGGACGTCCGCCCGTTGTCCACGGTGGTCCTCAGCGGGGGGTCGGGCTACTGGAACCTGTGCCTCCAGACCGCTGCCTAGGCGGGGTGCGGGTGCTTCGGAGTGCCGGGCTGTACGCCCGGGGGAGTTGCGGCGTGCGGCTCCGGGCGGTCCGGGGGCCGTAGCGGGGAGCCCGCCGTCACTCCGGGGCGGCGGCGGCCCTTCTGGCCCTGCGGTGGGCGGCGACACGTTCGCGGGTGGCGCACCGCCGTGAGCAGTAGCGGCGCACCGGCCCGCTGCCCTGGGTGAGGAAGACGTTCCGGCAGGCGGATGAGGCGCACACCCCGCCGGGCGGACGCTGCCGGTCCCAGACGAGGACGGTCAGCGCCAGACACGACGACGCGAGGAGCCACTCACCCCACGGGGCGTCGTCGTCGCTGTCGAGATGCGGGTGCCAGGGCGAGGCTCCGTGGTGCGAGCTGAGCCGCAGCCGTCCGGTGTTCTCCGGGAGCAGCGTGTTGAGCATTTCGGCCGCCTCGCCGGTGCTCCGCGCCGCGAACACCTCGCGCAGCTTCCCGGCGGCCGTACGCATCTCGGTGACATCCCGGCTCGACACCCGGAGGCGGCCGGTCTCGCCGTGCGCGCGCAGTACGCCGGCGATGGCCTCCGGATCCGGATCCGGGGCTTGATCCGGTGCTTGATCTGGGGCTCGGTCCGGGGCCTGGTCCGGGCCGGGGTAGGGGGCCGGGTCCCCGCCGGTCAGGGCGTTGACGAGGGCCGCGGTCCGCGCGGCGACGGCCTGCACCGAGTGCCGGGCCGACCAGCCGCTGTCGGAGGTGCCGTGTTCATCACGATGTTCGTCACGATTCGCCATGCCGCCTGCTGTGCCGTCCGCCGTGCCTCTTGTTGTCGCCACGGCCCGAATGTAACGCATCTGGTGAAGGTTTGAGTTACCTGCGTAACGTGATCGCCATGCGGGAGCGTTACGGATGGTGGAGTTACGCCGTCGGGGCGGCGGCGGCCCGGACCGGTGACGAGATGTCGGGCCCCGCCCTGATGCTGACCGCCCTCGCCGTCACCGGTTCGGCGGTCGCGGCCTCCTCGCTGCTCGCGGGCATCACGGTCGCGGCGGCGGCCGGCGGCCCGCTCTTCGGGGTGCTCCTGGACCGTGCCCCGAACCCCGGACGACTGCTCGCGGCGGCACTCGCCGGGTACGGCACGGCCCTGCTGGTGATCCTCTTCGCCCTGGGCCGGCTCCCTGTCGCCTTCACGGTCGTCCTCGCGGTCCTCGCGGGCCTGCTGGGTCCCGCACTGGCGGGCGGCTGGACTTCCCAGCTCCCGAGGGTCGTCCCGTCGCCGGGGCTCCCGCGCGCGAACGCACTCGACGCGATGACGTACAGCGCCGCCGGTCTGCTGGGGCCGGCCGCGGCGGGCGCCGCCGCCCATCTCGCGGGGGCGGCGGCGGGGGTGGTGATGTCGGCCGCCCTGATCGGGCTCGCCCTGCCGTCGGCGCTGGCGCTGCCGGGGCGGGGTGGGGGCGGGGAGACGGGTGCTGCCCGTGGGACCGGGTGGGATTCGTTGAGGGGGACAGGCCCAGGTGCGTCGAGCCGGACCCGGCGCGGGGCGGTTCCGGAGTTCGAGGGGGACCCTCCCGTGTCCGGTGCGCGTCCGGCGGGGGCCGCACCGGCCTCCGGAGCGCCGGACCGGGCGGGTCCTCCCTCAGTGAGCGGCGCCGGAGCCACGGTGACCCGTGGCGGAGCCGCGCCGGCTCCCGGCCGGGGCGTGGGACTGCTCGGTGGAGGCACCGGGCTTCCCGTCGCGGGCGGAGCGTCGCCCGCCTGGGGCACAGGGCTTCCCGGCACACCCGGGCCGGAGCAGGCGGCCCTCAGCGAGGTATCCGGATCGGCGCCGAGCGACGTGTCCGGATCAGCGTCGAGCGAGGTGTCCGGGGCGGTCCCGCTCCCGGCTCCGAGCCCCTCCCTCCGCGCCGAACTCGCCGCCGGGTTCCGGGCCATCGCGGGAATACGGCCCCTGGCCCGGGCGACCGCGGCCTCGACCGTCTCCTGCGCGGGCCAGGGCATGTTCGTCGCCTGTGCTCCCCTGCTGGGTGAGCGTGCCCTCGGTGGGGCGGGGCAGGGCACGGTCCTGCTCTCCGGCGTCGCCGTGACCGCGCTCGCGGCGAACGCGGTGCTCGCCCGTCGCCCCCGGCTACTGAGCCCGGACACGGTCGTCGGATGGAGCACCGTCGTCCTCGCCGTGGCTCTCGCCCTCACGGCGACGGCCCACCCGGTCCTGCTGGCCGTCGCCGTCGTCCTCATCGGCATGGGTGAGGGCCCACAGCTCACCGCGCTGTTCGCGATCCGCCACCGGGAGGCCCCCGAGCGGCTGCGCGCCCGGATCTTCACCACCGGCGCGAGCCTCAAGATCACGGGGTTCGCGGTCGGCGCGGCCGCCGCGGGCCCGCTGGCCGTCCGCTCCCTGCCCGGCGCCCTGCTGAGCGCCGCGGCCCTCCAGCTGCCGGCGGCACTGTGCTGCGTTCCCCGGCCCACCGCGCAGCGACCCCGGGGAGCCCGTTGACACGGGTGGAGGCGCGAAGGCGACGGGTAGCCGTCGTCACCCGACTCCGATACCACCGCCGGCTGTCCGTGCCCGGCACCCGGGGTCCCTGCCCGCGCCGGTTCCCGGCAAGAGCGTGCGGGACCCCGGCACAAGCAGGGGCGGACGTACGGACACCTCCTTCCCGCCGCTCCCACGACGAGCAGCCGCTCGGGCGACGGGCCACCGCTCGGGCGACCGTCCGCCCGACCGGAGGCAGTCACGTCAGGCGCGGACCGCCGATGTCAGTGGCGGCAGGCATGATCGGATGTCAGCGCCCGCTCCGACGGGGCGCCTTGGACCGGGCGAGGGGACTGGGAGGGGGTTCGCGGTGAAGACGCTGCTCAGCGGAGACGCGCACGTTCACTACGGCCAGATCTATGTGGAGAGCGACCCGGAGGGTGAGGGGCTCGACCTCGACGACGCCTTCGCGGGCCAGGCCGCCGGACTGTGCGGCGCGGCGATCGAGGGCGCCTTGTGGCTGACGACCGGGCTCCACACCGGGCACGTGGGATTCACGGTCGAACTCCACGAGACCCGGCCACCGTACGACGACGCCTGGGAGGAGATCGTGGAGGCGCCGTTCACCCCCGCGTCCGACGACACCTGCCTTGTGGAGTGGGCGGGGGGAAGCATCCTGGAACTGGGGCTCGGCCGGGGCGATTACCGGGTGCGGTACTGCGCCACGGGTATGGACGCGGGCAGGGCCGCGGACACCCGCCTGGAAGGCGAGCCCCCAATGGACCGCTACCTGCTCCAGTTCTGGCCGGGCCCGCCGGCCCCGGCCCGGGTGCTGAAGCAGACCGGCGACATCGCCGCCTACTGGCACCGGTGGGCCCGTGAACTCCCGCCTCCGCCGCCGCCCGAGGCCGTCGCCGAGCGCAAGCGCCTCGCCGCGCTGGAGAGCGAGGAGGAGACCCGCCGGGTGCTGCTGGAAGCCGAGCGGCTGCACTGGGGCGGGCGGCCCCCGAGCCGGAGACTGCGGGCCGTCGAGGAGAGCGCGCTGGGGCTGCTGGCGCTCGACCCCGGTCTCGTCCACCGTATCGACGCGGCGGACAGGGTGCTCCAGAGCACCGTCGCCCGCCTCGCGGCCCGCCGTGCCTGCGTCCGGGCCGGGTTGGGGGAGGCGGAGTGGCTCGTCCCGGCGCTCGAAGCGCTCGACGGCGGCCGGCGGCCGCCTCCTCCGTTCGACGATCCGGACCGTGTGTGGGAACTCCTCGAGAGCGACCCCCGGCTGCCGGATTCCCCGGTGGTCTCACCGCGCGGCGATCTGCCCCGCCTCTCGCAGCCGCATATGGCGATATCCGCCGTCCTCGGCGCGGCGGAGGCCGATCCGCTGCGGGCCGCGCTCGCCGCCGTCCATGCCGCCGCGTACACCTACGGCGGCGACCACCGCACGATCCTCGACGAGATCCACGCACTGCTTCCGGAGCCGAAGCCCGGCTGAAACACACCGGCGCCGTACCGGCCGGTGCCCGTACCTCAATTGGAGCCCGTACGCAGGCCGGGCCCGTACGCCGTCCGCCGGAGCCCTGTCCGCGCCGGGACCGTACTGCCGACGGATCCGGGCCCGGCCCTGAGGCCCCTCACCCGTGCGTGCACGACACCCCCGGACCACCTCCGTGGAGGGTCCCCGATGGCCGGTGCCGCCCCGCCGGGCCCCGGGTCCGCCCGGGTCCTACGGCCGGTGGACCCGCAGATGCGTCACTTCGTACGACATCTCCGAGACATCCGGGCGGGGAGCCGGGTGGTAACGCCCGGCGCAGACGGACAGGTTGACGATGAGATACGCCCGCCAGCGCCGCCCCACTCCCCGCCGATCGGCGAAGGCCCGCTCGCCGTTGACCCACCACACCACCGAGCGCGCACCGAACTCCACACGCAGATCCACCCAGCCACCCGGTTGGATCGAGGGGTTCCGGTAGTAGTGGTAGCCGCCTCTGACCCGGTTCGACAGCTCCAGCAGATCCGGATTGTCCGGGTGGTACTCAAAGACGTCGATCTCCTGGTCCCCGTCCAGCCAGGTCCAGATCGCCGGCCAGGCGCCGACCGCCTCGGGCAGCCGCACCCGGGTCTCCAGCACATCCCCGGCGCGCACCATGAACCCCTCGTCGCTGCCCTCCGTGGTCAGCAGCCCCGCGTCCCATCTGCCGTCCCCGCGCCGGGTGGCCCGGAAGACACCGGTACGGCTGTACGAGGGGTCCTCCACCAGATAGTCGAGCTTGTTGTCCCCGGGGTTGACCGGCCCGCCGCCGGGATAGGCCCAGGACCGCCCGGCAGCCCACTGGGCGGCCGAGCCGAAGTCCGCGTCGAGAACCAAGCCCCGCGCCCCCGGCGCCCGTACCACCCCGCCCCCACTGCTGCCCCGCCCGGCACCACCGCCGAGCCGTGCCGCCTGCCGTGTGAACCAGGCGAGAACGTCGGTGAGCATGTCGCTCCTTTCGCAAGGGGCGAATTCCCCGGAGCCGTTTTCTGCCCACTCGCAGGCGGCACAAGCGGGAACCCCTGCGCAAGGTGAGGCATTCATCACGCACGGCGACGGGCGCCGGCCCGGCGCACGCACACTCCCGCGTCCGCGGACCCCGCCGACTCCCTTCGGCGGGCGGGGCGGTTCGGGCCGCCGCGCCCACTCGCCGGATGGAGTGCCCGGGCCGTCGGCATCCCGCTCGGGCATGATTGCATAAAAGTGCGGCGATGCGTATAGTCATGCCATCAATGAGGAGGTTCGATGGCGGTACGGGCAGCAGTGGCAGGTGCGAGCGGATACGCGGGCGGAGAGCTTCTCCGGCTGCTCCTCGTGCACCCCGGTGTGGAGATCGGCGCGCTCACGGCCAACACCAACGCGGGGCAGACGCTCGGCAGCCTCCAGCCGCATCTGGTGCCGCTCGCGGACCGGGTGCTCCAGCCGACCACGGCCGAGGTGCTCGCCGGGCACGACGTCGTCTTTCTCGCGCTCCCGCACGGGCAGTCCGCGGCCGTCGCCGAGCAGCTCGGGGACGAGGTCCTCGTCGTCGACATGGGCGCCGACTTCCGGCTCGCCAACGCGGCCGACTGGGAGAAGTTCTACGGCTCCCCGCACGCCGGGACCTGGCCCTACGGGCTCCCCGAGCTGCCGGGCGCCCGAGCGGCGCTGGCGGGGACCCGCCGTATCGCCGTGCCCGGCTGCTACCCCACCGCCGTCTCGCTCGCGCTCTACCCGGCGTACGCGGCGGGGCTCGTCGAGCCCGAGGCCGTGATCACCGCGGCGTCCGGCACCTCCGGCGCCGGCAAGGCGCCCAAGCCGCATCTGCTCGGGTCCGAGGTGATGGGCTCCATGAGCCCGTACGGAGTCGGCGGCTCCCACCGCCACACCCCCGAGATGATCCAGAACCTGAGCGTGGCGGCGGGGGAGCCGGTCACCGTCTCCTTCACCCCCACCCTCGCGCCCATGTCCCGCGGCATCCTCGCCACCTGCTCCGCCCGGGCGAAGCCGGGCACCACCGCGCAGGACGTCCGGGCCGCGTACGAGAAGGCCTTCGCGGACGAGCCGTTCGTCCACCTCCTGCCGGAGGGCCGCTGGCCCGCCACCGCCTCCGTCCACGGATCGAACGCCGCCCAGATCCAGGTGGCGTACGACGGCACCGCCGGGCGGGTCATCGCGATCAGCGCCATCGACAATCTCACCAAGGGCACCGCCGGAGGTGCCCTGCAGAGCATGAACATCGCCCTCGGCCTCCCCGAGGACACCGGACTTTCCACGATCGGTGTGGCCCCGTGAACGCACACGGGACCACCGCGACAAAGGAGAAGCAGTGAGCGTCACCGCAGCGAAGGGATTCACGGCCGCGGGCATCGCCGCCGGAATCAAGGAGAACGGCAACCCGGACCTGGCCCTCGTGGTCAACACCGGTCCCCGCCGCGCCGCCGCGGGCGTCTTCACCTCCAACCGCGTCAAGGCCGCCCCCGTCCTGTGGTCCGAGCAGGTCCTCAAGGGCGGCGCGGTCACCGCCGTCGTCCTCAACTCCGGCGGAGCCAACGCCTGCACCGGCCCCCAGGGCTTCCAGGACACCCACGCCACCGCCGAGAAGGCCGCCGAGGTCCTCCCGGGCCACAGCGCGGGCGAGATCGCCGTCGCCTCCACCGGGCTGATCGGGCTGCTGCTCCCGATGGACAAGCTGCTCCCCGGCCTGGAGACGGCCGCGGGGGAGCTGTCCGAGCACGGCGGTGAGAAGGCCGCCATCGCCATCAAGACCACCGACTCCGTGCACAAGACCGCCGTCCACCAGGGCGACGGCTGGACCGTCGGGGGGATGGCCAAGGGCGCGGGTATGCTCGCCCCCGGCCTCGCCACCATGCTCGTCGTCCTCACCACCGACGCCGATGTGGACGGCCCCACCCTCGACCGGGCGCTCCGGGACGCCACCCGCGTCACCTTCGACCGGGTCGACTCCGACGGCTGTATGTCCACCAACGACACCGTGCTGCTGCTCGCCTCGGGAGCGGCGGGCACCACCCCGGCGTACGACGACTTCGCCGCCGGGGTCCGGGCCGTCTGCGACGACCTCGCCCGCCGGCTCATCGGGGACGCCGAGGGCGCCTCCAAGGACATCCGGATCGAGGTCGTGGGCGCCGCCAGCGAGGCCGACGCCGTCGAGGTCGGGCGCTCCATCGCCCGTAACAACCTCCTCAAGTGCGCCCTCCACGGCGAGGACCCCAACTGGGGCCGGGTGCTCTCCGCGATCGGAACCACCGGGGCCGTGTTCGTGCCCGACCAGCTGAACGTCGCCATCAACGGCGTCTGGGTCTGCAAGAACGGCTCCGTCGGCGAGGACCGGGCCCTGGTCGACATGCGCTTCCGCGAGGTGAGGATCACGGCCGATCTCTCCGCCGGGACCGAGTCCGCGGTGATCTGGACCAATGACCTCACCGCCGACTACGTCCACGAGAACAGCGCGTACAGCTCATGACCGACACCAAGGGCGGGACCCGGAAACACACCGCGCTGCCCAAGGCACGGATCCTCATCGAGGCGCTGCCCTGGCTGACCCGGCACAACGGCCGGATCGTCGTCGTCAAGTTCGGCGGCAACGCCATGATCGACGAGGACCTCAAGGCCGCCTTCGCCCAGGACGTCGTCTTTCTGCGCCAGGCCGGCCTCAAACCGGTCGTCGTCCACGGCGGCGGCCCGCAGATCAGCGCGCAGCTCGATCTGCACGGCCTGGAGAGCGAGTTCAAGGCGGGTCTGCGGGTCACCACACCCGAGGCGATGGACGTCGTACGGATGGTGCTGGCCGGACGGGTGCAGCGCGAGCTGGTCGGGCTGCTCAACGAGCACGGCCCGCTCGCCGTCGGCCTCACCGGTGAGGACGGGCACACCATCACCGCCACCCGGCACCGGCCGACCATCGACGGGGAACGCGTCGACATCGGCCGGGTCGGCGAGATCAGCGCGATCGACACGGGTGTCATCGAGGCGCTCCTGGACGACGGGCGCATCCCCGTCGTCTCCTCGATCGCCCGCGCCGAGGACGACGGGCACATCTACAACGTCAACGCGGACACGGCCGCCGCCGCGCTCGCGGCGGCCCTGGGCGCGGAGACCCTGATGGTCCTCACCGACGTCGAGGGCCTGTACGAGGACTGGCCCCACAGCGACGAGGTGATCAGCAGGCTCACCGCGAGCCAGCTGGAGAAGCTGCTGCCCGATCTCTCCAGCGGCATGGTGCCCAAGATGGAGGGCTGTCTGTACGCCGTACGCAACGGTGTGAACACCGCCCGGGTCATCGACGGCCGGGTGCCGCACTCCATCCTGCTGGAGATCTTCACCGACGACGGCGTCGGCACGATGGTCGTGCCCGACGGCCCCTCGGAATCCGAGGGAACTCAGGGGGAATGATGAGCAATCAGGAACTCGTCCGGCGCTGGCAGGACGTGATGACCGACAACTACGGCACCCCCGGGCTCTCGCTGGTACGCGGCGAGGGTGTCACGGTCTGGGACGCCGACGGCACCGCCTACACCGACTTCGTCGGCGGTATCGCGGTCAACGCGCTCGGCCACGCCCACCCGGCCGTCGTCGAGGCCGTCTCCCGCCAGATCGCGTCCCTCGGCCATGTCTCCAACCTCTACATCTCCGAGACGCCCCTCGCGCTCGCCGAGCGGCTGATCCAGCTCGCGGGCCGCCCCGGCCGGGTCTTCTTCTGCAACTCCGGCGCCGAGGCCAATGAAGCCGCCTTCAAGATCGGGCGGCTGACGGGCCGTCGGCACATGGTCGCCACCCACGGCGGCTTCCACGGCCGGACCATGGGCGCGCTGGCGCTCACCGGCCAGCCGGACAAGCAGGAACCATTCTTCCCGCTGCCGGGCGAGGTCACCCATGTGCCCTACGGAGACGCCGAGGCGCTGCGCGCGGCCGTCACCGAGGAGACCGCGCTGGTCGTCGTCGAGCCCGTCCAGGGTGAGAACGGCGTGGTCGTGCCGCCCAAGGGGTATCTGACGGCCGCCCGGGAGATCACCCGCGCCACCGGCACCCTGCTCGTCCTCGACGAGGTCCAGACCGGCATCGGGCGTACGGGCCACTGGTTCGCGGCCCAGGCCGAGGGCGTTGAGGCCGATGTCATCACCCTCGCCAAGGCGCTCGGCGGCGGGCTGCCGCTCGGCGCGACCCTCGTCTTCGGCGAGGCGGCCGGGCTGCTGAAGCCCGGTCAGCACGGCACCACCTTCGGCGGCAACCCCGTCTCGTGCGCCGCCGGGCTCGCCGTTCTGGACACACTGGCGGCCGGTGGAGTACTCGACGAGGTCAAGCGGCTCGGGGAGAAGATCCGCGATGGCGTCGAGGCCCTGGGGCACCCGCTCGTCTCCCATGTCCGCGGTGCGGGCCTGCTGCTGGGTATCGTGCTCAACGAGCCGCTCGCGCCCCAGGTGCGGCAGGCGGCTCAGAGCGCCGGGTTCCTGGTGAACGTCCCGGCTCCCGATGTCGTACGGCTGATGCCGCCGCTGAACATCGGCGAGGCGGCCGTGGACGCGTTCATCGCGGCACTGCCCGGCGTTCTCGACACCGCGGCCGGAGCCGGTGGCGGGCGCGCCGCCGGAGGTCCGGACGCCGTCGGCGCGAACACCAGTGCCGCGAGCACCAGTGGCACGAACGCCAGTGGCACGAACGCCAGCGGCGGGAACACCGGCGGCGAGAATTCCGGTGGTACGAACGTCAGCGGTACGAACGTCAGCGGTACCAACGGGGAAGGACGAACCGGGGAATGAGACGACGATGACCGAGGCGCAGGAGACCGAACACGGGGGGCCCGCCGTCCCGCAGACCCGGATGGCCCGCCACCGCCGGATCGTGGACATCCTCAACCGCAAGCCGGTGCGCTCCCAGAGCCAGCTGGCCAGGCTGCTCGCCGACAGCGGACTGACCGTCACTCAGGCCACGCTCTCGCGCGACCTCGACGAGCTGGGCGCGGTGAAGATCCGCAACACCGGCGGTGAGCTGATCTACGCGGTGCCCAGCGAGGGAGGCTTCCGGACCCCGCAGGCCCCGCTCGGGGAGTCCGCCAAGGAGGAGCGGATGCGCCGCCTCTCCGGTGAGCTGCTGATCTCCGCGGAGGCGTCCGCCAATCTGGTGGTGCTGCGGACGCCCCCGGGGGCGGCCCAGTTCCTCGCCTCGGCCATCGACCAGGCCGAACTGCACGACATCCTCGGCACCATCGCCGGGGACGACACCGTGCTGCTGATCAGCCGGGACCCCATGGGCGGCCAGGCCCTCGCGGACCATCTGCTGCGGCTGGCGCAGAACGACCGCTAGCGCCCTGGCCGGAAGGTCGGGCCGGTGAAACGTTTCCGGTCGCAGCACCGGCAGCGGACGGCCACCGGGCGGGGGCGCGGTGATACGGATTCCGTAGCACCGCGCCCCCGCCCGTTCCCGTATGCCCCTGTGCCCGCTCCCGCAAGTCCCCGTCCGTACCGGATGGCCGTACCGGATGTCCGTCCGTGCCAGGTGTCAGTCCGTGCGCGCCGGAAGCGGCAGCGGCAGGGCCGGGAGGCCGTCCAGGCTCACCCCGACGTGCTCCTTCTTCTCGCAGTACGCGGCGAACTCCTCGTCCGACTTGCGGCCGAAGTGCTCCGCGTGCTGGGTGCGCTCCTCCCGGTAGTCCATGAACGGGACGGCGAACCCGCAGGCGTCGCTGATCCTGTGCGCGCGGACGACGACGATCGCCCGGGCACCCGGTCCGTCGGCGTCCTCGAAGCGGCCGATGAGGTTCCCCCAGCGCGGGTCGTCACGGAAGACGGCCTCCCCGCTGCCGTGCACCCGCAGCACCTTGGGCGGACCGGTGAAGGCGCACCACATCAGGGTGATGCGGCCGTTCCCCTCCTCGCGCAGATGGGCGATGGTCTCCGCACCGCTGCCCCCGAAGTCGAGATAGGCGAGGGTCCGGTCGTCGATCACGGCGAGGGTGCCGCGCCGGCCCTTGGGGGAGAGGTTCACATGGCCGTCGGCGGCCAGTGGCGCGGTGGCGGTGAAGAAGACGGGCTGCTGCTCGATGAATGCGCGGATACGGCCCTCTATGCGTGCGTAGCGCTGTCCCATACACGCAAGTATCCGGTACGGGCGGTTTCCGGCCCCGGCCCGCGGTCGCACAGGGGCCGCCGGGGAACCCCGGGGGAGCGGCGTTGACGAAACATGCGAACCGATGCATACTTATGCCATCACCGAATGCACCGTAAGGAGAATCCCGTGACCGAGCGCGTCGTACTCGCCTATTCGGGCGGTCTGGACACCTCCGTCGCCATCGGCTGGATCGCCGAGGAGACGGGCGCCGAGGTCATCGCCGTTGCCGTGGACGTCGGCCAGGGCGGCGAGGACCTGGACGTCATCCGCAAGCGCGCGCTCGCCTGCGGTGCCGTCGAGGCCGAGGTCGCGGACGCGAAGGACGAGTTCGCCGACGAGTACTGCCTCCCGGCGATCAAGGCCAATGCCCTCTACATGGACCGCTACCCGCTGGTGTCCGCCCTCTCCCGGCCCACCATCGTCAAGCACCTGGTTGCCGCCGCCCGCAAGCACGACGCCGGCATCGTCGCCCACGGCTGCACCGGCAAGGGCAACGACCAGGTCCGCTTCGAGGCGGGCATCTCCGCGCTCGGCCCCGACCTGAAGTGCATCGCTCCCGTCCGGGACTACGCGATGACCCGGGACAAGGCGATCGCCTTCTGCGAGGAGAAGCAGCTCCCGATCGCGACCACCAAGAAGTCGCCGTACTCCATCGACCAGAACGTCTTCGGACGGGCCGTCGAGACCGGCTTCCTGGAGGACATCTGGAACGCGCCGATCGAGGACATCTACGAGTACACCTCCAACCCGGCCGAGCCCCGCGAGGCCGACGAGGTCGTCATCTCCTTCAAGCAGGGCGTGCCGGTCGCCATCGACGGCAAGCCCGTCACCGTCCTCCAGGCGATCCAGCAGCTCAACGAGCGCGCGGGCGGCCAGGGCATCGGCCGGATCGACATGGTCGAGGACCGGCTCGTCGGCATCAAGTCCCGTGAGGTGTACGAGGCCCCGGGCGCGATCGCGCTGATCACCGCCCATCAGGAGCTGGAGAACGTCACCGTCGAGCGCGAGCTGGCCCGCTACAAGCGGCAGGTCGAGCAGCGCTGGGGCGAGCTGGTCTACGACGGCCTGTGGTTCTCCCCGCTCAAGCGCGCCCTCGACGGCTTCATCAACGAGGCCAACCAGCATGTCACCGGCGACATCCGGATGACCCTGCACGGCGGCCGTGCCGTCGTCACCGGCCGGAAGTCCGAGGAGTCGCTGTACGACTTCAACCTGGCGACGTACGACTCGGGCGACACGTTCGACCAGTCGAAGGCGCAGGGCTTCATCGAGATCTTCGGCCTCTCGTCGAAGATCGCGGCGAAGCGCGACCTGGCCGGCTGAGAGCCTTCCGCTTCCGGCCGAGCCGACCCCCTTCCGGCGGAGTCCGGAGGCGGGGCGGCTCGGGCCTCACCGGGCCCGTCGCCCGGCGGGCCCGGACCCGGTCCGGCCGGCCCGATGTGATACGCGTACGACAGCGGCCTCCCCGTTCCTTCGCGCCGGGGAGGCCGCGGCACATCCACCTCCTGAGGAGTTCGAGCTGTGAGCAGCAACAACGGTGACGTCCGGCTCTGGGGCGGCCGGTTCGCCGACGGTCCGGCCGAGGCGCTGGCGAAACTCTCCGCGTCGGTCCACTTCGACTGGCGGCTCGCGCCGTACGACATCGCCGGATCCCGTGCCCACGCCCGGGTGCTCCACAAGGCGGGCCTGCTCACCGAGGACGAACTGACCCGGATGCTCGCCGGGCTCGACCGGCTCGAAGCGGTGGTGGCCGACGGCACCTTCACCGGCACGATCGCAGACGAGGACGTGCACACCGCGCTGGAACGGGGCCTCCTGGAGATCCTCGGCCCCGACCTCGGGGGCAAGCTGCGCGCGGGCCGCTCCCGCAACGACCAGGTCGCCACCCTCTTCCGGATGTATCTGCGCGACCACGCCCGGATCATCGGCGGGCTGATCGCCGAACTCCAGGACGCGCTGGTGTCTCTCGCCGAGGCCCACCCGGAGGTCGCCATGCCGGGCCGTACGCATCTCCAGCACGCCCAGCCCGTGCTCTTCGCCCACCATGTGCTCGCCCACGCGCAGTCGCTGTCCCGGGACGCGGAGCGGCTGCGGCAGTGGGACGAGCGCACCGCCGTCTCGCCGTACGGCTCCGGCGCGCTCGCCGGGTCGTCCCTCGGGCTCGACCCGGAGGCGGTCGCGGCCGACCTCGGCTTCGAGCGCGGCTCCGCGGGCAACTCGATCGACGGCACGGCCTCGCGCGACTTCGTGGCGGAGTTCGCGTTCATCACCGCGATGATCGGGGTGAATCTCTCCCGGATCGCGGAGGAGATCATCATCTGGAACACGAAGGAGTTCTCCTTCGTCACCCTGCACGACGCCTTCTCCACCGGCTCCTCGATCATGCCGCAGAAGAAGAACCCGGACATCGCCGAGCTGGCGCGGGGCAAGTCCGGCCGGCTCATCGGCAATCTCACGGGCCTGATGGCGACGCTGAAGGCCCTGCCCCTGGCGTACAACCGCGATCTCCAGGAGGACAAGGAGCCGGTCTTCGACTCCTGCGACACCCTTGAGGTGCTGCTGCCCGCGTTCACCGGGATGATGGCCACGCTGACCGTGCACCGGGAGCGGGTGGAGGAGCTGGCCCCGGCGGGCTTCTCGCTGGCGACGGACATCGCGGAGTGGCTGGTCAAGCAGGGTGTGCCGTTCCGGGTCGCGCACGAGGTCGCGGGCGGGTGCGTCAAGGAGTGCGAGGAGCACGGGATCGAGCTGGACCAGCTCACCGACGAGCAGTTCGCCAAGATCTCCGGGCATCTGACCCCGGAGGTCCGTACGGTCCTGAATGTGCCGGGCGCCCTCGCCTCCCGCAGCGGGCGCGGCGGGACCGCCCCTTCGGCGGTGGCCGTCCAGCTGGCCGAGGTGAAGGCCGATCTGGCCGTCCAGCACGCCTGGGCCGCCGCCAAGGGGTAGCCGCCCGTCTCGCGGGCCGAGGGTCGGGGGCCGTGCGGCCGGAATCCCGCCCGGTCCGTCCACCCGCCGTGCCGCGGGGACGCCGGGGCGCGTCCCCGTACGGGAGTCACCTCCGCTGCGCGACCGAACGCGCCGGACGCCGGAACTCCGGCGTCCGGCGCCGTCGTGACCAGGCGGCCTACAGCGCCGCCGCCCACTCCGCCAGCGCGTCGAAGTCCGGCCGGGTCAGCCCGATCCGGGGGTCGACCCGCAGCAGCCGGGCGTCGGCGAGGTGTTCCCGGTCCACGTACTCGCGGTCCGCGTCCGTGATCTCGTCGTCGATCCAGGCGAACGGCCGCCCCATCGCGTACCGCAGGATGTACTGCGTCTTCCAGAAGGTGGCGCGCGGCGCCGCTCCGTGCATCACGGGCCAGGAGATGTACGGCAGCTCCGGCAGTCCCAGCCGGGGGCCGATCCAGACGTTCGCCTCCGCCTCCCAGGTCGTCGCCCACACCAGCTCATAGCGGTCGGCGAGCGCCAGCAGCTCCCCGCCATGGGTCGGGTCGAGCCACACCCGCAGGGGCCTGCGGTCCGTCCAGCCGGCGGGGCGCATGCGGTAGGTCAGATACCCCTCGGGCCGGCGCTCCGGCCGTGCGGCGTACGGATTCAGCGGTCCGTCGACATCGATCAGCAGCAGCGGCTTCATCGGCACATCTTTCCCTTTCGAGGCGTGTGAGGTCCCCTCCCCGTGATGAGGGTCGGGGTCTGTTACGAGGCGGCAACCGACGCCGTTCCCCGCTCGGCCGGGCCCCTTCGAGGCCGTCTCCCCGTGCCTTGGTGAGCCGGGGCGGTATCTGGTGAGACATTGATGTCTCATATAGGTTATGCTCGTCTCATGTCAGTCGATCGTGAGCAGGTTCTGCGGGCCGCCGGCGCCCTTCTCTCCCGTAAGGCCACCGCGACCATGGACGAGGTCGCCAGGGCCGCGGGGATCGGCCGGGCCACCCTGCACCGGCACTTCGCCGGGCGGGACAGCCTGGTGCGGGCGCTGGAGGACTTCGGGCTCCGTGAGTTCGAGGCGGCCATCGCGGCCGCCCGGCTCGACGAGGGCAGCGCGTCCGACGCCCTGCGCCGGCTCATCGCCGAGTCCGAGCCCTGTGCCGGACTGCTCGCCTTCCTCATCACCGAGAACCAGCTCTTCGAGGGCGCGGACGTCAACCAGGGCTGGGCCAGGGTCGACGGCAGCGTCTCCGCGCTCGTCCAGCGGGGCCAGGAGCAGGGCGTCTTCCGGATCGACCTGACGGCCGCCTGGATCACCGAGGCCCTGTACGGGCTCATCAGCTCGGGCGCCTGGAGCGTGCAGTCCGGCCGGGTGGCCGCCCAGGACTACCAGTACATGATCGCCGAGCTGCTGCTCGGCGGCGTCACACGACGGAGCGTGGAAAAATGACCGGGACCGCCCAGCTGACGAAGGAGACCGTCCGCGCGTCGGGCCGCTGGCTCGCGCTGGCCGCCCTCGTGCTGGCCGTGCTGCTCGTCGCGGTCGACGCCACGGTCCTCGGTCTGGCCACACCCTATCTGAGCGAGGACCTCCGGCCGAGCGGCACCCAGCTGCTGTGGATCGGCGATGTGTACTCGTTCGTCATCGCGGGTCTGCTGATCTCGATGGGCAGCCTCGGCGACCGTATCGGCCGCAAGAAGCTGCTGCTGACGGGTGCGGTCGCGTTCGGCGCGGTCTCGGTGCTCAACGCGTACGCCACCAGCCCCGAGATGATGATCGTCGCACGGGCGCTCCTCGGCGTCGCGGGGGCGACCCTGATGCCGTCCACGCTCGCCCTGATCCGCAATATCTTCCACGACCCCAGGGAACGCAGCATCGCCGTCGGCATCTGGGGCGCGGCGGCCTCCGCGGGCGCGGCGGTCGGGCCCGTCGTCGGCGGCTTCCTGCTGGAGCACTTCTGGTGGGGCTCGGTCTTCCTGATCAATCTGCCCGTGATGGCGGTCCTCGTCGTCATCGGCATCAAGCTGCTGCCCGAGTCGCGCAACCCGAACCCGGGTCCCTGGGACCTCCTCAGCGTCGGTCTCTCGCTGATCGGCATGGTCTCCGTCGTCTACGCGGTCAAGGAGACGGCGGTCCACGGCATCGCCGCGGGCTCGTCCGCGGCGGCTGTCGTCGGGATCGGCGCGCTGGTCTGGTTCGTACGGCGGCAGCTGACGCTGCCCTCGCCCCTGCTGGATGTACGGCTGTTCCACAACCGGGGCTTCTCCGGCGCGGTGCTGGCGGATCTGCTGACCATTCTCGGTCTCTCCGGGCTGGTCTTCTTCCTCTCGCAGTTCCTCCAGCTCGTCCAGGGGCGCTCACCCCTGGAGGCGGGCCTGATCGAGTTGCCCGCGGCGATCGGCGCGGTGGGCGCGGGTCTGCTGGCCGGGCTGCTCGCCCGGCGGTGGTCCGTACGCGGCACGGTCTCCTTCGGCCTGGGCGCGGTCGGTCTCGCCCTCGCGGCCTGCACGCTGCTGACGAAGGACACGGGAGTCCTGGCTCTGGGCCTCGCGCTGTTCATCGGCGGGCTCGGCGCCGGGCTCGCCTTCACGGTGACCGCGGACGTCATCCTCTCCAGCGTTCCCAAGGAGCAGGCCGGTGCGGCGTCGGCCGTCTCCGAGACGGCGTACGAACTGGGCGCGGCGCTCGGGATCGCGCTGCTCGGCTCGATCGTGACGGGGGTCTACCGGGGCTTCACGGTGCCCGAGGACGTCCCGGCGGGTGCGGCGGACGCGGCCCGTGACTCCCTCGGCGGCGCGGCGGAGGCGGCCCACGCCCTGCCCCAGGAACAGGCGGCCGCGCTGCTGACCTCGGCGCGGGACGCCTTCGCGGACGGTTTCCATGTCGCGGGCGCGGTGGGGTCCGTGGTCCTCTTCGCGACGGCGATCGCGGCGTGGTTCCTGCTCCGGGGCCAGCGCCTCGAATCCTCCCCGGACCACGCCTGAGCGCGTGCGCGCGTTTCGGGGGGTGCGGGTGCGGGTGCCTGTGCTTGGGGTGCCGGGGTGCGGGTCCTTGTCGGGCGACCGGTCTTGTACCTCGGGTCCGTCCTCAATCGCCGGACGGGCTGGTTGTCCGGGGCTGGGGAGGCATTTCAGCCCGGGTGTGTGGCGTCTTCCGGGCCGGGAGCGGCAATTCCAGCCTCTCCGGCGTTTGAGGAGCGGGGTTCGGGGCGGAGCCCCGACAAGGTGCGGGCGTGGCCGGGCTCCTTGGGCCCAGGCGTCCTGGTGCCTTACGGGTGGGGGTGCCCGGAATCAGCCTCTCCGGCGTTTGAGGAGCCGGGTCCGGGGGCGGAGCCCCGGCACGGGCCCTCACCGGGGGAGGAGACGAGAGACGTGCCCCCCGGGCAGACGCCCCCGGCTACGGGAAGCCGGAAGCCCGGGGATCCGGAGGGCCCAGACAACAGGGCCCCGGTGCTCGGGACCCCTGGTTGCCCGGGCGGAGCCCAGAAGCGGCCCGAGAAGTCAGGCCGCCTCCTTCGCCTTCGTGGCGTAGATGTCCACATACTCCTGCCCCGACAGCGCCATCACCTCCGCCATCACCGAGTCCGTCACCGCCCGCAGCACATAGCGGTCCCGGTCCATGCCCTCGTACCGCGAGAACTCCAGCGGCTCACCGAAGCGGATCGTCACCCTTCCCGGCCGCGGCAGCCCCGTACCGCCCGGCTGGAGCTTGTCCGTGCCGATGACGGCGAAGGGCACGACCGGCGCCCCGGTCATCAGGGTGAGCCGGGCGATCCCGGTCCGCCCCCGGTACAGCCGCCCGTCGGGGGAGCGCGTGCCCTCGGGGTAGATGCCGAAGATCCGCCCCCTCTCCAGCACCCGCCGACCCGTCATCAGCGCGGCCACCCCGCCGTTGGCACCGTCGCGGTCCACCGGGATCATGCCGACACCCGTGAAGAACCACGCCATCAGCCGGCCCTTGAGGCCCTTGCCCGTCACATACTCGTCCTTGCCGATGAAGTAGACCGGCCGCGAGCACACCAGCGGAAGGATCATCGAGTCGATGAAGGTCAGATGGTTCCCGGCCAGAATGACGGCACCCGAGCCCGGAATGTTCTCGACGCCTTCCACCCGGGGACGGAACATCAGGCGCAGGATCGGTCCTAGAACGGCCTTGATGAGCGACAAGCGGGACAACGGGGCCTCCGACGGCGACCAGATGCGGTGAGGTCTGTGCAGGTGAGGACGATACTCGCGGCTCGGGCGTTGCCGCACATCGGGTTCACAGGGCATCAAGACCGTGTCGACAGGTGTTCGGTCGCCGTTTCCCCCTGGTCTTCCCCGCCGAAGGCAACCCTCCCTAGCGTCGTCATCACCTGACAGGTGCCGGACATCACAAGGAATTTCACGCGGAGGAAACCCGATGACACAGGGCACGGAGTCCAGCCCGGGACGGCGCACGGTACTCGGAGCGGCGATGCTCTCCACGGCCGTGATCGGCGCCGGCGGCACCCTCGCCGCAGCCGCCCCGGCGGCGGCGGACGACCGCCACGAAGGGGAGCGGGGCGGCTCGTACCGGGATCTGCCCCGCCCCACGGTGATCGCCCACCGGGGCGCCAGCGGCTACCGGCCCGAGCACACCATCGGCGCCTACCAGCTCGCTCTCGACATGGGCGCGCACGTCGTCGAGCAGGATCTGGTGCCGACCGGGGACGGTCATCTCGTCTGCCGTCACGAGAACGACATCACGGGGACCACGGATGTCGCCGACCACCCGGAGTTCGCGTCCCGCAGGACGACGAAGAAGGTCGACGGCACCGATATCACCGGCTGGTTCACCGAGGACTTCACCCTCGCCGAACTGAAGACGCTGCGGGCGAAGGAGCGCATCCCCGGCACCCGCCCCGACAACACCCTCTACGACGGTCGCTGGACGATCCCCTCCTTCGAGGAGGTGCTGCGCTGGGCCCGGAAGGAGGGCCGGCGCCGGGGCCGTCCCGTGTGGCTCCATGTCGAGACCAAGCACCCCACGTACTTCCGGGGGCTCGGCCTCGGCCTTGAGGAGCCGCTGGCGAAGCTGCTGCGGCGGTACGGGCGCGACCGGCGTGACTCGGCCGTCTTCCTCCAGTCGTTCGAGCCGGGCAGCATGCAGCGCATGGCCCGGCTGGTGTCCTCGCCCCGGGTCGTCCTGCTCTCGGGGGCGCGCACCCGGCCCTGGGACTTCCAGGAGGCCGGCGACCCGCGCACGGTGGCCGATCTGATCACGCCGGAGGGCCTGAAGTGGATCGCCTCGTACGCCCAGGGCATCGGCCCCACCCTGGAGCTGATCATTCCGCGGGGGCCGGACGGACGGCTCGGGTCGCCGACCACGCTGGTGCGCGACGCCCACCGGCAGGGGCTGATCCTCCACCCCTACACGATGCGGAACGAGAACACCTTCCTTCCGGCCGACTTCCGGCGGGACCGGGACGGCGCGCCCGGCGTCGATCCGAACGCGTACGGGGATGTCTTCGGCGCCTTCCGGCGGTACTTCGAGACGGGCATCGACGGGATCTTCACCGACCACCCGGACACCGGCCTGCTGGCCGCCGCCGACTTCGGCCGCTGAACGAGCCGCTGAACGAGCCGGGGAGCGATCCGTTCAGCGCGCTGCCGGCAAGCGGCTGTTCAGTGCCTGCCCCGGCCGGGGCCTGATGCCCATGGGCCGTCGGCCTGATATCCAGGGGCCGTTCGGCCGGTCCCTCCGGGGCGCGGGGCGGGCGCCCGTACGGGTGACGGAGCCGCCGTACGGCAACCGCCGCCGCGCGGGGGCTCGTCCCGCCGGGCATGACGCCACTCGCAGACCCCGTCCACGGCACCGACCGCACAGTCCCCGTCAGCCGCGCGGCCGGTGCCGCCCCCGCCGACCCGGGGGTCCTCGCGTCCCCGGACGGCGGCGGGGACCTGGTCAGCGCCCTGCGCCCGCTGGTCACGGCGGAGGCGAGGGCCGAGGCCCCCGGCGCGGCCATGGACGCGGGCGATCTGGAACAGGCGGTCTGGGTGCGGCTGTTCGAGCGGCTCGGCGGTTCGGGGCCGCCGTCCGACACGGCCGGCTGGGTGCGTGCGGCCGTACGGGCCGAGGCCCGGCGCGCCCGCCGCACGGCCGCGCGGGAGCACCCGCTCGGCCGCCCCGAACCGCCCTCCGATCCGGCGGGCGGCCCCGAACCCGCCGTACTCAGGGCGGAACGGCGCCGTACGGTACGGGCCGCCGTCGCCCGTACCCCGGGAGCCTGCCCACGGCTCCTGGCTGCGATGTTGTCCCCGAGCGACCCCACATACCGCGAAATCGCAGGAGAGTTGGGAATCTCACAAGGAAGTCTAGGGCCCATGCGTTCCCGTTGCCTGGGATGCCTGCGCAGAATGCTCACGTCAGAGGTTGCGGCTCCGGCCCCCGGGGGAATGGAGCGATAGACAACCGGCGTGGACAGGTGAGCGGGAGGCGTGCGCACATGGGCATGAGCGTGACCATCTCAGCGGCGAGAGCGCAGGACGCGGAGCAGATCCTCAAGCTCCAGTATCTGTGCTACCAGAGCGAGGCGGAGCTCTACGGCGACTACTCCATCGAGCCCCTCACCCAGTCGCTCGACGATCTGCGGGCCGAGATCGGCCGGGGCCACGCCCTGGTGGCCCGGCTCGGTGACGAGGTGATCGCGTCCGTGCGGGGCACGGTCGACGAGGACGGCACCGCGCGGATCGCCAAGCTGATCGTCCATCCGCGGATGCAGCGCCACGGTCTCGGCGGCCGGCTGCTCGACGCGATCGAGACCCACTTCGCCGCGGAGCCCTCCGCACGCCGCTTCCAGCTCTTCACCGGCCACCGCAGCGAGGGCAACCTCCGGCTCTACCGCAGCCGGGGCTATGTCCCGGTCGCGCGGGAGGAGATCGGCCCGAGGCTCACCCTGGTCACACTGGAGAAGGAGGCCGCGGCGCAGGCGTACGCGGCCAGCGCCTGAGGGGCGGCGGACTCCGGCGGTCGCCGCCGGCCCCGGCCGTCGCGGCTCTGTCGGTCGCGGGTCAGCCGTCCGGTCGTCGGGTCGGGGCGTCGGTTACGCAGGCGGTCCGGTCGTCGGGTCGGGTCGTCGGTTACGCAGGCGGTCCGGTCGTCGGGTCGGGTCGTCGGTCAGGCCGTC
Organism: Streptomyces sp. NPDC051018; assembly: GCF_044456085.1. Taxonomy (NCBI): domain Bacteria; kingdom Bacillati; phylum Actinomycetota; class Actinomycetes; order Kitasatosporales; family Streptomycetaceae; genus Streptomyces; species Streptomyces sp. NPDC051018. The sequence goes on from NZ_JBITFN010000008.1 coordinate 256,786, forward strand.
GCGGGCGGCCGCTGCGCGCGCGAGCGGCGAAGCCACAGCATCCCGGTGACCGGCAGGAGCACCGGGATGAAGACGTATCCCATGCCGTACCCCGACCAGACCGTGCTGTCGGGGAAGGCGGACGGGTCCACCACGGTCCAGGTGCCGACGATCAGCACACCGGCCAGTTCGGCGGCGCAGCACACCAGCGCCGCCCTGCGGGCCTTCTCCCCGCCGCGGACGAGGGTGTACGTGATGAACGCGTACACCACGGCCGCGACGGCGGAGAGCCCGTGCGCGAGCGGGGCGCTGTCGAAGTCGGTGAAGATGTGGAAGATCGAGCGCGAGACCGCGCCGACCGACATCACCCCGTAGAGCCAGACCAGCAGCAGTCCGGGCCCCCGGACCAGTCGGGTGTCCCGTCCGGTGCTCCCGGTGGTGTCCGTGCTCCCGGTGGTGACGGGCCGGGCCATCGTCAGCCTCCCCAGATGTCGTAGAGCCGTACTTCGAGTACCGCGAGCACGACCGCGCCGGCCGCGACCGTGGCCGAACCCCAGCGGGTCCGCTCGCCCAGTGACAGAAATCCGGCCGCCGGGACGGTGGCGAACGATCCGATCAGATAGGCGATGAAGATCGTCGAGCCCTGGTCCGGCTTCTCTCCCCGTGCGAGCTGCGCGATCCCGATGACCAGCTGCGCCAGCGCCAGCACCGACACCACCGCCATGCCGATGAAGTGCCAGTCCTTCGTGGGCTGATTCCGGTACGCGGCGAAACCGCACCAGGCGGCGAGAGCGAGCGCGGTCACGGCGACCGCGACCGTCAGGGCGTCGAGCATGGCCCCGAGCGTATTACGGGCCGGGGGCCGCGCCGCGAGCGGCCCGGGCGCTCCCGGGCCGCTCAGGGCTCCCCGGAAGCGCCGGGCGGTGGCCGCACGGTCGGGAATCGTGGTCTTGACCACAGCACGCTCGTTCCCGGTGGCGGCCGTCTCCGGGGGAGCTGATCGGTGCCGCACGTTATTCTCCCAGGTCAGAGCCGTCTGAGCGGTCACTGGAGAAGCGGAATTGATTCATCCGGATCTCGTCTCGCCGCTGTCCGTCATACGGACCGCCCGATTCGCCTGCTCAGACCATCTGCTTTACTTACCGCCATGACCACGACGAGCAGCCGCATCCTTGCGACCGAGGCGATCACCACGCCCGGTGCTCGTTGTCTGTGTCGAATGTGCGCCTTCTGAGGGCCCCTGACTTTTCCTCGCGCCCCGAAGTGAGACCCGGCGGACCCCGGGCCGGCTGACCCGGACCGCCGCCCCGCGCACGAGTCGTCCTCCCCGTACTGCCGGAGCCCTCCCTGGGCGCCGGGCCGCGGCGGCGCTCCCGAGCGAGACCGTGCTGTGTCGGCGTTTCGACGACGAACGCCCTGAAGAGCCCCGCAGACGAACGCCCCGTGCCCGGCGAGCAACCGAGCCGCGCACTCGACAGTACGGACCATCCAGTGATCACCACATCGGGCCTGACCAAGGTCTACCGCTCGCGAGGACGCGAGGTCACCGCCCTGGACGGCGTCGACCTCCATGTCAGGGAGGGCGAGGTGTACGGCGTCATCGGCCAGAGCGGCGCCGGCAAGTCCTCCCTCATCCGCTGCGTCAACCTCCTCGAACGCCCCACCTCCGGCACCGTGACCGTGGCCGGTCAGGAACTCACCGCACTCGCCGGAAGCGGGCCCCGCGCGGGCCGGCGGCTGCGCGAGGCCCGCAGCCGGATCGGCATGGTCTTCCAGCATTTCAATCTGCTGTCCTCCCGCTCGGTGCAGGACAACGTCGAACTGCCCCTGGAGATCCTCGGCCTCTCCGGCCGGGAGCGCGCCCGCAAGGCACGGGAACTGCTCGACCTGGTCGGCCTCTCCGACAAGGCCAGGTCCTATCCCGGCCAGCTCTCCGGCGGACAGAAGCAGCGCGTAGGCATCGCCCGTGCCCTCGCCGGGGACCCCAAGGTCCTCCTGTCCGACGAGGCGACCAGCGCGCTCGACCCCGAGACCACCCGCTCGATCCTCGAACTGCTGCGTGATCTCAACCGCAGGCTCGGACTCACCGTGCTGCTGATCACGCACGAGATGGATGTGGTCAAGACCGTCTGCGACTCGGCCGCCCTGATGGCGAACGGCAGGATCGTCGAGTCCGGCACGGTGGACGAACTGCTCGCCACCCCGGGCTCCGAACTGGCCGCCGCGCTCTTCCCGGTCAGCGGTGCCGCCTCCGGTGCCGACCGCACGGTCGTGGACATCACCTTCCACGGCGACGCGGCCACCCGGCCGGTGATCTCCGAGCTCTCGCGCACGTACAACGTCGACATCTCGATCCTGGGTGCCGCGATGGACACCGTCGGGGGCAGGCAGGTCGGCCGGATGCGTATCGAACTGCCCGGCCGCTTCGAGGAGAACGTCGTCCCCATCGGCTTTCTGCGCGAACAGGGGCTCCAGGTCGACATCGCTCCTCCCGAGGCTTCGCCCGCCTCCGGGGCTCCCCGGGCTTCCGAAGGGGCCGGAGCCGCCGGTGCCACGGGCCCGGACCTGGTGAAGGACGGTGCCAAGTGACCTGGTCCGAGATGTGGCCCCTGCTGGAGCAGGCGTGCTGGGACACCTTCTACATGGTGGGCTGGTCCACCGTCATCGCGGTCGTCGCCGGGCTGCCGCTCGGCATCGTGCTCGTCCTGACCGACAAGGGCGGTCTGCTGGGCAACGCGTTCGCCAACAAGGTGATCGGCCAGATCGTCAATGTCACGCGCTCGATGCCGTTCATCATCCTCATGGTCGCCCTGATGCCCTTCACCAAGGCGGTCACCGGCACCACCATCGGCCGTGAGGGCGCGATCGTGCCGCTCGCGATCGGTGCGATCCCCTTCTTCGCCCGGCTGGTGGAGACCTCCGTACGGGAGGTCGACCACGGGCTCGTGGAGGCCGTGCAGTCGATGGGCGGCAGCATCTGGACCGTCGTACGCAAGGTCCTGGTGCCCGAGTCACTGCCGTCGCTGATCTCCAGCGCCACCACCACCGTCGTCGCGCTGATCGGATACTCGGCGATGGCGGGCACGGTCGGCGCCGGCGGACTCGGTGACGTCGCCATCCGCTACGGCTACCAGCGCTTCGAGACCGAACTGATGTGGGTCACGGTCGCCGTGCTCGCCGTCGTCATCTCGGTCATCCAGTTCGCCGGGGACTTCGCGGCCCGTGGTCTGCACCGCCGGGGACGCGGCGGTTCCGCTCCCCGCCTGCGGTTCCTCCGGGCCGACGCCGTTCCGCTGTCCCCGACGGCGGCCACCGCCGAAGCCGCTCCGGAGCCCGTCAAGACCCCCTGACGAACCCCTTTCCGGCCGGGGCACCCGGCCGGACCCCTGCCACCAGAGAACCCGAGACCCGGGACGGCATGAAGTCCCGAGGTCCTGCCCCGACGTGACCCCACCCGGGTCCGTACCACCCGCACCACCCATGGAGAAAGGCACTTTTCGTGCGTAACACCACCAAGATCACCACCACTGTCCTGGCCGTCGGAGCCCTCACCCTCGGGCTCTCCGCCTGCGGCGGAGACAGCGGCTCGGACGCCAAGTCCGGCTCCGACGGACCGCTCGTCGTCGCCGCCAGCCCCGTCCCGCACGCCGAGATCCTCGGCTATGTGAAGGACAACCTGGCGGAGAAGGAAGACCTCGACCTGGAGGTCAGGGAGTTCGCCGACTACGTGACGCCCAACACGGCCACCCAGAGCGGTGAGGTCGGCGCCAACTTCTTCCAGCACAAGCCGTACCTCGACGACTTCAACAAGAAGAACGACACGACCATCGTTCCCGTCGGCACGGTCCACCTGGAGCCGCTCGGCCTCTACTCCAAGAAGGCCGACAAGATCACCGACCTCAAGAGCGGCGCCACGATCGCCCTGCCCAACGACACCACCAACGAGGCGCGCGCCCTCAAGCTCCTTGAGGCGAACGGCCTCATCGAGCTGAAGCCCGGCGCGGGCAACGAGGCGACGCCCAAGGACATCGCGTCCAACCCCAAGAAGATCCAGTTCAAGGAGCTGGAGGCGGCCCAGGTGCCGCGCGCGCTCGACGACGTCGACGCCGCCGTCATCAACGGCAACTACGCCGTCGAGGCCAAGCTCAGCCCCAAGAAGGACTCGCTCGTACTGGAGTCCGCCCAGAACAACCCGTACGGCAACTTCCTGGCCGTCAAGGAGGGCAACGAGAAGGACCCGCGGGTCGTGAAGCTCGTGAAGCTGCTGAACTCGCCCGAGGTGAAGAAGTTCATCGAGGACCGGTACGACGGCTCCGTGATCCCCGCGTTCTGACCGGGCCCGGCCGGCGGGCCCCGCACTCCTTCGGGGGGTGTGCGGGGCCCGTGCCTTTCCGGACACCCCACAAGTGCGGCACCCTGTGGTGCGGTTCGGCCGACTCATGCTGCATGCTGGGCTTTTCGGCGGAGCCCCTGCTTCCTGGTTCCCTCAGGCCCCTGGTTACGGAGCGGCGCATGACGACCACCTTTCCGGACGTGTCCATCAGTACGGAGCGATTGGTGCTGCGCCCCTTCGAGGAGGGCGACATCCCCGCGTACACCGAGATGATGAACGACGAACCCGTCATCGCCTGGACCTCGGAACCCCATCCGTACACCGCGGAAGACGCGGCGGAGTGGGTGCGAAGAATCGCTCCCTCTCAGCGCACGGAGGGCCGGGGAATCGCCCTGGCCGTGACCGAGTTCCTCACCCAGCGGCTCGTCGGGGGCGTCTGCCTGCGCAGCACCGACTGGCGCACGCGTGCCACCGAGGCCGCCTATGTCACCGCTCCCTGGGCGCGCGGTGAGGGATACGCCACCGAATCCGTGCTGGCCGTCGCCCAATGGCTCTTCCGCGACCAGAAGTTCGAACGGCTGGAACTGCGTACGGCCGCCGACAACACCGCCGCCCAGCAGGTCGCGCAGAAGATGGGCTGCATCAGCGAGGGCGTGCTGCGCAGCGCCGGGACGGCGCGCACCCGCACGGCGGACGGCGGCTGGGCCGACACCCGCACCGATCTGATCGTGTGGAGCCTGCTGCCCGAGGACCTGGAGGGGTTCGCGGACGAGTCGGCGGAGTCCGGCTACGCCTCCTTCACCGACTGGAACTGACGCCTCCGGGCGCCTCCGCGGCGCCACGCCGTGCCCGCGCCGCACCGTGCCGGCCCCGTACGGCACGCGGTCCCGTCTCCGGCGCGCACTCCGTTCCCCGCCCGCGGGCTGGACGACCGGCCCGGCATGCGGATGCCTCTGCGGCCCGGGGAGATTCCCCGCCTCTGCTCGGCCTTCTCCCTGATCTCTCCTCGCTCCGGACCTCTCCTCGCTCCGGACCTCTCCTCGCTCCGGACCTCTCCGAGCCCCCACCGACCCCTCCGGACCTCCTGGGAGGGCCCGGAATCGGCCTGATCCGCCGGAACTCGACGATCCGGTGGCACACCCCGCCCCGACCTGATTCAGTGAGTGCCTACTCCAGGTAGTCTCGGCCTGCCCGCGCACTCCGCGCACCGCCCCACCTGCGACAGCACCAGGGAGATTGACGACCATGGCCGACCGCGTCACGGTGATCGGCTGGGACGGTTCGCCCCTCACCGCGGCAGCGAGGTCCGCCCTCTCGGCCGCCACCCTCGTGGCAGGGGCGCCCCACCATCTCGCCCTCCCCGAAGTACCGGGGCGCGCCGAGCGGATCCGCCTCGGCAGTGTCGACCTCGCGGCCCGCAGAATCGCCGGGCACCGCGGCACCGCCGTCGTCCTCGCCGACGGAGACCCCGGCTTCTTCGGAGTCGTCCGCACCCTGCGCGCCCCCGAACACGGCCTGGAGGTCGAGGTCGTGCCCGCGGTCTCGTCCGTCGCCGCCGCGTTCGCACGGGCGTCGATGCCGTGGGACGACGCCCGGATCGTCGTCGCCCACCCCCGTACGCTCCGCCGAGCCGTCAATGTCTGCCGGGCGTACCCCAAGGTCGCCGTCCTCACCTCCCCGGGCGCGGGCCCCGCAGAACTGGCCCTGCTCCTCGAAGGCGTCCACCGCACCTTCGTCATCTGCGAGGAACTGGGCACCGACCGCGAGCAGGTCACGGTCCTCACCTCCGACAAGGCCGCCGACCACGCCTGGCGCGACCCCAATGTCGTGATCGCCATCGGCGGCACCGGCACCCACACCGTGCGCGGCGGCGGCTGGATCGCGGGCCGCGAGGCCGGATTTCCCTCCCCGGTGCGGGGATGGGCCCTGCCCGCCTCCTCGTACGCCCCCGAAGGCGGATACGGCGCCGAGAAGCCCGGCGAGGGCGAGTCCCCCTCACTGCGCGCCGCCCAACTCGCCCGCCTCGGGCCGCGCGTCGGCGATCTGGTCTGGGACATCGGCTCCGGCGGCGGGGCGCTCGCCGCCGAGGCCGCGCGCTTCGGCGCCGCCGTCATCGCCGTGGACGCGGACCCGGCCGCCTGCGCCCGTACCGACGCGGCCGCCCGGGTCGCGGGCGTTCAGGTGCAGATCGTCAACGGCCGGGCCCCACAGGTGCTGGAGCGTCTGCCCGAACCCGATGTCGTACGCATCGGTGGCGGCGGCGCGCCCGTCGTCACCGCCGTCGTCGACCGGCGGCCCGAACGCATCGTCACCCACTCCTCCTCCCGCGACGAGGCCGAGGCGATCTGCGCGGCCCTGTCGGCCGGCGGCTACACCGTCGAGTGCGCCCTGCTCCAGTCCGTGGAACTGGACCCCGCGGGGTGGTCGGAGCGGGAGCGTTCCGTCGTCTTCCTGTGCTCCGGCAGACAACCGGAACGCACCGCCCCGTGACCCCCGCTGTCAGAGGCGCGAGGTAGGCTGACCGACCGTTGTACCGCACCTGGATGTGTATCGCTTCGTTCGGCATTGTCCGGGAAACCTGGAAAACGAGTGTCGCTTTGACTCCGGTATGTGGTACGTCGTAACCGGGGGGCGCGCAACGTGGCGCAGCCCACAGCGGACCGTGGCGGATCTCCCTGCCAGGGCCGCGATCGGCCGCGAGAATGCTTGGGAGTCCGTGGGCCGTCGTGCCGCGTGGCACACGCGCTCGTTCTTGTTGACGGGCGTCGGACGTGCCGCGAGCGGGCGTCCGGGCGATGGGCGAAGGATGACCAGCGATGGGGCGAGGGGTACGCATGACTGACACCGGTCAGATCCCGGGCGAGGGGCTGCCGGAGAACGCAGGCGTGGTGGAGCAGCAGCCGGGCGACGCGCCCGGTTCGGACGCTTACACCTTCCTGGGCCCCTCCGAGCACCCGGCCGAAGAGGACGACCTGCTGCTGATGCCGGGGGCGCAGGGCGCCTGGAGCGATCCGCAGGCCGCGGCGTCACCACCACCCCAACAGGCCGTGGCGGCCCAGCCCCTGCACGCGGGGCAGCACCACGGCCGTCCCGGACAGCAGGGCGGTGCGGTGCGGACGCGGACGGCGGTCGTCCCCGAGCACCTGGCCGTCGTCGGCGCCCAGCCCGGCGCCGCCGCCGCGCAGCCCGGTCACCCCGCCGCTCAGCCGGCCGCGCCCTTCGTGCCCGCACAGCACCCGGATGCCCAGCAGACCCAGCAGGCCCAAGTGCCGCAGCAGCAGGCCGAGGTCTCCGAACTGCTCCAGGTGCGGCTGCCCTCGGGTCCCGAGCTGACGGCCCCGACCGATCTCGGCTCCCCGGACCTCGGTGATGCGCAGGACGCGGTCGCCGGTCCGGAGCACGGCGGACAGGAACTCGTCGGCGCCACGGATGTGGTGGTCGCGCCCGAGCTGGCCGCTCCCACCGATCTGGGCGCTCCGGACCACGGGACGCCGGAGCATGCCACTCCGGTGACGGTGATACAGCCGGCGGCGGAGCCGGTCGCCGGTCCGCACACGGGCGAACAGCCGGACGGACAGGGCGCCGAGGCGCCCGCGCCCGAGCATGGCGCCGGGGGGCCTCTCCCCGGGCAGCCCGACGCCGGGCAGCCGGTTACGGAGCTGGCGGTCGCGGAGCCGTCCGCCGAGGGTCAGCAGAACGGCGGTGACGCAGCCGCCGGGCAGCCCGGGGCGGGCGTACCCCGGACCGCGCAGGAGTTCCCCGCGGCCCCCGCCGCCGAACAGCCCGCCCCCGCACAGGGCTCCGCCCCCGCCGTGGCCTCCACCGCCACCCCGACACCGCCGCCGTCCCGGCGTCCGCTGCACATGGGACCGCCGCTGCCCGACACCTCGGGCGGTGTGGTGCGCTCGCTCGCCGACCGGGGACCCGCCGGGGTGCCCCCGCACCCCCTGACCGTGCAGAACAACCCCGGTCCGCCCACGATGGGGCCCGAGTACCTCGACGTTCCCCAGGAGGAGACCGAGCCCGTGCCGCCCGGTCCGCAGCCGGCCCAGATCCCGCCCCAGGCGGGGGCCCCTTGGGGCGCGCAGCCACCGGAGGCCGGGGCTTCCGCACCGGCGGAGGCGGGCGTTGTGGAAGCCGCCGTCGCGGAGGCGGTCGTTACGGAGGCGGTGGCCGCCGTTCCCACGGCTCCCGCCGCCCCCGCCGCGGGGGAGGCGGCCGAAGGGCAGCCGGTGGTGGAGTCGGTCGCCGAGCCACTGCCCGCGGCAGGGCCCGCCGCGGTCGCCGCACCCGAGCCCGTTCCCGGCGGCGACCCCGTGCAGAACGCGGCCGCGACCGGCGAACCGGCGCAGGAGGGCACCCCGGAGGAGGCTCCGGACGCGGTCGGCCCGGCCGCGCCCGGGGAAGCGCCCGTACCCGGACCCGAGGTCACGGCGCAGGACGGCCCCGAGGTCGAGTTGCAGGGCGGACCTGAAGCCCAGGTGGAGGAAGAGCCCGAGGCCCGGGCCGCGGGGCAGCAGCAGGCGGAGGAGCCCGCCGGGCCGCAGGCGGAGACGTCCGCTACCGGCGGGGCGGAGGGAGCCGCCCCCGTGGAGCCTGCCGGTACCGGCTCCGTACCGGAGACCGAGCAGGTCCAGGCCGCAGTGGCCGTGGAGCAGGAGACCAACGGGGCGGAGGCCGCCGTCGTACCGGACGCCGGTGCCGCCGTACCGGAGCCCGCTGCCGCACCCGCACCGGCCGGTGATTCCGTGCCGCAGACCGGTGAGCCCGCCGAGGCCGTGGTCCCGGCCGCCGGGGCGGTATCCGCTCAGCCGATGCAAGCCGCGGAAACCACAGAAATCACGGAAACCACAGAAACCACGCAAGCCACGGAAGCCGCAGCACCGGCGGAGGCCGAGGCAGCGGCTGACCCCGGTCAGTCCGCTGAAGGCGCCGGAGCCGCCGAGGGAGCCGCCGAACCGGCCGAGGCCGCTGAGAAGGCCGAGCCGATTCCCCTGCCGGTACCCGCGCCGGAACCGGCCCCCGAGCCCGGGTCGGAACCCGAGCCGATCGCGGCCGAGGCCGGGCCGCCCGCGCCCGGCTTCGACGACGCCGAGCGCGAAGCAGTCCTGCGCGTGATGCGCGAGCGCCGCGACATCCGCAACGGCTTCCGCGACGACCCCATCCCGCACGAGGTGCTGCTGCGCGTCCTGGAGGCCGCGCACACCGCGCCCAGCGTCGGCCACTCCCAGCCCTGGGACTTCGTCGTCATCCGGTCCGCCGAGACCCGGCGCACCATGCACGAACTGGCGCAGCGTCAGCGGGACGCGTACGCCAAGTCGCTGCCGAAGGGCAGGGCCAAGCAGTTCAAGGAACTGAAGATCGAGGCGATCCTCGAAACCCCGGTCAATATCGTCGTCACCGCCGACCCGACGCGCGGCGGCCGTCACACCCTCGGCCGTCACACCCAGCCGCAGATGGCCCCCTACTCCTCGGCGCTCGCCGTCGAGAACCTCTGGCTCGCCGCGCGGGCCGAGGGCCTCGGCGTCGGCTGGGTGAGCTTCTTCGACGAGCACGAGATGGTCCGCGCCCTGGGCCTGCCGGAGCACCTGGAGGTCGTGGCGTACCTCTGCGTCGGATACGTCGACGAGTTCCCCGAGGACCCCGAGCTGATGCAGTCCGGCTGGTCCAAGCGCCGGCCGCTGTCCTGGGTCGTCCACGAGGAGACCTACGGCCGCCGTGCCCTGCCCGGCGAGGAGCCGCACGATCTGCTCCAGGAGACCGTGACCAATATCCGCCCGCTGGACGCGAAGGCGCTCGGCGAGGCGTGGGAGCGGCAGAAGCGGATGACCAAGCCCGCCGGCGCCCTCGGCATGCTGGAGATCATCTCCGCGCAGCTCAGCGGGCTCTCGCGGATGTGTCCGCCGCCGATCCCCGAGCCCGCCGCGGTCGCGGTCTTCGCGGGCGACCACGGGGTGCACGCGCAGGGGGTCACGGCCTGGCCCCAGGAGGTCACCGGCCAGATGGTCGCCAACTTCCTCGGCGGGGGAGCCGTCTGCAACGCCTTCGCCAACCAGGTCGGGGCCGAGGTCTGCGTCATCGACGTCGGAGTCGCGTCCGATCTGCCCGCCACGCCCGGACTGCTGCCCCGCAAGGTGCGTCCCGGGACCGCCGACTTCACCGCCGGCCCCGCGCTGACCCGTGAGGAGGCGCTGTCCGCGATCGATGTCGGCATCGAGACCGCCCGTGACCTGGTGGCGGCGGGCAACAAGGCGCTGCTCACCGGTGAGATGGGCATCGCCAATACGACGGTCTCGGCGGCGCTGATCTCTGTGTACACCGGCACCGATCCGGCCGAGGTCACCGGCCGTGGCACCGGCATCAACGACGAGATGCACGCCCGCAAGGTCGATGTCGTCCGCCGTGCCCTCGAACTCCACAAGCCCGACCCCGCCGACCCCGTCGGTGTTCTCGCGGCGGTCGGCGGCCTGGAGCACGCGGCCCTGGTCGGCTTCATCCTGGGCGGCGCGTCCCTGCGTACACCGGTCGTCCTCGACGGTGTCTCCGCGGGTGCCGCGGCGCTGGTCGCCCGTGCGATCGCCCCCGAGGCCCTGGCCGCGTGCATCGCGGGCCACCGCAGCGCCGAGCCCGGCCATGTCGCGGCCCTGAACAAGCTCGGTCTGCGCCCGCTGGTCGACCTCGACCTACGCCTCGGCGAGGGTACGGGCGCGCTGCTGGCGCTGCCGGTGGTGCAGAGCGCGGCGAGGGCCATGCACGAGGTCGCGACCTTCGACTCCGCGGGCGTCACCGAGAAGTAGCGTCCGTTCGCCGCCCCGGCCCGTCGTCCCGGGGCGGCCGGTCCGCCCATGGTCCGGGCAGAGGGAGCGTACGGCTCCCGCCGGTCCGGCGGCCGGGTTCTCCTGGCTGCCCGGTCCTCCGGATGGACAGAGCCGATGGACAGACCACCGCCGATGGCGGTCGACGCACAGAGCCGGAGCCGCCGTCGCCCGGCACGGGCGTTCACGGGGTTCGGCGGCCGCTCCCCATGGGTCCGGCGCCGGGGACGGACGTGTGTCCGGGGGCACGGCCCGATACATGGCTCCGCCCCGTAAAGTGGCCCGGGACACCGCCCCACCAGCCGCTTCAGCGCCGCCGGAGCCCGCCGCACCACACCGGACCCACCACATCGCACCGGGACCCGGACCCGTACGCCCGAGGGAGTAGCACCACCATGGCCGAGCCAGCGCACCCGCACCCCGCCTACCCCGTGGGGCTCCGGCTCTCCGGGCGGCGGGTCGTCGTCATCGGCGGGGGCCAGGTCGCCCAGCGCCGGCTGCCCGCGCTCATCGCCGCCGGCGCGGACATCGTGCTCGTCTCCCCGGCCGCGACCCCCTCCGTCGAGGCCATGGCCACCGCGGGAGAGATCCGCTGGGAGCGGCGACCGTACGCCGAGGGCGACCTCGCCGACGCCTGGTACGTCCTCATCGCGACCTCGGACTCCGGGGCCAACGCCCGTGCCTCCGCCGAGGCCGAGCGCACCCGCACCTGGTGCGTACGCTCCGACGACGCCGACGCGGCCACCGCGTGGACCCCGGCGACCGGCCGCTCGGAAGGGGTGACGGTCGCCGTGATGACGACCGATGTGCACGGCAGGGACCCCCGCCGCTCCGCCGCCGTGCGTGACGCGATCGTCGAGGGCCTGCGCGACGGAACCATCGCGGCGCCCCACCACCGTACGAGAACACCCGGCGTCGCCCTCGTCGGCGGCGGCCCCGGCGACCCCGACCTGATCACCGTCCGTGGCCGGCGGCTGCTCGCCGAGGCGGATGTCGTGATCGCCGACCGGCTCGGCCCGCGCGATCTGCTCGATGAACTCCCCCCGCATGTGGAGGTGATCGACGCCGCGAAGATCCCGTACGGCCGGTACATGGCACAGGAGGCCATCAACAACGCCCTGATCGAGCACGCCAAGGCGGGCAGGGCGGTCGTACGCCTCAAGGGCGGCGACCCGTTTGTCTTCGGCCGGGGCATGGAGGAGGCGGAGGCCCTCGCCGATGCGGGCATCCCCTGTACGGTCGTCCCCGGTATCTCCAGCTCCATCAGCGTGCCCGGCGCGGCCGGTATCCCGGTCACCCACCGGGGTGTCGCCCATGAGTTCACCGTGGTCAGCGGGCATGTCGCGCCGGACGACGAACGGTCGCTCGTCGACTGGCCGGCCCTCGGACGCCTGCGCGGGACCATCGTCGTCCTGATGGGCGTCGACAAGATCGGCGCGATCGCCCGGACACTGATGGCGAACGGCCGCGGCCCGGACACCCCGGTGGCCCTGGTCCAGGAGGGCACCACGGCCGCCCAGCGCCGGGTCGACGCGACCCTGGCGACCGTCGCCGCCACGGTCACGGCCGAGGACGTACGCCCCCCGGCGGTCATCGTCATCGGCGATGTCGTCTCCGTCGGACGGCGTGACCATGGGTAGCCGACCTCTGCCCAGGCGTTGGCACCACACCCAGGAGAAGGCAGTATCGCCCTGTGGCTGATCTCATCACTGTCGAAGACCCCGACGACCCCAGGCTGAGCGACTACACCGGTCTGACCGACGTCGAGCTGCGCCGCAAGCGTGAACCCGCCGAGGGCCTGTTCATCGCCGAGGGCGAGAAGGTCATCAGGCGGGCCAGGGACGCCGGTTACGAGATGCGGTCGATGCTGCTGTCCGCGAAGTGGGTCGACGTCATGAAGGACGTCATCGACGAGCTGCCCGCGCCGGTGTACGCGGTGAGCCCCGACCTCGCCGAGCGGGTCACCGGCTACCACGTCCACCGCGGAGCCCTCGCCTCCATGCAGCGCAAGCCGCTGCCGACCGCCGGAGAGCTGCTGGCGCACCGCGCGGGACGGCGCGTCGTGATCTTCGAGGACATCGTCGACCACGCCAATATGGGAGCCGCCTTCAGGAACGCCGCTGCCCTCGGGATCGACTCCGTCTTTCTCACCCCGCGCTGCGCCGATCCGCTGTACCGGAGATCGGTCAAGGTCTCGATGGGCGCGGTCTTCTCCGTACCCTGGACACGGCTGGAGTCCTGGCCCGAGGACGCGGAGCTGTTCCGGCAGCACGGCTTCACGACCGCCGCGCTCTGCCTCGCCGAGAACTCGATCAGCATCGACGAACTGGCCGCCCGCCGGATCGAGAAGCTGGCCCTGATGCTCGGCACCGAGGGCGAGGGGCTGTCCACGGACGCGCTCCGGGCGGCCGACGAATGGGTGCGCATTCCGATGGCGGCCGGGGTGGACTCCCTGAATGTCGCGGCGGCGTCGGCCGTCGCGTTCTACGCCACCCGCACCTGACCCGGCGAGGCGTCCCGAGCCGGCACTCGCGGTGTCGCGGGCGCCGCGCCCCGAACCGCGCTTCCGGGGCGGAGGAACGGCCCGTCCGGCGAGCTCCCGCGTACCGCCGGACCCGGCGGCGCGCCCTGGCCCAGCCGGGGCGCGGCCTGGTCCCGCTCAGCCGGGGCACCCGGCCCGCCCCCTCAGTGAACATCCGGTTCCGGCGTCGGGAGCCGGCACCGGTCAGGCCGGACGGATTCTCAGTCGGCCCTGCGCCGGGGTGTGGTCTTCCGCTCCGGCCGGCGGATGAGGTCGACGTCGTCCGCGCGGCGCGGAACGTAGAAGAACCCCTCCTCGGTGTCGGGGTCGTAGTGCACGACCGTGTTCTGCGCCGTGAGCATCTCGCGCCACGAGGTCAGCCGGGACCGGTCGTTCTCCGTGAGCGTCCGGCCGTCGCGCCGTCTGGCCTCGACCCGCAGCATCGCCAGCGGATACAGCCAGCGGTGCTCCTCCTTCACAAACCAGGGGATGAGGTCGTCGTCACGGGTGATCCGGCGGTCCAGCCCCCTGCGCTGGCGGAAGTTGCCCCACATCGACGGAACCGTCTCGATGTTGTACTTGCGCCTGTACTCCTCGACCATCCAGGCGTAGGTCCTGCCCTCCTGGAACCACCGGATGACCTCCCCCTCGTCCTGGATCTTGCTTCGCCCCATGGTCTCCCAGCGCTTCCTTCACCCGAGTCGATCTTTGTGCAACATACACTTACTGGCGTCGCCAGGTACGTCAAGCCGGAGGTCCCGGCAGACTGCGGGAGTGCACAACGCCCTTTGGGAGAAGGCCGGTTGGCGGAGGGGTGTCCCAAGGAGGGGTGTCCCAAGGAGGGGTGTCCCGAGGAAGGGTGTCCCAAGGGGGTGTCCCAAGGAGAGGCGGACGGGCGGGCGGTGGACGCGGCTACAACTGCTGCGCCGCGGCGATGCCGAGCGCCACGATCAGCGTCACCACGATGAAGACGATGATCCGCTGCCGCAGCAGCCTCGGATTGGCGGGCCGCCGCCCCGTCGACGTCGTACGGACACCGGGCCGGGTGCCCTGGCGTCCGCTCGTACGGGAGGAGCCGCGCGAGGGCTGGGGGCGCGAGGCCCCGGTGCGCGCGGGCCCCGGACGGGGACCGGAACCCCCGGCCGTACGGCGGTCGGCGCGGTCGGCCCGTTCCGTGCGCTCGGCCCGGTCCGTGCGTCCGCTCCGTGGGGGGCGGGTCATCCGCTCCGTACGCTCCTGGCGCTCCGGGTAGCGCGATGTCGGCCGGTCGGCCTCGACCCGGTCCCGCTGGGCGGGCGGCCGGGCCTCGGACAGGCCCTGTGCCTCGCGCGCGGCGATCTCCTTGAGCCGCATCGAGAGCTGGAGGGTGCTGGGACGCTCCTCGGGGTCCTTCGCCAGACAGGCCCGCAGCAGTGGAGCCAGCGCGTCCGGTACGCCCTGGAGATGAGGCTCCTCATGGACCACCCGGTACAGCATGACCTCCGAACCGCCGTGCCCGAAGGGGGAGTCCGCGGTCGCCGCGTACGCCAGGGTCGCGCCCAGCGCGAAGACGTCGGTCGCCGGGGTGACCGCGATCCCGCGCACCTGCTCGGGCGCGAGGAAACCGGGGGAGCCCACCGCCGTACCCACATGAGTGAGTGTGCTCGCGCCGGTTGCCCACGCGATGCCGAAGTCGATGATGCGGGGGCCCTTGGGGGAGAGGAGGATGTTCGACGGCTTCAGATCCCGGTGGACCACACCGGCCTCGTGCACCGCCACCAGCCCCTCGGACAGCGCGGCACCGATCGAGGCCACCTCGGCGGCCCGGAGCACGCCCTCCTCGGCGACCTTGTCGTGCAGGGAGGGGCCCGGCACGTACTGGGTGGCGAACCAGGGCCTCTCGGCTTCCAGATCGGCGGCCACCAGCCGGGCCGTACAGCCGCCGCGGATACGCCGAGCGGCCGACACCTCGCGCGCGAAACGGGACCGGAACTCCTGGTCCTCCGCGAGGTCCGGCCGGATCACCTTCAGCGCGACGCGCTGGCCACGACGGTCGGAGCCCAGATAGACGACGCCCATCCCGCCGGCGCCGAGCCGCCGGTGGATTCTGAACGAGCCGACGACACGCGGATCCTCGCGCCGGAGCCGCATCATCGCCATTGTCCGTCCCCTGCCTACGGTGGGGAGGGCCCCACCCCATATCTCACGGTGGGGAGGCCCCACCCCGCTTGCCCGGCCGGCCCCTGGCCGACCGTCCGTTTTGACGTGCCACAGCTTACGTACACCCGCCCCGGTGCGCTCAGAGGCCGCGCCCTCACGGGTGGATCGATTGTGAGTGCAGTGCGAGGACGGTGAAGAGGGCCCGGAACGCGCCCGGTCCACTCCACGGGGCGCCCCTGGACCCCCAACCGATCGGCGCGCAAGGGGTTTTGGATCCCCGGGAGCGGGCCAACCGGAGGGAGGGCCGAACCGGGGCCACTTCAGGCGTACGGACGAAGTCGTGGCAAGCCGGGCAGGGCCGGGAGTACGGGCGGGGGCGGGCACCAGGCCGGTGGACGTGAGGGAAGTCACCCGTGAGGGCCGGCTCCCGCCGCACCGGGCAGGGCCGCCGCCGTTTTCCCGCCCCCACGTGAGGTTTTGCGTCCAGGCCCGCCGGCCGCGGCTCCACCGGGGGCCGCACCTCAGGGAAACCCCCAAGTCCCCGGACCCCGTCTCCACCCAGGGGAGTACGCCCGGAGGCGTCGGCTCATCCTCCGGGAGGCCCGGGATTCGGTACGCGGGCATGACGTCCGGGTGCCCCCCGGAAACCTAAAGTTGTGGTCAAGCGGCGGGTGCAGCACTCGTCCCCCGAGGTCAGACACCCGCCGCTGTCTACACGAACAGGAGAGGAACCATGGCGGACACGGCAACGCGGACGATGATCCGCACGCAGGGACGCAAGGCTACCGTCGCGTTCGGCGGCCGCCGGTCCGGTCAGCGCCACCCTCTGGTGGCGACGGCGATGGTTCTTCCCCTGGCGGCACTGCTGCTCTTCTTCTTCGGAGGCTGGGACGCAGTAGTGACACAGGCGTCGTCCGTGGGCGTGATGCTGGGGCGCTGAGCGGCGCCCCGGGCCCGGAAGAGCGGTCCGGGTCGGGGACATCCGGCCATAACCCCGTGGGGACGGGGGTGCGGCGGACGGCAGCAACGGCCGGTCAGCTGGGGAGCTGACCGGCCTTTGCGCGTCCACGCCCCGCTGCCCGCGCTCCGTCGGGCGTTCGAGGGGTGGGCCGGCAATTCCAGCCCGTCCGGCGTTTGAGGACGTGGGTCCAGGTGGCGCGCGGCGACGGCCTTGGGGGCTGTGCTCCGGGAGGGCCCGCCCCGGTCTGGGGGCGTGGGCCGGCATTCGCAGCCCGTCCGGCGTTCGAGGACGAAGGCTCACGCGGCGTACGGCCACGGTCAGAGGCGCACGCACCGAAAGGGCCCGCCTCCGGGCTCCCCGCGCACTCGAACCACCCCAGGCGCCACAATGGCTCCGCCAGCCGTCCCGCCATGGGAGACCCATGACCGCCACCGTCATAGACCTGCTCGCCGATGTCGCCCGCCGGGCCGCCCACCACGACCGCACCCCGGGCGCCCCCTGCGACGGCTGCGGCCGGGACGCCGTCGTCCTCGCGGCGCAGGACGACGGCATCGTCGTACGCCATGGACCCGCCGTAGCCAAGGCGCACGACCCCGCGACGGACCCCCATGGCCACCGGGCGCGCCTCGCCGTCGCCCGTCACCCCAGCCTCGGCGGGATCCTGCTCCCGCCGCTGGCGGCGCCGGTGCCGGACGGGTCCGGCCGGCCCGTCACCGCCTGGCCGTACGGCAGGCCCGTGGACCCGGACGACCCGGACGCCGCCCCCTGGGAGGAGGCCGCGACACTGCTCGCGCGGCTGCACTCCATCGAACCGGACGGCCTGCCGGGCCCGATCCCGCCCATGCGCGGCCCCGCCAAGGCGGCCAGGGCCGTCGCCCGGATGAGGGCCACGGCCGGGGCGCACCCGGCCGTGCCCGCGGTCGAGCGGGCCTGGGCCCGCCTTCCTGCCTGGGCCAGGGGAGAGGCCCCCGCACGCAGGGCCGCCCTCTGCCACGGCGATCTGCACCTGGGCCAGCTCGTACGCCACCCCGATCCGGGCGGCCCCTGGCTGCTGATCGACGTCGACGACCTCGGGCTCGGCGACCCGGCGTGGGATCTGGCGCGCCCCGCCGCCTGGTACGCGGCCGGTCTGCTTCCCCCGGAGGTCTGGGAACGGTTCCTCGGCGCCTACCGTGCGGCGAACGGCCCCGCGCTCACGGGCACCCCGGCGGCACCCGCCGACCCCTGGCCCCAACTGGATGTTCCCGCACGGGCCCTGACGATCCAGACCGCCGCGCTGTCTCTCGCGAAGGCCGCCGCGCAGGGTCGCGAACCGGATGAGGTGGAGCAGGCCGTACTCGACACATGTGCCCGAATTGCCGGGCTCCCGGACGAGTTGGAGTTCCGTCCTCCGTCGTAGGCTGCTGTGGTCCGCCGGGTGAGCCCCCCGGCGGCGACGACGAACGGGTAGGAGCTGAACCCACGATGCAGTGTCCGAAGTGCCATGCAGCGATGCACACGTACAACCGCAACGGTGTCCAGATCGAACAGTGCAGCGGCTGCCGGGGGATATTCCTCGACTACGGCGAGCTGGAGGCTCTGACCCGCCTGGAGTCGCAGTGGACTCAGCAGGCCCCGCCCGCACCGCCGGCCCCTCAGGCGTACCCGGCCGCTTCCGCCCCCGCGTGGGGTGCGCAGCACCACGGCGGACACCACGGACACCACGGCGGCCACTACCGCAACAAGGGCTTCGGCCGGATGCTCTTCTCCTCCTGACCGTATGCCCCGCCGGGCGGAATCCGGCTGAGAGGATTCCGCCCGCGCGGCTGCCGAACCGGAGGATCCGCCGACGCGGAACGACGCAGCACGGCACGGAGAGCAGCGGAACTCCGGACGGCCCAGAGCCCCGGCCGTCTCGACGGCCGGGGCTCCCGGTGGTGCGCGATACTGGGATTGAACCAGTGACCTCTTCCGTGTCAGGGAAGCGCTCTCCCGCTGAGCTAATCGCGCGGGATCAGTACCACGGGCGAACCCGTGTCCTGCGGATGGTGCGTACGCGTGCGCGATACTGGGATTGAACCAGTGACCTCTTCCGTGTCAGGGAAGCGCTCTCCCGCTGAGCTAATCGCGCCGGGTTCCCCTGCCGACGGCCGGGGGCGGATCCTCGCGGATCCAGTGGACGATACTGGGATTGAACCAGTGACCTCTTCCGTGTCAGGGAAGCGCTCTCCCGCTGAGCTAATCGTCCTTGGAGGTGGAGACGGGATTTGAACCCGTGTAGACGGCTTTGCAGGCCGTTGCCTCGCCTCTCGGCCACTCCACCCGGAGTGCGGGGATTCGGAGAGAACCCCCACTTCGAGCGGACGACGAGATTCGAACTCGCGACCCTCACCTTGGCAAGGTGATGCTCTACCAACTGAGCCACGTCCGCTTGTCGTTTCCGGACCGCTTGAGCGTCCCGGCGACGTGTTGAACTCTAGCGGATTACCGGGCCAGCACAAAAACACGTTTCCGCAGCGTGCTGGGTTGTGTTCGCGCCGCAGTGGCCGGCCGGACACCCCGGTGAGCCCCTGACCGGCGCGTCCGCCACCCGGCCGGTACCCATCGTCCTCTCATCCCCGCCGGTCATAGACTCACAGATGTGCACCGCCTTGCCCCGCTGGCCCGCTTCGGGCAACTGATCGCCACCGACCTCAGGGATGTCACCAGTGATCCCGAGGCCCTCGACTCCGCGGGCTTCTGGGCCGTTGCCGCCGACTTCGAGGGCGGTCTGACGTGTGCGCGCTTCGGCGATGTCCGTACGGAGCCGGTGCCCGCGCCCGTACCGGGGCGGTGGCACGGACCGGAGGCGGGACGGTGGAGGTCGTCGCTGAACCGGGACGAATACATCGCGGGTGTCCGCCGGATCCGGGAGCACATCGCGGCGGGCGAGGTCTACCAGGCCAATCTCTGCCGGGTGCTGAGCGCACCGCTGCCCGATCCGGACTCGGCCGATGTGGACGCGCTCACCTCCCTGCTCGCGCGCGGCAACCCCGCACCGTACGCCGGCACGATCCGTCTGCCGGGCCGGGGCGTGGAGATCGCCACCGCGTCCCCGGAGCTGTATCTGCGCCGCAGCGGCACGACCGTCGAGTCCGGGCCGATCAAGGGCACCGGCCGCACCCCGGCCGATCTGCTGGAGAAGGACCACGCCGAGAACGTCATGATCGTGGACCTCGTCCGCAACGACCTGGGACGGGTCTGCGCCACCGGCACGGTCACCGTGCCGCGGCTGTGCGCGGTCGAGGCCCATCCCGGACTGGTGCATCTGGTCTCGACCGTACGCGGGGAACTCGGCCCCAAGGAGGGCTGGCGGCACCTCCTCGACGCCACTTTCCCGCCCGGCTCGGTCACCGGAGCGCCCAAGTCCAGCGCCCTGAAGATCATCGAAGCACTGGAGACGGCCCCCCGCGGACCGTACTGCGGAGGCATCGGCTGGGTCGACGCCGACCGCCGCACCGGTGAGCTGGCCGTGGGGATACGGACGTTCTGGATCGACCGTACGCAGCCCGCCGGCCCGGTCCTGAGATTCGGTACGGGCGCCGGGATCACCTGGGGTTCCGACCCCGACCGTGAGTGGGACGAGACCGAACTCAAGGCGTCCAGGCTCCTCGCTGTAGCGTCGGGCAGGGACGGTGGAACGCACCCGTGGCACGGGGAACCGGCCCGTGCCACGGCGTAACGAGCGATCAGCGCGGAAGGACCAGCCAGATGAAGCTCTGGGTCAACGGAGGACTCCGGGACGCCGACGACGCCCGGGTGTCGGTGTTCGATCACGGCCTCACGGTCGGCGACGGCGTCTTCGAGACGCTCAAGGCCGTCAGCGGACAGCCATTCGCCCTCACCCTCCACCTCGAACGGCTGACGCGCTCCGCCCGCGGCCTCGGTCTGCCCGACCCGGACCACGACGAGGTCCGCCGCGCCTGCGCCGCCGTGCTGGAGGCCAACCCCATGGAACGGGGACGGCTGCGGATCACCTACACCGGCGGGCTCTCCCCGCTCGGCTCGGACCGCGGCACCGACGGTCCGACCCTGGTCGTCGCCCTCGGCCCCACCGGCCCCCGTCCCGACACCACCGCCGTGATCACCGTGCCCTGGACCCGCAATGAGCGCGGAGTCCTGGCGGGTCTGAAGACGACCTCGTACGCGGAGAACGTCGTCGCGCTCGCCGGTGCAACCGCGCGGGGCGCGTCCGAGGCGCTTTTCGCCAACACCGTCGGGCAGCTCTGCGAGGGCACCGGCTCCAATGTCTTCGTCGTCCTCGACGGTGAGCTGCACACTCCGCCCGTGTCCTCCGGCTGTCTCGCCGGCATCACCCGTGCCCTCACGGTGGCATGGGCCGGGGCCAGGGAGACGGAGCTGCCGTTCGACGTGCTGGAGCGGGCCGACGAGGTCTTCGTGACCTCCAGCCTCCGGGATGTGCAGGCCGTCCACCGGGTCGACGACCGGGAGCTCGCGGGTGCGCCGGGGCCGGTGACCACCAAGGCGATGCGGGTCTTCGAGGAGCGCGCCGCGGCCGACCCCGACCCGGGGATGCCGTAGGACCGGCCCGGCCATGGAGCCCGTGGGCCCGGCCGCCCCGGGGCGCGGGCGGCCGGAAGCCCGCAAAAGCGGGTGACGGACCGGCGCGCGAGTGGGTACAACACCCCTGATGACCACCACTCTGCGGCCGACCGGGCCGCTTCAGCGCGAGGCGGACGGCGGGCAGTCGCGCGCCTACGAGGTCTGCGTCAACAGCCGTCCCGTGGGCGCGATCGAGATCGCGACCCTCCCCGCCTTCGGCGCCGGCGCGGGGACGGTGCGCTCGCTGCGGATCGATCCGGCCGACCGGCGGCGGGGCAGAGGGACCGTCGCCGCGCTCGCCGCCGAGGAGGTCCTGCGCGGCTGGGGCTGCCGGCGGATCAAGGTGTCTGTACCACCGGAGGCCGCCGAGGCCACCCGGCTGGCGACCGTGCTCGGCTACACCGAACTCGGCCGCAATATGCTCAAGACCCTCGACGCGGAGCCACCCGCCCTGCCGCCGGGCACGGAGGCCCGGCCCATGACCGGGCCGGAGTTCCAGGAGTGGTGGGCGGCGGCGGTGGAGAGGTACGCGCGCGACTGGACCGAGCGCGGGCTCCCGGCCGCCGACGCGCATGCCAAGGCCGAGGCCGATCACCGGGCCATCCTCGCCTCGCCCGGCGGACGGTCGGAGGTTCTGGTCCACCGGGGCGAGGTCGTCGGCCGCCTCCTCCTCGGGCAGAACGAGGTCCGCCCGGGAGAGCCGGGCGCGTATGTGTACGACGTCGAGGTCGGTGAGGGCCGGCGCGGGCACGGCTACGGACGTGCCCTGATGCTCCGGGCCGAGCGCGGGGCACGGGAGAGCGGTACGGACCTCATCGGACTCCACGTCTTCGCGGGCAACACTCCCGCACTCCGGCTCTATGAGTCGCTCGGCTACCGGACGACGGTCGTCCACTCCGTCAAGCAACTGCTCTGAACACGGTCGGGCGGAGCGGTACGAAGCGGGGGCGGGGCGACGCACGCACCCGGGACGTCGTCCCGGGGAGCCGCCGAGCCGAGGGAGGGGCCGTCTCCGTACGTACGGTGGGGAGCCCAAGACCCCGGACGGGCCCTGCCGTATCCGGGGGCCCGGCACGGGCCCCCGGATACGGCAGGGCCCGGGAGAATGCCGAAGACCGGGCCCCGGCCGGGCTCAGCCCGCCAGCAGCCGGTCGGCGATCTCCTCGATCCTGGCCCGCAGTCCCTCCTGGCTCTTGCCGCCGTCGAGGCGTTCACCGCCGATCACATACGTGGGGGTGCCGGTGACGCCGATCGCCTTGCCCTCGGCGTGGTCCGCGTCGACGGCCAGGGTGTGCCGGCCGTCGATCAGAGCGGTCTCGAACTCGTCGGCGTCCAGGCCCAGTTCGCGCGCCACCTCCAGCAGCACCTTCTCGCCGCCCCCGGGCAGGTCCCCGACCCGCCCGAGGACCGCCTCGGCGTACGGCCAGCCCTTGCCCTGCCCGGCGGCCTCCTCGGCTGCCTGGGCCGCGGCGAAGGCGTGGGCGTGCTTCTCCAGCGGGAAGTGCCGCAGCCGGATCTCCAGACGGTCGCCGTAGCGCTCGTGCAGGGCCCGCACATCACCGAGGGCGGTGAGACAGTCGGGACACTGGAGTTCGCACCAGACGTCCAGGACGAGGGGCGCGGCGGGGCGGGCGGGGGTGGAGTCGCTCATGCGGCCAGTCTCCCAGTTCCCGGCCTCACGCGGGCGGCCGGGAGGGTTCGCGGGGCCGCCGCCGACCGGGACCTGGGGATGACGGCGCCCCCGAGATCTCCCGGAGATCTCCGGGAGGCCGTACGCCACCATGGCCCCCACCCCCTCCTCCGGTGCAGGATGGAAGGGACGTAAGCGCTCATGCCCGCCGAAGGCTGGAGGACCGGATGATTGCCGAGACCATTTGCTCCGCGGTGTCCGCGGCGGGCCTGGGCATCGCCGCGATCACGGCGTACCGCCGGAGATTTCTCACCGCCACCCGGATCGCCGCCTACTCGCTGATCCCGATCGGCCTGGTCCTCACCGGCGCCGTCGCATGGGCCGTCGACACCGCGTTCAGCCCGACCGCATGGATCGGCTTCGGGCTGCTGGGCGGCTCATGGCTGCTGTTCATGACCACCCGCGCCGTCGAGCGGCGCTCGGGTATTGCCGGCCGGAAGGACCGCAAGGCGGCCAAGGCCGCACAGCGCGACGCCGTGGCCCCGGCGGCCTCCGCGCCCTCGCTCGGGGGAAGCGCCCGCCCGGCGGCACGCCCCGCCCCGCGCCCCAAGGCGTCGGGCAGCGGCGCGGGCGACGATTTCAGCGACATCGAGGCGATCCTGAAGAAGCACGGCATCTGACCTTCTCAGCAGGTGAGACAGGGGTCGTGATCGCGGGAACTCCCGCTGCCGCCATGTGTGTTGGGCGATCATCGGGGCCCGGTCTGCGTCATGATCACCCCGAGATGCTCGATACCTCCCGGGGCGAGACCCCCGCACCGACGAAGGAGCCGCGAGGGTGCCTCTTCGCGCTCTCCCAGCCGCCTTTGATGATCTTCCTGACGGTCATCGGCGTGCTGCTGCTCATGGCCGCCGTCCACGATCTGTTCCTGTTGTGACGGGCATGGATCCCGTGGTGGTGGGCGGCGCGGGACGCCCCGGTCCCGTCCGGCCGTGCGCCCCGGCCGGACTCAGCCCGCCGCCTCCCTGCGGCGCGCCCGGTACGCCGCGACATGGAGCCGGTTGCCGCACGTACGGCTGTCGCAGTAGCGGCGGGAGCGGTTGCGGGAGAGATCGACGAAGGCCCGGCCGCAGTCCGGTGCCTCACAGCGCCGCAGCCGCTCCCGCTCGCCCGCGACGACGATGAAGGCGAGTGCCATCCCTCCGTCGGCGGCGACATGGTCGGCCACCGAGGCGCCCGGCGCGAAGTAGTGCACATGCCAGTCGTAGCCGTCGTGGTCGGTCAGCTGGGGGGTGGTGCCCGCCGAGGCGACCAGCTCGTTCAGGAGCTCCGCCGCCACCCTGGTCTCGGGTGCCGCGAAGATCTCCGAGAAACGGTCGCGTACGCCCTGGACGGCCCGCAGATCCCGGGTGCCCAGCCGGCTCACGTCGCTGATCCTGTGCGCGCTGACGAATTCGTTCAGCGCGGCGATATCCGCCAGTCCGTCGGCGCGGTCGTGCTCCGGTGCCGTGTTCACCAGGTCGACGACCATGTCGAGGGCGAATTTGGTGTCGTGGGGGATCAGCACGATTCACTCCATGGACTGCTGCGGGCCGGTGCCCGCCGAATTGCGCTGACTCTAGCGGCTCGCCACGACACGGATCGGCGCCGTCACCGTGTGAATACGCGGTGCCGGCGCCGATGTCCTCCGTATGTGATTGTCCGCGCGGCGCCGTCTCCCCGAGTCGGACGGCGCCGTGCAGCTCTCCGCCTGGCTCAGCTCTCGGCCAGGATGTGCGAGAGTTCCGTGTCGAGATCGAAGTGACGGTGCTCGGTGCCGGGCGGCACGGCCGCGTCGGTCCTCTTCAGGAACGACTCCAGGGCCCGCGCCGGGGCCTCGAGCAGGGCTTCACCCTCCGGGGAACTCAGCGCGATGCAGACGACGCCCTGGCCGTGGCTGCGGGACGGCCAGACTCTGACGTCGCCGGTGCCGGTGGGCCGGTGCAGCCCCTCGGCGAGAAGGTCGCGGGCGAAGACCCATTCGACCGTCTCTTCGGCTCCGGTGTGGAAGGTGGCGTGCACGGCATAGGGATCGGCCGTGTCATACCGCAGGCCCGCGGGTACAGGCAGTGAGGACTCGCTCGATACAACGAGGCGCAGGTGCAGCTCGCAGCTGACCGTGGTGTTCATAAGCGCCAGGGCCTTTCGCTCAGTGTGCGCTCGGGGATTCGCACGTCGGCGAAATCGACATGCCACCTACGGTGCCGTTGTAAACCCCTCTGACCGTTTTGTGATCCTTCATGTCGCTCGTACGGCGGTGCATTACTTTGTGTTATACCGCCATTCCGGTGACGTGCTTCAATCCGGTAGGTTTGCCTCCATGAATGCGGAGAGTGAGCGGGGGGAGGCCCTCGCGGCAACGGCCCCCGCCCCCGCGCCGGGGGCGGCCACGACGGGGGAAGCGACGGCAGGGGACACCATGACGGGGGAGCAGGGAGGGGACGTCCGGGGGCAGGCGGCCGACGGGGGCGGGGACGACACCTCCGCGACTCCGGAGAAGCCGCTCGGATCGCGGGCGCCCCACTTCGTCAAGCGCTCCAGGCCGCTGCATCTGAGCTGGCAGGTCGGGGTCTTCCTGGTCGGTCTCGCGGTGGTGGGCGCGGGCGTGGCGATGCTGGTGCTGCCGGGCCCGGGCTGGTTCGTGATCTTCGGCGGTATGGCGATCTGGGCGACCGAGTTCGTCTGGGCGCAGCTGGTGCTGCGCTGGACCAAACGCAAGGTCACCGAGGCGGCGCAGCGCGCGCTCGACCCCCGGGTGCGGCGGCGGAACATCATCCTCACCACCACGGGTGTGGTGATCTGCGCGGTGCTGGCGGCGGTCTACCTCTGGAAGTTCGGTCTCACCATGCCCTGGAAGATCGACGAGTAGCCGATAACGGGTCGGGAGCCCTCGCTGACATGGGGTAATGTTGTCGACGCGTTCCCGGGCGATTAGCTCAGCGGGAGAGCGCTTCGTTCACACCGAAGAGGTCACTGGTTCGATCCCAGTATCGCCCACGGGCATCACGGCGGGCCGGTTCGCTCATCAGGCGGACCGGCCCGCTTTTCCGTGCTTCCGCTTCCCCGTACGTCCCCCGGTGCGCCGCGCTGCCGCAGGGCCGGGATCAGTGCATTCGGCCGATGCTCTCGCGCAGTCTGCGGGCGTCCCTCATGCGCTGCTCGTAGGTCGCTCCGATGCCCAGGAGCAGCAGTCCGGCCAGGGCGGGCGGCAGCCAGCGGGGAAGCGCGCCCACGACCTGGACCACATAGGGCGCCAGTTCGTGCAGCGTGTCCAGCGCCAGCACCGCACCGCCGAGGACCAGCAGTGCCTGGAGCCGCAGCCGGGCCCCGATGAGCGTCACCGCGAGCGCGGCCAGCCCCAGCAGCAGCGGACGCTGCCAGTGCGCGTCTCCCCAGGCCGTGTGGAGGCTCGGGAGGAGGGTCGCGGCGAGACCGGGGCCGTACGCCGTCCACGACGACACGTCGCCGTCGCGGCGGCGGCGCAGCAGACCGACGGCCAGGGCGAGCAAGGTCACCGGCAGCGTGTACGCCTCCGGGACCGTCACACCCGAGGCCGCGAGCCGTACCCAGGTCGCTGCCAGGAAGAGCCCCGACGCGGTGTACGCGGCCACCGGGCGCCGCTCCGGACGGATCGCCGTGCCCGCCGCGATCACCCCGCCCAGCGCGAGTACGAGGGCGAGGGCCGGCGGGTGGCCGGCGGCGAACAGGACGGCCGACAGTCCGGCGGCGGACGCCGCACCCTCCAGCGGCACCGCCAGCGGGCTCCGTCCCAGCCGGGCGGCGACCACGGCCACCGCCGCGGGCACGATGAGCAGCACCGGGCCCGTCCGGTGTGCCTCCAGCCCCGCCGCGTCGCACGCGGCGATCACCAGCCAGGTCCCGAAGACGACGGCGGCGCAGGCGGTGACGGCGCGGACGGCGTGACCGGCGCGGGAGACGGCCGCCGCGGCCGTCAGCGCCACCATCAGGGTTCCGAGCACGGTGAACGTCGCCGGAAGCGTCGCCAGCGACAGCGCCCCGACGCTCAGGGCCCCCGTAAGCGCACAGCCCAGCGCGGTACCGACCGCGGCCGGTGCGTGCTGTGCGGCCCACCCGGGGCGGACGGTCGGGGCGAGGACGGCCAGGGTGAGCAGCAGTCCGAATGCCACGGACGCGGTGTGGCCGGACCCGGCCGCGAACGGGAGAACGGTCAGCGCGGACCACACGAGCCCGAGCGCCGTGGCACCGGCCGCGTTCCGCCGGGCCGCCGCGGAGAGACCCCCCGGGCGGTGCGTGGGCGGGGCCCAGACGCCCCACCCGCCAGCCGGGGCGGCGGAGGGCTCCGCGCCGCCGGCCGCCGGGACACCGGGGACCCCGTCCGCCCCGGAGCCCTCGGCATCCGGCACGGAGGAGGCGGGACCTGCCTTCTCCGGCGCGGGTGCTCCCGTCGCGTCGGTGCCGGCGTCAGGGCCCGGTCCGGCGTCCGCAGGGGCCCCGGCCGGCGGCGCGGTGCCGGCCGCCCGCCGCGCGTACAGCGCCAGGACGGCCGCCACCGTCAGCAGCACGACCGCAGCGGCGGCCGGTGCCACGCCCGGGAGACCCAGCGCCTCCCGGGCGCCGGACGGCCGGTCCGGCCAGGTGTCCAGGAGGGCGGTCACCGGGCTCGTCAGGGTGAGCACGACGACGGGCAGCGCCGAGAGGGCCGCCAGGGCCTGGACCGAGGCCGACGCCCCCGTCAGACCCGGCGCCACCCGGCGCGGCAGCGCCCTCGTCACCGAAGGGGACCGGACGGCGAGCAGCAGGGCCACGGCGCACAGCAGATACGCCGGACCCGCCCAGCCGCCCGGAAGCACCTCACGGACCACCCCGCCGACTCCGGCGATCAGCGAGAGGCCCGCCACCACCGAGGCGACCGGGGCCGCCGACGGCGCGCGCCAGGCCGCGAACAGGGCCACGGCCGCGGCCGCCGCGAGCAGCACCGCGGGCCACAGCGCGTCGGACGGAGCCTCGGCCACCGCGGACTGGAGCAGACCCACCAGCAGCGCTCCGGATCCCGCCACCGAGGCACCCGCCGCGGCGATCACCCGTACGCCGGTGTTCCGCGCCTGCACCGCGACCGCGACATCGAACGCCGCCGTCGCCAGCAGCGCCCACTCCAGCGGGATCGCGTCGACCCTCCCCGTGGCCACCCACAAGACCAGCGGAAGCTGCGCCGCCGTCATCGCCACCGGCAGCGGGAGCCGCAACCCTCCCAGGAGGGTTCCGTACGCCGCCCACAGCGCCGCCAGCACCGCCGAGGCCCAGGCCGCGTACGCCGCGTCCTCGGTCCCGGGCAGCGCCACCCGGTGCAGCGCATACGCGTCCAGCACCGTCAGCACCAGACCGAGCCCCGCCACCGCCTCCGCCGTGGAGGAGAGCCGCCGCCGCAGCAGCGCGACCGGTGCCGCCAGCGTGGCCACCGTCACCGTGCCGAGGACGGCACTGCGTCCGCCGATCCCCAGGGACCCCCAGCTGACCAGCGTGAACGCGATCGCCGCGATGGTGAGCAGCACCCCGCCGAGGATGAGCAGAAGATTCTGCACGCTCGGCGGGGAGGTCTCGGGGGGTCGCCCGCCGGACGGCGCCGCGGACGCCGCGGCGGGCGCGGAGGCCCCCACCGGCGGATGCAGCACGGAGAGCAGCCAGGCCCGGCGCGCGAGCAACTGGCTGCGGCGCGCGTCCAGTCGGCTCAGTTCGCGGTCGAGGATCACCAGTTCCTCGGCGGGCGACGGCAGCGGCGGCACGTTCGTCATGCTCGGAGTGTGGCGGCGGCCACACGGCCCGGCATGGGCGCGGATACTCAGTTCGGGTCTGAGTATCCGGCTTCCCGTCCCGGGGCGCGCAGACTTGGGTCATGGACTGGTGCCGCTACCGCTTCCACACCGTCTGGGATCTGACCGCCCGCCCCGACGCCGTCTACGACGTCCTCGCACACGCCGAGGACTACCCCTCCTGGTGGCCGCAGGTCCGCTCGGTCACCGCCGACGGTGAGGACAGCGGAACAGCGCGCTTCCGCTCCTTCCTCCCGTACGAACTGCGGGTCACCGCCCGCGCGGTACGGCGTGACCCCGTGGCCCGCGTCCTCGAAGTCGCGCTGGAGGGCGATCTGGAGGGCTGGGCCCGCTGGAGCGTCGGCGGGGGCGGGCGGGGCACCCGGGCCGTCTACGACCAGGAGGTCGTGGTCCGCAGACCTCTCATGCGACGGCTCGCCCTACCCTGCCGTCCCCTCTTCCGCGCCAACCACACCGCCATGATGCGCGCCGGGCTGCGCGGTATCGACGCCCGTCTGCGGGAGGGGAACCGGCGGAAGGAGATTTGAAGAGGGGCCGCCCGGACCTGTATGGTTCAGTCCGTTCCCGGGCGATTAGCTCAGTGGGAGAGCGCTTCGTTCACACCGAAGAGGTCACTGGTTCGAACCCAGTATCGCCCACCGGGAAAGGCCGGTCCGTCATCGACGGACCGGCCTTCTTCATGGCCGCCGCGCCGGGCGTCCGGCGCCCCGGCCCCGGAGCCCGGGCGCCCCCGCGCCCCGTGAGGTCGTACGGGCCCGGGGCGCGCAGAGCCCGTACGGACGGTACGGATCAGGCCGCGGCGGGCAGTTCGGGCCGCAGCGGCCACGCGGGGTCCACCGGCTCCGGCGTACCGCTGCGGGCGAACCACGCCTGGAGCCCCCGTGCCTGCGAGGCGTGCCAGACCGCCTGGAGGGTGTGCAGCTCCGCCGCCGACAGCCGCTCCATCCGGGAGGCGAACCGCCGGCCCACCGCCCGGGTCACCTCCAGCGCCGCCAGCGCGTCCGCAGCCGCGTCATGCGCGCCGTCCAGTACCACCTCGTACTGCCGGCACAGATCCGACAGCGTGCGGCGGCCCTTGCGGTAGCGGTCCAACTGCTTGTCCAGCACCCGGGGATCGAGCACGCACAGCGGCACGTTCTCCAGATAGCGGGACAGGGAGGCCGCGCGGTGCCGGCGCAGCTCCCGGTCGAGGAGCGTCAGATCGAACGGCGCGTTCATCACCACCAGCGGGCGTGCCGCAGCGCACTGCTCCGCCAGGGCCCGCGCGATCTCCTCCATCACCGGAGCGGGCCAGCGGCCGTTGCGCCGTACGTGGTCGTCGGTCAGACCGTGTACCTCGGTCGCCGCGGGCGGCACCGGAATCCCGGGGTCGACCAGCCAGCGCGTGACCCGGGGCCGCCCGTCCACACCGTCCTGCACCACCAGCGCCGCCGAGACAATGCGGTCCCGCTCGACGTCGACTCCCGTGGTCTCCGTGTCAAATGCGGCCATTGGGCCGTCGTACCAGCGCAGCATCCCCGAACTCCTCGCACCCACACGGCAGATGGCGAGATCCCCCTGCCCGAACCGGTGATACCCGGGCCGTTTGCGCCGTACGCCGACCGGTGACAACACAGATGACGGGCAGCGCATCTGACAGCCCGTCCGGAACATCCACACCGTCCGACGCCACCTCCGAACCGGCCGTGCCCGCGGCGCCGGGCCGTACGCGCGACCGGGCCCGCCGGGCACCCGTACGGACCCGGCATCCGCACCGGGGCCGGGCAGCGGACGGCACCGCCCGGAAGGCCCGAAGAGCCATGGCGCTCCCGCACCCCGCCCCCGAACCCGAGAGCCGTGGGGGAGGGCTGCTGTCCCCGAGGCCGCCCCCACCCCCGAGGGGCGCGCTCGCCACCACCGCCTGCATGGAAACGCTCCAGGTGGGCTATCTCCACGCGGTGGCCGCAGCGGCCGGCTGCTCGCTCTCCCAGCCCTTCCCGGACAACGGCATCGACTGGCACATCAGCCACAGTTCGGCCGCCCACGCCGTCGACGACGAGGTCACCATCAAGGTGCAGCTCAAATGCACCTACCAGATCCCGCCGCGCACCGGGGGCCCCGGATTCCCCCGGTTCTCGTTCACGCTGGACAACGACCATCTGGTGAAGCTGGCCCGTACACCGGTGTCCGTGCACAAGATCCTCGTCGTGATGCTCGTCCCCCGGAACCGGGACGACTGGCTGCGCGCCGGGCACGACCGGCTCGATCTGCGCCACTGCTGCTACTGGACCAATCTGGCGGGCCACCCGGTGACGGGACGGCGCCGGACCACCGTGCGGATCCCCACCTCGCGGATCTTCGACGACCGGGCCCTCTGCGAGATCATGGCGAGGGTCGGGGCTGGAGGGAGACCCTGATGCACCGGCCCTACGACGAGTACGGCACGCGCCATGCGTCCGGCGGCACCGCCCCGCCGGGCTCCGCCGCCTGGCACGGCGGCGGCCCCGATCCCGCCCGGGTGGACCCCGCCGTCCTCGGCGCGCTCCTCGACCGGCACGGCTGGCGGCGGCGCGGCGGCACGGCGGGCCGCTACGCCCGCTGGACCCCGCCCGGAGCGACCGGGGGCGGCACCAGCCTGCTCGTCCCCGAGAGCAGGGCCTTCCCCGACTGCGAGGACCTCCTCGGCGAGGCCCTGACCGCCCTCGCCCGCAGCGCCGCGCCCTCCGCCCGCGAGGTACTCGTCGGCCTCACCGTCGCCAGCGACGAGATCCGCTGGTGGCGCGATGTCCCGCCGGGGCCGGCGGGGGAGTCCTCCTGGGCCCGGCAGGAGCAGCTGCGCAGCGCCGCCCGTCAGCTGCTCATGGCGGGCGCCCTCGCGGCGCGCGGCCGGGCCCGGTACCACGGCGCGCGTCATCGGCGGGCCGCCCGGGCCGCCCTCGAAGGAGTCCTCGTCCCGCCCGTGCCCGGTGGCCGCGCCCTCACCGCGTTCGTCCCCGTGGACAGCGGCCGGCCCGCCGTGGTCCGGCTCCACCAGGCACTCCTGGCGGCCCGGGAGGCCACCGACTACCAGCGGGCCACCGGCGGTATGGCGGCCTTCGACGCAGCCGTGGAGCTGGGGGTGAGCCGGGAGCTGACGGAGGCCGTCATCGCGCTCGTACGCGGCTCGGAGGGCGCGACCGTCTCCCTGGAGTGGTCACCGGCGGCGGGCACGCCCGAGGGCTGCGCGGCCCGGGGGGAGCCGGTGGAGTTCACCCCGGGCGATCTGCCCGCCCTGCGCGCGGCGAGCGCGCGCTATCTGCGGGACGAGCCCTCGGTGCCCGTGCTGATCACGGGCACCGTCGTACGGATGCGCCGGGCCGGACCGCGCGGCGCCGGGACGGTCCGGCTGCGGGTACTGGCGGGGGCCGAGGTGCCGCATGTCCGGGTGGCCCTGGAGGAGGACGCGTACCGCACCGCGGGCCATGCCCACCTGGTGGGACTTCCGGTCCGGGTCGCGGGACGGCTGGAGAGCCGCGGCGGCTTCCGGCGGCTCAGCGACGCGACGGAGCTGGTGCCGGTGCCGGTCGACGAGGCCGAGCGCGACCGGCTTCTGAAGTCGCTCCGGGAAGGTCTCGGCCACCTGGGGGACATCTGCGCCGGCCCCGGACCGGACGGCTGAGCACGGCGCTGCGGCGGAGCCGCCGCCACGGGAAGGCCCCGGCCGGGGAGGGGCGCCCCCGGTGCGGGGCCGCCGCCCGGGGGTGACGGGCGGCGCCGGCAAACCGTTTCGCGGGCGGACCGCTCGGCTCGGTACGATTCAGGCGCGCGCAGTGTCCGCTGGCGCACCCCCATCCGTCAGGAGAGACCGGTGTCAGACGTCCGTGTGATCATCCAACGCGATTCCGAGCGGGAAGAGCGCGTGGTGACGACGGGCACGACGGCCGCGGACCTCTTCGCGGGCGAGCGCACCGTCGTCGCGGCGCGCGTCGCCGGTGAGCTGAAGGACCTCGCGTACGAGATCGCGGACGGCGAGGAGGTCGAACCCGTCGAGATCTCCTCCCCGGACGGACTGAACATCCTGCGGCACTCGGCCGCGCACGTCATGGCGCAGGCGGTGCAGGACCTCTTCCCCGAGGCCAAGCTCGGCATCGGCCCGCCGGTCAAGGACGGCTTCTACTACGACTTCGACGTCGAGAAGCCGTTCACGCCCGAGGACCTCAAGGCCATCGAGAAGCGGATGCAGGAGATCCAGAAGCGCGGCCAGCGTTTCTCCCGCCGGGTGGTGACCGACGAGTCGGCCCGCGCGGAGCTGGCGGACGAGCCGTACAAGCTGGAGCTGATCGGCCTCAAGGGCTCCGCCTCCAGCGACGACGGCGCGGATGTCGAGGTCGGCGCGGGCGAGCTGACCATCTACGACAACCTGGACGCGAAGACCGGCGAGCTGTGCTGGAAGGACCTGTGCCGGGGCCCGCACCTGCCCACCACCCGGAACATCCCGGCGTTCAAGCTGATGCGGAACGCGGCGGCGTACTGGCGGGGCAGCGAGAAGAACCCGATGCTCCAGCGCATCTACGGCACCGCCTGGCCGTCCAAGGACGAGCTGAAGGCACACCTCGACTTCCTCGCCGAGGCCGAGAAGCGCGATCACCGCCGTCTCGGCACCGAACTGGACCTCTTCTCCGTCCCGGACGAGATCGGCTCCGGCCTCGCCGTCTTCCATCCCCGCGGCGGCATCGTGCGCCGGGTCATGGAGGACTACTCGCGCAAGCGGCACGAGGAGGAGGGGTACGAGTTCGTCTACACCCCGCACGCCACCAAGGGCGCCCTCTTCGAGAAGAGCGGCCACCTGGACTGGTACGCCGAGGGTATGTACCCGCCCATGCAGCTCGACGGTGGTACGGACTACTACCTCAAGCCCATGAACTGCCCCATGCACAACCTGATCTTCGACGCGCGCGGGCGCTCCTACCGGGAGCTGCCGCTGCGGCTGTTCGAGTTCGGGACCGTGTACCGGTACGAGAAGTCGGGCGTCGTCCACGGACTGACCCGGGCCCGCGGCTTCACCCAGGACGACGCGCACATCTACTGCACCCGTGAGCAGATGGCGGACGAGCTGGACCGCACGCTCACCTTCGTACTGAATCTGCTGCGGGACTACGGTCTGACCGACTTCTATCTGGAGCTGTCGACCAAGGACCCGGAGAAGTACGTCGGCGACGACCAGTCGTGGGAGGAGGCCACCCAGGTCCTCCAGCAGGTGGCCGAGAAGCAGGGCCTCCCGCTCACCCCCGACCCGGGCGGCGCGGCCTTCTACGGGCCGAAGATCTCCGTGCAGGCGCGGGACGCCATCGGCCGGACCTGGCAGATGTCCACCGTGCAGCTCGACTTCAACCTGCCCGAGCGCTTCAACCTGGAGTACACGGCCCCGGACGGCTCGCGCCGGCGGCCGGTGATGATCCACCGGGCCCTGTTCGGCTCCATCGAGCGCTTCTTCGCGGTGCTGCTGGAGCACTACGCGGGCGCGATGCCGCCCTGGCTGGCTCCTGTGCAGGCGGTCGGCATCCCGGTCGGCGACGCGCATGTCGACTACCTCAGGGCCTTCGCCGACGACGCGCGGAAGAAGGGCCTGCGGGTCGAGGTCGACGGCTCGTCGGACCGGATGCAGAAGAAGATCAGGACCCATCAGAAGCTGAAGGTCCCGTTCATGATCATCGTCGGTGACGAGGACATGAACGCGGGTACGGTCTCCTTCCGCTACCGGGACGGCTCGCAGGAGAACGGCATTCCGCGCGAGCAGGCGCTCGCCAAGCTGGAGCAGGTCGTGACGGACCGCGTCCAGGTGTGAGCCCGGAGCCGGACCACGATCCAGTGCTGTCACAGCACTAGCCGCCGTCGGCAGCCCCCGGGGGACCCCCCGGGGGCTGTCTGTCCTGGTCCAGGGTGAACGTCTGGATCACCCACGACGAGAACGAGCCCGTCACCGCGCCCAGCAGCGCCAGCCCTCCGGCCATCATGAACACGGCCACGGTCCGGCCCTCGGGCGTCACCGGGGTCACATCCCCGTATCCGACCGTCGTCAGCGTCGAGCAGGTCCACCAGACCGAGTCCCCGAAGGTCGTGATCGTCGCACCGGGGGCGTGGTGCTCCGCGGCGTAGACTGTGAGGGCGCCCGCGAAGCCGAGCAGCACCGCCGACAGGCCCGCGTAGGCGATGACCCGGGCGTAGAGGGAGAGCCGGGGCTGGGCGCGGCGGTGCTGTACGGACTCGTACAGCTGGACGATGCGCAGCGGGCGAAGAAGCGGCAGGACGACGACGATCGCGTCCATGGGGTGCGTCCGGACGAAGGCGAGCCGCTGACCGCTGAGCCGCCAGCGCACCGCGTAGTCGACGATGAACAGGGCCCAGGTCACATAGGTGACGATCAGCAGGACATCGCGCCAGCCCTGCGGAAGGTCCTCGTCGAGGATGCGGACGGCGTAGCAGCCGAGGAAGACCGCGGAGGCCAGGAACAGCGGGACCTCCGTACGCTCCCGCCACTGCCGGAGCCTGCTGTCGTCGTTCATCGGTACAGCATCGCGGGGGCGGCTCGGAGCGGCCCCCGGCGACACGCTGCGCGGGGCCGACGCCATATGCTGCACAGCATGACCAGTGAGCCGGAACAGCAGATCGGGGTGGGGTCGCCGGACGCGTTCCAGCGCTTGTGGACGCCTCACCGGATGGCGTACATCCAGGGGGAGAACAAGCCGAGCGGTCCCGAGGCGGGGGACAGCTGTCCCTTCTGCTCGATTCCGTCGAAGTCGGACGAGGACGGACTGGTCATCGCGCGCGGCTCGGCCGTGTACGCGGTGCTGAACCTCTATCCGTACAACGGCGGGCATCTGATGGTGGTGCCGTTCCGTCATGTCGCCGACTACACCGGCCTGGACGACGCCGAGACGGCGGAGCTGGCCGAGTTCACCAAGCGTGCGATGACCGCTCTGCGCGAGGCGTCCGGGGCCCACGGGTTCAATATCGGGATGAACCAGGGCGTGGCCGCTGGGGCGGGGATCGCCGCCCATCTGCATCAGCACATCGTGCCGCGGTGGGGCGGAGACACCAACTTCATGCCGGTCGTCGGGCATACGAAGGTGCTGCCGCAGCTGCTCGCGGACACGCGCGCGATGCTCGCGGACGTCTGGCCGCGCTGACCGGCAGCGGGCTCCGCGCCCCCGCCGGCCATCGTGCGGCCGTCCCGCACCACGAGGAGCACCCCCCGCACGGACGGTCCCCGCGGTACGGACCGCGGGCAGGGAACGGGCGGCGGGCGCCGAGCGGACGGCCGCGCACTTCAGGCGCCGGGCGGGACACCGCGGCCGGGCCCCGCGGGAGCGCCGAACCCCTCTTCCGGGACCCACACGCCGGGGCCCGCCCCGTACGCACCGCTCGGGGTGCAGGGAACGGGCCCTCCCGCGCCGGCCGTCCCGGCGCGCGGTCACTCAGGCGTCGTACACATCCGCCTTCCGCGGTGCCGGGTCCTGGACCATGCCGCTGACGACCATGGACCGGTTGCCGAAGCGCTCGGTGTCGACGCCGTTCTCCTCCAGCACCCGCATCGCCGCCGCGTGCGCCACCCGCAGTACGGGCGTGGCCGCCCGCATCGCGTCGTCCGCCATGAACCGGTGCCGCCACGGCTGCTCCGCCCAGGCGTGCCGCAGCCCGAAGGGCTCCGGCAGCACCAGCTTGCCGCCGAGGAAGTCCAGCAGCGGCGGGTACCAGGTGAAGGGCGCGCGCACCGCCAGACGTACGACCTCGGGCGCGTCCACCAGGGGCAGTGACACATCCCTGGTCTCCCAGAAGCGGACGGTCTTGCTCACCGTCTTGGTCTTCGGGGCGGACTTGGTGGTGAAAAGGCCGTGGACCGGGCCCAGGGCATGTCCGGTGACCTCGATCCGCAGGGTCTCGTGGAGCACGGTCACCGTGATCATCATCGTGATGACCAGCTGACCGTCCCAGAGGGTGAACTGAACGCCCAGATAATGGCGGTTGCCGCCGCCGAACTGCTGGTGATTGCAGATGCGCTGTATCTCATGGCCCTTGATCTGGAACGCCTCGACGTCCTGGCCGTCGGGGCGCGTGACCGCCCCGGCACCCTCACCGACGGGCGAGACGATCCAGTGCTTGACCGAAGGCTTGGGAAAACCGCCCGAGTTGAGCGGACCGCGCTCCAGCAGCTTCAGCTTGTCGTGGATCGCGCGTATGACATCCCAGCTGCGGAACTGGTTGATCTCCTTGCCCGCCTCCCTGGGAACCAGCTCCTCCGCCATCTGCCAGCTGCCCCAGCGGGTGCCCATGCCGAGTATCCCCTTGGGCCCGGCGTAGAAGATCGAGTTGGAGTGCTGCTCGGCGGTGAGCTTCTCCAGACCCTGGCGCAGCTCCTCACGGGCCGTCTCATTGGGGTGTCCCGGCACCGCCTCGGGCACCTTGGCGCCGATGCCGCCGCCCGAGAGCAGACTGTCCCAGCGGGCGCGCATGTCCTTGGCGGTGGTTTCGCAGATCCGCTTCGCGAGCAGCCAGCCGACGACCGGCGCCACGATCATCCCGCGGATGTAGTACGCCCAGAAGCCGCTGAACGGCAGCCGGACCAGGAAGATCACCGCGAGCAGTCCGATGGCGGCCAGCAGCGCGGTGCCGAGCGCCCCGGCCCGCTTGTTCTGCGCTCCCGCGATGGTGCGCCGGAGCTGGAAGACCCCCATCCACAGCAGCATCCCGGGCAGGAAGAGCAGCCCGAACAGCGCCGTGACGGCGGTGAGTTTCGCGTCCCGCTCCTTGCGGATCCGGGAGGCGGCCAGACAGTGCTCGACGACCGTCTGCGGCTCGGTGCCGAAGGACTGGATCAGCGCGGCCCGGGCGCCGCCGAGCATCCGTACCTGCACGGCACGGGAGAACGCCTCACCGAGATTGGGCTCGAAGAGCGAGAACTTGCCCTTCTTCACCTCGGACTTGTGCCATTCGTTGTTGGCTTTGAGGATCTCCGCGACCGGGCTGTCGCGGTACGCGGCCGAGGCGAGCGCATGCGTCGCCGCGGTCTGTCCCGCCGAGCCCTGGAGCGGGATCTGTGCCCCGGGAGTGAAGTCAATTCCGTCCGCCACTGCCGCCCCCATCGCCGCGCGTCGCATCCGCTGTGCGGCCTGTTCCCAACTGCCGCGCCCCGCACACCTGCTGAGCTGGGCGCCTCAGCGTATCCGGGCCGTGCTCGCTTCGTCACGGGAGAACGGGAACGCGCCCCCCCCGGCGGGGGACGGTGGCGCGCCCCCGCCCTCCTGGGAGGGCGGGGCGCGCGGGGGCGCGTGGCGGTGGCGGGCCGTCATGTCCGGCGGGGGTGCCGGACGGCTGCCGGACCCTAGCGGCCGATCCCGTTCCGGTCCCTGACACGGTCGGCGACCTGGGGCGGCATGGGCTCATGACGGGCGTACGAGCGGCTGAACCGGCCCGTCCCGTGGGAGATGGAGCGCAGATCGACCGCGTACC
This sequence comes from Streptomyces sp. NPDC051018, assembly GCF_044456085.1. Classification (NCBI taxonomy): domain Bacteria; kingdom Bacillati; phylum Actinomycetota; class Actinomycetes; order Kitasatosporales; family Streptomycetaceae; genus Streptomyces; species Streptomyces sp. NPDC051018. The sequence continues at coordinate 295,059 of NZ_JBITFN010000008.1, forward strand.
GCCCGATCTCGATCTCCGGGACCTCGGCGCGCACCAGTGTGCGCGACCCGGCGGCCTGCTCGGTGCCGACGACCCGCCCCCGCCGTCCGGACAGATCGCTCATCACCGGGCCGACATATTCGTCCGAAACCAGCACCTGAACTTCGGCCACGGGCTCCAGCAGATGGATACGGGTGTCCCCGGCCGCCTCCCGCAGGGCGAGCGCGCCCGCGGTCTGGAAGGCCGCGTCCGAGGAGTCCACCGAGTGCGCCTTGCCGTCCTTGAGCGTGACGCGCACATCGACCAGGGGGTATCCGGCGACGACTCCGCGTGCCGCCTGCGCGCGCACGCCCTTCTCCACGGAGGGGATGAACTGCCGGGGCACGGCCCCGCCGACCACCTTGTCGACGAACTCGATGCCGGAGCCCGGGGGCAGCGGCTCGACCTCGATCTCGCAGATCGCGTACTGGCCGTGGCCGCCGGACTGCTTCACATGCCGCCCCCGACCCGCCGAACTGTCACCGAAGGTCTCGCGCAGCGCCACCTTGTGCGGTACGACGTCGACCTGGACGCCGTACCGGTTGCGCAGCCGCTCCAGGGCGACGTCCGCGTGCGCCTCGCCCAGGCACCACAGGACGACCTGGTGGGTGGCCTGGTTCTGCTCCAGCCGCATGGTCGGGTCCTCGGCGACCAGCCGGGAGAGCCCCTGGGAGAGCCTGTCCTCGTCGGCCTTGCTGTGGGCCTCGATCGCCAGCGGCAGCAGCGGGTCGGGCATCGGCCACGGCTCCATCAGCAGCGGGTCTTCCCTCGACGACAGCGTGTCCCCGGTCTCGGCGCGGGCCAGCTTGGCGACACACGCCAGATCCCCGGCGAAGACCCGGCCGAGCGGACGCTGCTGCTTGCCGAAGGGGACGGAGAGCGCGCCGACGCGTTCATCGGCCTCGTGGAGGTCCTGGTCTTCGTGTCCGGGGTCGGCCAGACCGTGGCCGGACACATGTACGGTCTCGTCGGGCCGCAGCGTGCCGGAGAAGACGCGTACGAGCGAGATACGGCCCACATACGGGTCGGACGCGGTCTTCACGACCTCCGCCACCAGGGGCCCGTCGGGATCGCAGCTGATCCGCGGGCGGGGGGCGCCCTGGGGGGTGGTGACCACCGGGCACTCGGGCTCCAGCGGTGTGGGGAAGCCGCCGGTGATCAGCTCCAGCAGCTCCACCGTGCCGAGGCCCTGGCGGGCCCCGGGCGCTGCGGGGGCGGCGGCGAGGACGGGGTGGAAGGTGCCCCGGGCGACGGCCTTCTCCAGATCGCCGACGAGCGTCCCGACGTCGATGTCGTCACCGGCGAGATAGCGGTCCATGAGGGTCTCGTCCTCGCTCTCGGCGATGATCCCCTCGATGAGCCGGTTGCGGGCCTCCTCGATGAGGGATGCCTGCGCGGGGTCGGGCGGGGCCTCCTTGCGCTCGCCCGAGGAGTAGTCGTAGATCTTCTGCGACAGCAGTCCGGCCAGCCCGGTCACGGGGGCGTGGCCGTCGGGCCCGGGGGCGCCGTACTGCGGGAGGTACAGCGGGAGCACGGCGTCGGGGTCGTCGCCGCCGAAGAGGGATCCGCAGACCTCGGTCAGCTCCTCGTAGCCGGTCCGCGCGGTCTCCAGATGGGTGACCACGATCGCCCGGGGCATGCCGACCGCGGCGCACTCCTCCCAGACCGCGCGGGTGGAGCCCGCGACGGCGGCGGGTTCCTGGGCCGCCGAGACGACGAAGAGGGCCGCGTCCGCCGCGCGCAGACCGGCCCTCAGCTCCCCGACGAAGTCGGCGTACCCGGGGGTGTCGAGGAGGTTGATCTTGTACCCGTCCCATTCCAGCGGGACCAGTGACAGCTGTACGGAGCGTTGCTGGCGGTGCTCGATCTCGTCGTAGTCCGAGATCGTGCCGCCGTCCTCGACGCGGCCGGCCCGGTTCACCGCTCCCGCGGTCAGGGCGAGGGCCTCGGTCAAGGTGGTCTTTCCCGATCCGCTGTGGCCGACCAGCACCACATTCCGTACCGATGAGGGCCGGTCGGCCGTTGTAGCCCTGCCGGCGGCTCCGGTGTGCGTATTCGCCTTGTCGCCCATGATTCCTGCCTCCCGATCGATGACATCGACAGCACGGTGAGGAGATGGGGCCACGGGCGCGGAAGACCATGGGTACGGCCTCCGGACGGAGCCGGCGCAGAGCCGCGGGAGGGCGTCCCGGGGCAGCTCCGTCGGTGCCCGCAGTCGTCTTCCGAGCTTTCCACTCCCGCCGGGGCGCGTCCATACATCGCGCGCGGGGCGTCGCACGGGTGCCCGGAGACGGCCCCGCGCGAGGCCACGGCACGGGTGCCCGGCGGTGGAGCGCGCCGGTCGTGGCTACGATGGGCCAGCCGGTGGCCGACGGGCCGCACGGCTCGCCGAACCTCGGGAAGGCCATGCTGAACAAGTACGCGCGTGCATTCTTCACGCGTGTCCTCACACCGTTCGCCGCGTTTCTGCTTCGCCGCGGAGTGAGCCCCGACGCGGTCACTCTCATCGGGACGGCGGGAGTGATGGCGGGAGCGCTGGTCTTCTTCCCCCGGGGAGAGTTCTTCTGGGGCACGATCGTCATCACCCTGTTCGTCTTCTCCGATCTCATCGACGGCAACATGGCCCGCCAGGCGGGCGTGTCGAGCCGCTGGGGCGCCTTCCTGGACTCCACGCTCGACCGGGTCGCCGACGGAGCGATCTTCGGCGGCTTCGCGCTCTGGTACGCGGGCGGCGGCGACGACAACGTGCTGTGCGCCGTCGCGATCTTCTGCCTGGCGAGCGGCCAGGTCGTCTCGTACACCAAGGCGCGGGGTGAGGCGATCGGCCTCCCCGTCGCCGTGAACGGACTCGTCGAGCGCGCCGAGCGGCTGGTGATCTCCCTGGTCGCGGCCGGTCTGTCCGGTCTGCACGCCTTCGGGGTGCCCGGCATCGACGTTCTGCTGCCGATCGCGCTGTGGATCGTCGCGGTCGGCAGCGCGGTCACGCTGGGGCAGCGGGTGGTGACCGTACGCCGGGAGGCCGCCGAGGCGGACGCCGCGACCAAGGGGCACAAGAGCGGGGCCGAGGCGACGTGACGGGCCCGGGCGGGAAGGCGTCACCGGCGGGCAGGAGCCCCCGGGAGGCGTCACAGGCGGGCATGAGCCCCCGGGACCGGCTGACCGACGGGCTGTACGGGCTGGGCTGGGGCGCGGTGAGGAAACTGCCGGAACCGGTGGCCGCCCGGCTGGGCCGCACCATCGCCGACATCGCGTGGAAGCGGCGCGGCAAGGGGGTGCTGCGGCTGGAGTCCAATCTGGCGCGGGTGGTTCCCGATGCCCCGCCCGAGCGGCTCGCCGAGCTGTCGAAGGCCGGAATGCGCTCCTACATGCGGTACTGGATGGAGTCCTTCCGGCTGCCGTCCTGGACCGCCGAGCGGGTCCGCGAGAACGTGGTCATCCACGACGTCCGCCATCTGACCGACGGCCTCGCCGCCGGCCGCGGCGTGATACTCGCGCTGCCGCACCTGGCGAACTGGGACCTCGCGGGCGTGTGGGTGACCCGGACGCTGAACACCCCGTTCACGACGGTCGCCGAGCGGCTGCGGCCCGAGTCGCTGTACGACCGGTTCGTCGCCTACCGCGAGAGCCTCGGGATGGAGGTCCTCCCGCACTCGGGCGGCTCCGCGTTCGGCACCCTCGCCCGGCGGCTGCGGGCGGGCGGCCTGGTGTGCCTGGTCGCCGACCGGGATCTGTCGGCCTCGGGCGTCGAGGTGACGTACTTCGGCGAGACGGCGCGGATGCCCGCGGGGCCCGCGATGCTGGCCCAGCAGACGGGCGCGCTGCTGCTGCCCGTCACACTCTGGTACGACGAGGCGCCCGTCATGCACGGCAGGGTCCACCCACCGGTCGAGGTGCCCCGATCAGGCACCCGGGCCGAGAAGACGTCCTCCATGACACAGGCCCTGGCGGACGCCTACGCCACGGGAATCGCCGAGCACCCGGAGGACTGGCACATGCTGCAGCGGCTGTGGCTGAGCGACCTGGAACCGCGAACGGCCGGCGGGGAATCCCGCGCGGCCGGCGGGGGGACCCGGGCGGGGGAGGGGCGGACATGAAGATCGGTATCGTCTGCCCGTACTCCTGGGACGTGCCCGGGGGCGTCCAGTTCCACATCCGGGACCTCGCCGAGCATCTGATCCGCCTCGGCCACGAGGTCTCCGTGCTGGCCCCCGCGGACGACGAGACCCCGCTGCCGCCGTACGTCGTCTCCGCGGGCCGTGCCGTGCCCGTGCCGTACAACGGCTCCGTCGCCCGGCTGAACTTCGGCCTCCTCTCGGCGGCACGCGTACGGCGCTGGCTCCACGACGGCACCTTCGACGTGATCCACATCCACGAGCCCACCTCGCCCTCGCTGGGCCTGCTGAGCTGCTGGGCCGCGCAGGGGCCGATCGTGGCGACCTTCCACACCTCGAACCCGCGCTCCCGCGCGATGATCGCCGCGTATCCGATCCTCCAGCCGGCCCTGGAGAAGATCAGCGCCCGTATCGCGGTGAGCGAGTACGCCCGCCGGACGCTGGTGGAGCATCTCGGCGGCGACGCGGTGGTCATCCCCAACGGCGTCGACGTCGGCTTCTTCGAGAAGGCCGAGCCCAGGCCGCAGTGGCAGGGCGGTCCGGACGGCGCCACCATCGGCTTCATCGGACGTATCGACGAGCCGCGCAAGGGGCTGCCGGTCCTGATGAAGGCCCTCCCCGCGATCCTCGCGGAGCGTCCCGGTACCCGGCTGCTGGTCGCCGGGCGCGGCGACGAGGAGGAGGCCGTCGCCACGCTGCCCCTCGACATGCGCTCCGGCGTCGAGTTCCTCGGCATGGTCAGCGACGAGGACAAGGCGCGGCTGCTGCGCAGCGTCGACCTGTACATCGCGCCCAACACGGGCGGCGAGAGCTTCGGCATCATCCTCGTCGAGGCGATGTCCGCGGGGGCCCCGGTGCTCGCGAGCGATCTCGACGCGTTCGCCCAGGTCCTCGGCCAGGGGGAGGCCGGCGAACTCTTCACCAACGAGAACGCCGACGCCCTCGCCGCCTCCGCGATCCGCCTGCTCGGCGACCCCGCCCGGCGCGACGAGCTGCGGGAGCGGGGGAGCGCCCATGTGCGGCGCTTCGACTGGGCCACGGTGGGCGCGGACATCCTCTCGGTCTACGAGACGGTGACCGACGGCACGTCCTCCGTCGCCGCCGACGAACGCCCCAACCTCCGCACCCGCTTCGGCCTGGCCCGCCACCACTGACCCTCCGGGCCGGGTTTCCCGGGGCGGTGCGGGTGGCTTCTCCGGCGCCGGTTGCCGGGTGCGGTGCGGGTGGCCTCCCGGGCCCGGTCGGCCGCGACCTGTTTCCGTACGGGCCGTCCGCGGCGTCCGGGGTCCCCGATCGCCGGACGGGCTGGTGGTTGTGGCCAGATCGGCGTCTGGGCCTGATGGTGCTGCTGCCTTGGTGTGCGGGTGGGTCATTTCAGCCTCGCCGGCATTTGAGGCGCGGGGTTCGGGGCGGAGCCCGGACGAGGGCTTGGTGGTTTCGAGGGGGCCTCGGGCACGGGTTGCTCCGGGGGCGGTCGCCATGTCCCGTTCCGTGCGTGCGTGCGGGCGGTCCGTGGCCTGGTCCTACATCGCCGCAGGGACTGCTGGTTCCGGCGGGCCCGGAAGCGCACCGGCCCACCGGTAACCTTGGCCGTCGTGACCGCAACCCTCATCTGGATCCTCGTCGGCCTGCTCGCCATCGGGCTCTACCTCAGCTGGACCGCCGGACGCCTCGACCGGCTGCACAGCCGTATCGACGCCGCCCGCGCCGCGCTCGACGCGCAGTTGCTGCGACGCGCATCGGTCACCCAGGAACTGGCCACCTCCGGCGTGCTCGACCCCGCCGCGTCGATCCTTCTGTACGAGGCGGCCCACGCCGCCCGCCAGGCGGAGGAGGAACAGCGCGAGGTCGCGGAGAGCGAGCTGAGCGCCGCCCTGCGCGCGGTGTTCGAGGAGACCGCCCAGGTCGAGGCCGTCCGCGAGGTGCCCGGCGGCGAGGACGCCACGCTGGAGCTGGCACAGGCGGTCCGCCGGGTGCCCATGGCCCGACGCTTCCACAACGACGCCGTACGCGCAGCGCGAGCGCTCCGGCGGCACCGCAAGGTCCGCTGGTTCCGGCTGGCCGGCCACGCCCCGTTTCCCCTCGCCTTCGAGATGGACGACGAGCCCCCGACCGCCCTCGCCGACCGTCCCGTGACCTGAACCACCCCCTCACCAGGCAAAACGATCCACCGGCTACTCATTGGCCCTTGCAGTGGACTGATCGCGGGCTGTTCCATCGAGGTCGCATCACATCGTCGTTCCCGAGTGAGGTCCCTCCGTGTCCAGCACGCTCTCCACCACCCCGCAGTCCGCCGACACCCCGGCCACCGGCACCGCCCGCGTCAAGCGCGGCATGGCCGAGCAGCTCAAGGGCGGCGTCATCATGGACGTGGTCGACGCCGAACAGGCGAAGATCGCCGAGGACGCGGGCGCCGTCGCCGTCATGGCCCTGGAGCGGGTCCCCGCCGACATCCGCAAGGACGGCGGCGTGGCCAGGATGTCCGACCCGAACATGATCGAGGAGATCATCGAGGCGGTCTCCATCCCCGTCATGGCCAAGTCCCGGATCGGGCACTTCGTCGAGGCCCAGGTGCTCCAGTCGCTCGGCGTCGACTACATCGACGAGTCCGAGGTGCTGACCCCGGCCGACGAGGTCAACCACTCCGACAAGTGGGCCTTCACCACCCCGTTCGTGTGCGGTGCCACCAACCTCGGTGAGGCCCTGCGCCGTATCGCCGAGGGGGCGGCGATGATCCGCTCCAAGGGCGAGGCCGGTACCGGAAACGTCGTGGAGGCCGTGCGCCACCTGCGCCAGATCAAGAACGAGATCGCCAGGCTGCGCGGCTACGACAACAACGAGCTGTACGCCGCCGCCAAGGAGCTGCGCGCCCCCTACGAGCTGGTCAAGGAGGTCGCCGGGCTGGGCAGGCTGCCCGTGGTCCTCTTCTCCGCCGGAGGGGTGGCCACCCCCGCCGACGCGGCACTGATGCGCCAGCTCGGCGCCGAGGGCGTCTTCGTCGGCTCGGGCATCTTCAAGTCGGGCGACCCGGCCAAGCGTGCCGCCGCCATCGTGAAGGCCACCACCTTCTACGACGACCCGAAGATCATCGCGGACGCCTCCCGCAACCTCGGCGAGGCCATGGTCGGCATCAACTGCGACACCCTGCCGGAGTCCGAGCGCTACGCCAACCGGGGCTGGTAGTGAGCGCTCCGCTGATCGGCGTTCTCGCCCTCCAGGGGGACGTACGGGAGCATCTGGCCGCTCTGGCCGCGGCGGACGCCGTGGCCAGGCCGGTCAGAAGACCCGACGAGCTGGCCGCGGTCGACGCCCTGGTCGTCCCCGGCGGCGAGTCCACCACGATGTCCAAGCTGGCGAAGCTCTTCGGCATGCTGGAGCCCCTGCGTGAGCGCGTACGCTCCGGCATGCCCGTCTACGGGACCTGCGCCGGACTGATCCTGCTCGCCGACAAGATCCTCGACCCGAGGTCGGGCCAGGAGACCATCGGCGGCATCGACATGATCGTCCGCCGTAACGCCTTCGGCCGGCAGAACGAGTCGTTCGAGGCGGCCGTCGCGCTGGCGGGCGTGGACGGCGGGCCGGTCGACGGGGTCTTCATCCGGGCTCCCTGGGTGGAGTCCGTGGGTGCCGCGGTCGAGGTCCTGGCGGAGTACGACGGCCATGTCGTCGCCGTACGGCAGGGCAACGCGCTGGCGACTTCGTTCCATCCGGAACTCACCGGGGACCACCGCGTTCACGCCCTCTTCGCGGACATGGTGCGCTCGGCCGGGTGATGTGATCCCGGTAGGATCGCTGCCGAACACAGCAGCAATGGGTTACGCGAAGGAGACAGGCAGATGTCCGGCCACTCTAAGTGGGCTACGACGAAGCACAAGAAGGCCGTGATCGATGCCAAGCGCGGAAAGCTCTTCGCGAAGCTGATCAAGAACATCGAGGTCGCGGCCCGTACGGGCGGTGCCGACGTCGACGGGAACCCCACCCTCTTCGACGCCATCCAGAAGGCGAAGAAGCAGTCGGTTCCCAACAAGAACATCGACTCCGCCGTCAAGCGCGGTGCCGGTCTGGAGGCCGGTGGCGCCGACTACGAGACGATCATGTACGAGGGCTACGGCCCGAACGGTGTCGCCGTGCTCATCGAGTGCCTGACCGACAACCGCAACCGCGCCGCCTCCGACGTACGGGTGGCCATGACCCGCAACGGCGGCTCGATGGCCGACCCCGGTTCGGTCTCGTACCTCTTCAACCGCAAGGGCGTCGTCATCGTCCCCAAGGGCGAGCTGAGCGAGGACGACGTCCTCGGCGCCGTCCTGGACGCGGGCGCGGAGGAGGTCAACGACCTCGGTGAGTCCTTCGAGGTGCTCAGCGAGGCGACCGACCTGGTCGCGGTCCGCACCGCGCTCCAGTCCGAGGGCATCGACTACGACTCCGCCGAGGCCAACTTCGTCCCGACCATGCAGGTCGAACTGGACGAGGAGGGCGCGCGCAAGATCTTCAAGCTGATCGACGCGCTGGAGGACAGCGACGACGTGCAGAACGTCTTCGCCAATTTCGACGTCTCCGACGAGATCATGGAGAAGGCCGGCGCCTGACGCGGGCTCAGGCACTCCGCGGGACCGAGGTCCCACCCCGCCCGCCACCCCTCTCATCGTGTGCCGCGCACGCCGGCCGGGCCCGTCGGCCCCGCAATGGCCCGCCGTTGTCAGTGCGAGCGGATAGCCTGCACAAACAGATGAACGAAGGAGGGGTGGCGTGCGAGTGCTCGCGGTGGACCCGGGGCTGACCCGCTGTGGTGTCGGTGTGGTCGAGGGTGTCGCGGGCCGCCCCCTGACGATGCTCGGCGTCGGTGTCGTCCGTACGCCGCCGGACGCCGAACTGGGTGCCCGACTCGTCGCCATCGAGCGGGACATCGAGCTCTGGCTCGACGAACACCGGCCCGAACGGGTCGCGGTGGAGCGGGTGTTCAGCCAGCACAATGTGCGTACGGTGATGGGCACCGCCCAGGCCAGCGCGGTCGTCATGCTCTGCGCGTCCCGCCGTGGCATCCCCGTCGTCCTGCACACCCCGAGCGAGGTGAAGGCCGCGGTGACCGGCAGCGGCCGGGCCGACAAGGCACAGGTCGGCGCGATGGTGACCCGGCTGCTGAGACTCGACGCGCCGCCGAAGCCCGCGGACGCGGCGGACGCGCTCGCGCTCGCGATCTGCCACATCTGGCGCGCGCCCGCGCAGAACCGGCTCCAGCAGGCCGTGGCCCGGCACACCTCCACCCGCCGGGACCCGCCTGCCGCCGCCGGGCCGCCGGGTACGTCCACCGGGTCCGGGGCCCCTGCCCGGCCTCCCGGTAGTTCCACCCGCACGGGCACCTCTGCCGGGTCCGGGCCCGGGGCCGCTGCCCGACCCGCCGACGCCACCACCCGCGCCGATCCGTCCGCCGGGCCCGGGGCCGACACCTCCGCAGGGCCCGAAGACCCCGCCGGGCTGCCCGGCACCTCCACCCGGCCCCGGTCCTCCGCCGGAGGGTCCGGTACGTCCGCCGGGTCCGGGGACGCTGCCCGGGACAACGCCTCGGGCCGCGCCGCCGCCTCCGCCTCCGCCCGGCACGGCGTGTCCGTCCGTTCCGGGGCCGGAACTCCTCAGCCTGGTCAGTCCCGTCAGTCCGTTCAGGCCGATCCGACCGCCCGGCACGTATCGAAAGGCCGTACCGCATGATCGCCTTTGTCAGTGGCCCGGTCGCCGCCCTCGCGCCCACGACCGCGGTGATCGAGGTCGGCGGCATCGGTATGGCCGTCCAGTGCACCCCGGACACCCTGTCCGGGCTGCGCCTCGGCCAGGAGGCCAGGCTCGCGACCTCCCTCGTCGTCCGGGAGGACTCCCTCACCCTGTACGGCTTCGCCGACGACGACGAGCGCCAGGTCTTCGAACTGCTCCAGACGGCGAGCGGAGTGGGCCCCCGGCTGGCCCAGGCGATGCTCGCGGTGCACACCCCCGACGCCCTGCGGGTCGCGGTCGCCACCGGCGACGAGAAGGCGCTGACCGCCGTCCCCGGCATCGGCAAGAAGGGCGCGCAGAAGCTTCTGCTGGAGCTGAAGGACCGTCTCGGTGCCCCTCTCGGCACCGGCATCGGCCTCCAGGGCACCGGCACCTCCGCCCGGCGGCCCGCGCCCTGGCGCGACCAGCTCCACAGCGCCCTGATCGGACTCGGGTACGCCGCTCGCGAGGCCGAGGAAGCGGTGGCCGCGGTCGTGCCCCAGGCCGAGGCGTCCGGCGGCGATCCCCAGGTGGGAGTGCTGCTGAAGTCGGCGCTCCAGACCCTGAACCGTACGAGGTGAGGGGCCGGTGCCACTCCCGTCCGGGCGGAGCCGCGCCGGGGGGCGCCCGGCACCCCGGGTTCGGGCGGGAGGGCCGCCGGACCGGTCCGGTACCGGCACCACTCCGGCGGGGCGGGCCGACTCATGAGCCCGGGACTCCGGCCGGCCCCGACCCGGGACGGATCAACGGGTGGGCCGCACCGGGCGGCCCGGCCCCGGACCCGTCCGGCAGCACCGGGCCCCGGGAGCGGACGGCGCGCGGGCTTCACCACCGCCCGCACCCCCCGACCCACGTCCGTCCCACCGGCCCCAGCGTTCCCGGCTGACACGACCGGCGCCCCGCCGCCCCGACGCACCATCCGACCGCACCACCCGAGCCGCGGCCCCGCCGCCCGATCACATGAGGCACTCGCGCAGTGAACCGGTACGACAGCACCGCCGGCCCCGACGATCAGGACCCCGCCGTCGACGGGCGGCTCGTCGGCGCGTCCGCCGACGGGGAGGACCAGGCCGTCGAGGCGGCGCTGCGGCCCAAGTCGCTGGACGAGTTCGTGGGCCAGGAGCGGGTCCGTGAACAGCTCGACCTGGTCCTGAAGGCCGCACTCGCCCGTGGCGCGACCGCCGACCACGTCCTGCTCTCCGGCGCGCCCGGACTCGGCAAGACCACACTCTCCATGATCATCGCCGCGGAGATGCAGGCCCCGATCCGTATCACCTCGGGCCCCGCCATCCAGCACGCGGGTGATCTCGCGGCGATCCTCTCCTCCCTCCAGGAGGGGGAGGTCCTCTTCCTGGACGAGATCCACCGCATGTCCCGGCCCGCCGAGGAGATGCTGTACATGGCGATGGAGGACTTCCGGGTCGACGTGATCGTCGGCAAGGGGCCGGGCGCCACCGCCATCCCGCTGGAGCTTCCCCCGTTCACCCTGGTGGGGGCCACGACCCGGGCCGGTCTGCTGCCACCCCCGCTGCGCGACCGCTTCGGCTTCACCGCCCATATGGAGTTCTACGACCCCGCCGAGCTGGAGCGCGTGCTGCACCGCTCCGCCCAGTTGCTCGACGTGGAGATCGAGGCGGACGGCGCGGCCGAGATCGCCGGCCGCTCCCGGGGCACCCCCCGTATCGCCAACCGGCTGCTGCGCCGTGTCCGGGACTACGCCCAGGTCAAGGCGGACGGCCTGATCACCCTGGAGGTCGCGGCGGCGGCCCTCGCGGTGTACGAGGTCGACTCCCGAGGACTCGACCGGCTCGACCGCGCGGTGCTCCAGGCCCTGCTGAAACTGTTCGGCGGCGGCCCGGTGGGTCTGTCGACCCTCGCGGTGGCCGTGGGCGAGGAGCGCGAGACCGTCGAGGAGGTCGCCGAGCCCTTCCTCGTACGGGAGGGACTGCTCGCGCGTACTCCCCGTGGCCGGATCGCCACGCCCGCCGCCTGGGCCCACCTCGGGCTCGTACCGCCCCAGCAGGCCCCGGGCGCAAGCGGACAACAGGGTCTGTTCGGGGCGTGACGGCGCGGTTACGGCGCAGACCAGGAACTACGGGGGGACGCCGGGCGTTGTTCCAACGATGCGGACTCGCTTAGACTCCGCCGATGCCGCCCTTATCAGGTCGGCGTGCCCACCCCCGTAGATAGGCCGCCTCAGTCGACGCGGTCGTGTGAAGGAAGTTTCTTCCCGTGAGTCTCCTGACCTTCCTCCCCTTCATCGTGCTCATCGGGGCCATGTTCCTGATGACCCGGTCCGCCAAGAAGAAGCAGCAGCAGGCGGCGCAGATGCGCGACTCCATGCAGCCAGGCACCGGAGTGCGGACGATCGGGGGCATGTACGCGACCGTCAAGGAGATGGACGACGACACCGTGCTCCTCGAGGTCGCCCCCGGCGTCCACGCCGTCTACGCGAAGAACGCCATCGGCGCGGTCCTCGACGACGACGAGTACAACCGCATCGTCCACGGCGACACCTCCGACGAGACCCCGGTCGTGCCGGATGACGCCTCCTCGCTGACGGAGTCCTCCGAGGACGCCAAGATCGACCTGGGCAAGAAGGACGAGCCGGCCGCTTCGGACGAGGCCGCCGCATCCGGGGACGCCGGTGCCGGTGAGACCGCGGAGTCCAAGGACGGCAAGTCCGACGGCGAGAAGTAGCCATGACGGGGACTGCGGGGGCACCGACCGGTGCCCGGTGGTCCCCCGGTCGTGTTGACTTCTCCGGGGGCGGGTCCCCACAACACTTAGCGGCCGCCCCGGCGCACACCCGGCGCGGGGCGGTCGGACAGGGAGAAACGAGAAGGTGGCAGCACCTAAAAAGGGCCGCAGGCCCGCGGGGTCACAGGGGAGGCCGGGGCGCACCCTGGTTCTCATCCTGATCGCCATGGTCGCGCTGACCGGCGGGATGTTCTTGTCCGGGCACACCACCCCCCGGCTGGGCATCGACCTCGCGGGCGGAACAACGATCACGCTCAAGGCCAAGGCGGAACCAGGCCAGGAAAGCGCGGTCAACGAGACCAACATGAACACCGCGGTCGGGATCATCGAGCGCCGTGTCAATGGACTCGGAGTCTCGGAGGCCGAGGTCCAGACCCAGGGCCGCGAGAACATCATCGTCAACATCCCCAAGGGGACGAACTCCGAGCAGGCGCGCAAACAGGTCGGTACGACAGCCCAGCTGTACTTCAGACCGGTGCTCGCCGTAGCGGCGGGCGGTCCCTCCGGTGCGCAACCCTCTCCGAGTGCCTCGGCCTCCGACAAGGAGGGCGAGCCAAAGCAGGGTGAGAAGGACAAGGCGACTCCCCCCTCCGGATCCCCCAGCAGTAGCTCCAGCCCCCAGGGCCGGGCCGTCACCGAGGGCCTGAAGGCCCCGACGCCGCCCCCTTCCGGCAGCGCCACGCCGAAGGCGGCCGAGACCCCGAACCCGGCCGAGACTCCGAAGCCCAACCCGAGCGAGTCCGCCGCCGCGGCCGCGCTGGAGAAGCAGTTCGCCGCCCTGGACTGCACCGACCCGAAGTCCCGCTCCACCGCCGGCAGCAACTCCAAGCCCGAGGACACCACGGTGGCCTGCGGCAAGAACGGCGCCGGCGCCTGGGAGAAGTACGTACTCGGCCCCGCCGAGGTGGATGGCAAGGACGTCGACGACGCCAAGGGCCAGCTCGACCAGCAGCGCGGCATGTGGATCGTCACCATGGACTTCACCAAGTCCGGCTCGAAGAAGTTCGAGAAGATCACCGGCAAGCTGTCGTCGCAGCAGTCCCCGCAGAACCAGTTCGCGATCGTCCTCGACGGCGAGGTCGTCTCGGCCCCCGAGGTCAAGCAGACGCTCAGCGCGAACGCCGAGATCTCCGGCAACTTCGACCAGCAGTCCGCACAGGACCTCGGCAACATCCTCTCCTACGGCGCGCTGCCGCTGAGCTTCGAGGAGCAGAGCGTCACCACCGTCAGCGCCGCCCTCGGCGGTGAGCAGCTGCGGGCCGGTCTGATCGCGGGCGCCATCGGGCTCGCGCTGGTCATCATCTATCTGGTGGTCTACTACCGCGGTCTGGCCATGATCGCGATCCTCAGCCTGCTGGCCTCCGCGATCCTGACCTACACCCTGATGGCCCTGCTCGGCCCCGCCATCGGCTTCGCGCTGAACCTGCCGGCGGTCTGCGGCGCCATCGTCGCCATCGGTATCACCGCGGACTCGTTCATCGTCTACTTCGAACGGGTCCGGGACGAGATCCGCGAGGGCCGTACGCTGCGCCCGGCCGTCGAGCGCGCCTGGCCGCGCGCCCGGCGCACCATCCTGGTCTCCGACTTCGTGTCGTTCCTCGCCGCCGCGGTGCTCTTCATCGTCACCGTCGGCAAGGTCCAGGGCTTCGCCTTCACGCTCGGCCTGACCACCCTGCTCGACGTGGTCGTGGTGTTCTTCTTCACCAAGCCGGTCATGACCCTGCTCGCCCGGACGAAGTTCTTCGCGAGCGGCCACCCCTGGTCCGGACTCTCCCCCGAGCGGCTCGGGGTCCAGCCCCCGCTGCGCCGTTCACGCCGCACCTCCGCCCCCACCGAACCGAAGGAGGCGTGAGCATGTCGCGTCTCGGCAGCATCGGCGCCAAGCTCTATCGCGGCGAGATCGGCTACGACTTCGTCGCCAAGCGGAAGTTCTGGTACGCGGTCTCGATCCTGATCACCATCACGGCCATCGTCGGCCTGGCGGTGCGGGGTCTGAACATGGGCATCGAGTTCAAGGGCGGGGCCGTCTTCACCACGCCCAAGACGAGTGTCTCCGTCACCGACGCCAAGGAGTACGCGGAGGAGGCGTCCGGCCACGACGCCATCGTCCAGAAGCTGGGCAACGGCACCCTCCGCATCCAGGTCAGCGACCTGGACACCGCGGCGGCCACCAAGGTCCAGGGCGAGCTGGCCAAGGACATGGGCATGGCCGCCGACCGGATCGACGCCGAGCTGGTCGGCCCCAGCTGGGGCGAGCAGATCGCCAACAAGGCATGGACCGGTCTGGCCGTCTTCATGATCCTCGTGGTGATCTATCTGGCCATCGCCTTCGAGTGGCGTATGGCCCTCGCGGCCCTCATCGCGCTGATCCACGACCTCACGATCACCGTCGGTGTGTACGCGCTGGTGGGCTTCGAGGTCACACCGGGAACCGTGATCGGTCTGCTCACCATCCTCGGTTACTCCCTCTACGACACCGTCGTCGTCTTCGACGGACTCAAGGAGGGCGCGAAGGACATCACCAAACAGACCCGCTTCACCTACAGCGAGATCGCCAACCGCAGCCTCAACGGCACCCTGGTGCGTTCCATCAACACCACCGTGGTGGCGCTGCTCCCGGTCGCCGGTCTGCTGTTCATCGGCGGTGGCTTCCTCGGCGCCGGCATGCTGAACGACATCTCGCTGTCGCTGTTCGTCGGCCTCGCGGCCGGCGCGTACTCCTCGATCTTCATCGCGACACCGCTCGTCGCGGACTTCAAGGAGCGCGACCCGCAGATGAAGGCCCTGCGCAAGCGGGTGCTCGCCAAGCGCGCCCGGGGAGAGCACCAGGACGAACCCCGCTCCGACGGTTCCGGGGAGCCCGGTGACGCGATCCCCGGTGACGCCGCGGCGGCCGTCGCGTCGGGCGGTGTCGTGGGGCAGCGCGGACGCGGCCGGGGCCGTTCCTCGGGAGGCAGGCGCCGATGACGACGACCGGTCCCGAGGAGCTGCTGCTCAGCCGCATCCGCGACGTACCCGACTATCCGCAGCGCGGAGTGGTGTTCAAGGACATCACCCCCCTGCTCGCCGACCCGAAGGCCTTCACCGTCCTGACCGACGCGCTCACCGAGCTGTGTGTGCGCCACGGGGCCACCAAGGTCGTCGGTCTGGAGGCACGCGGCTTCATCCTTGCCGCACCCGCCGCGGTGCGCGCCGGGCTGGGCTTCATCCCGGTGCGCAAGGCGGGCAAGCTCCCCGGGGCGACCCTCTCCCAGGCGTACGACCTGGAGTACGGCGCCGCCGAGATCGAGGTGCACGCCGAGGACCTGGCTCCGGGCGACCGGGTCATGGTCATCGACGACGTCCTCGCCACCGGTGGCACGGCGGGCGCGGCGATCGAGCTGATCCGCCGGGGCGGAGCGGAGGTCGCGGGTATCTCCGTCCTGATGGAGCTGGGCTTCCTGGGCGGCCGTGAGCGTCTGGAGCCCGCCCTGCGCGGTGCTCCGCTGGAGGCGCTGCTCGTTCTGTGAGGGCCGTTTCGGCGGCCGAGACACCCGACCCCTGGGGTCCCGGGAATTCCGGGACCCCAGGGGTCTGTTTCCGCCTCGGGGGCACCAGGACTGCGAGGTCGATACGATGGCCTCTCCGGACCTGACCGGGGGGATCCCGGAACCGCACGAGGAGCTCTCTTGCCAGACGAGGCCCGCCCCGCCACCGCCCGGCCCGGCCAGCAGGCCGACGAGGCCGCGGCGGCCGCCGTCACGCCCGAGAACAAGCAGGCCGGGAACGCGCCGGCCCAGGCGGCAGGGAAGCCCGGCCCGGCCGTACCCGAGCGGGCGAACGGAGCGGCACCGGGTCCGAAGCCCTCCGCCCCCACCCCGCCGCCCACCTCCGGCGTCCGGCCCCGCCCGGCCCCCTCACCCGCGCCCCGGCCCGGCCCGGCCGCCGCCTCCCGCTCCGGAGGGTCGTCGAACCGGGTCCGAGCCCGCCTCGCCCGTCTCGGCGTCCAGCGCTCCTCCCCGTACAACCCGGTCCTGGAGCCGCTGCTGCGGATCGTCCGCAGCAATGACACCAAGATCGAGACGTCCACGCTCCGCCAGATCGAGAAGGCGTACCAGGTCGCCGAGCGCTGGCACCGGGGCCAGAAGCGCAAGAGCGGCGACCCGTACATCACCCATCCGCTCGCCGTCACCACCATCCTCGCCGAGCTGGGCATGGACCCCGCCACCCTGATGGCCGGGCTGCTCCACGACACGGTCGAGGACACCGAGTACGGCCTCGACACCCTGCGCCGCGACTTCGGCGACCAGGTAGCGCTGCTCGTCGACGGTGTCACCAAGCTCGACAAGGTCAAGTTCGGCGAGGCCGCGCAGGCCGAGACCGTGCGCAAGATGGTCGTCGCCATGGCCAAGGACCCGCGCGTCCTGGTCATCAAGCTGGCCGACCGCCTCCACAACATGCGCACCATGCGCTATCTCAAGCGGGAGAAGCAGGAGAAGAAGGCCCGCGAGACCCTGGAGATCTACGCGCCGCTCGCCCACCGGCTGGGCATGAACACCATCAAGTGGGAGCTGGAGGATCTCGCCTTCGCGATCCTCTACCCCAAGATGTACGACGAGATCGTCCGGCTCGTAGCCGAGCGGGCCCCCAAGCGCGACGAATACCTCGCCATAGTGACCGACGAGGTCCAGTCCGATCTGCGCGCGGCCCGTATCAAGGCCACCGTCACCGGACGGCCCAAGCACTACTACAGCGTGTACCAGAAGATGATCGTCCGCGGCCGTGACTTCGCGGAGATCTACGATCTGGTCGGCATCCGTGTCCTCGTCGACACCGTCCGCGACTGCTACGCGGCCCTCGGCACCGTCCACGCGCGATGGAACCCGGTCCCCGGCCGGTTCAAGGACTACATCGCGATGCCGAAGTTCAACATGTACCAGTCGCTGCACACGACGGTCATCGGCCCCAACGGAAAGCCCGTCGAACTCCAGATCCGTACGTTCGACATGCACCGCCGCGCCGAGTACGGCATCGCCGCGCACTGGAAGTACAAGCAGGAAGCCGTCGCCGGTGCGTCCAAGGTGCGCACGGACGTGCCGAGGAAGTCCGGCAAGGACGACCACGTCAACGACATGGCGTGGCTGCGCCAGCTGCTGGACTGGCAGAAGGAGACCGAGGACCCCTCGGAGTTCCTGGAGTCGCTGCGCTTCGACCTCTCCCGCAACGAGGTCTTCGTCTTCACGCCCAAGGGCGATGTCATAGCGCTTCCGGCGGGCGCGACCCCGGTGGACTTCGCGTACGCCGTCCATACGGAAGTCGGGCACCGCACCATAGGAGCGCGGGTCAACGGGCGGCTCGTCCCCCTGGAATCGACCCTCGACAACGGCGATCTGGTGGAGGTCTTCACCTCCAAGGCCGAGGGCGCGGGCCCCTCCCGCGACTGGCTCGGTTTCGTCAAGTCACCGAGGGCGCGCAACAAGATCCGCGCGTGGTTCTCCAAGGAGCGGCGCGACGAGGCGATCGAGCAGGGCAAGGACTCCATCGTGCGCGCCATGCGCAAGCAGAATCTGCCCATCCAGCGCATCCTCACCGGCGACTCCCTGGTCACCCTCGCCCACGAGATGCGCTACCCCGACATCTCGTCCCTGTACGCGGCGATCGGCGAGGGCCATGTGGCCGCGCAGGGCGTGGTGCAGAAGCTGGTCCAGGCACTCGGCGGCGAGGAGGCCGCCAACGAGGACATCGCCGAGTCCGCGCCGCCCTCGCGCGGCCGCAAGCGGCGGTCGAACGCGGATCCCGGTGTGGTCGTCAAGGGCGTCGAGGACGTGTGGGTCAAGCTCGCCCGCTGCTGTACGCCCGTGCCGGGCGATCCCATCATCGGGTTCGTCACCCGGGGCAGCGGAGTGTCGGTCCACCGCGCGGACTGCGTCAACGTCGACTCGCTGTCGCAGCAGCCGGAGCGGATGCTCGACGTGGAGTGGGCGCCCACCCAGTCCTCGGTCTTCCTGGTCGCCATCCAGGTCGAGGCGCTGGACCGGTCCCGGCTGCTGTCCGATGTCACCCGGGTTCTGTCCGACCAGCACGTCAACATCCTGTCGGCGGCGGTCCAGACCTCCCGCGACCGGGTGGCGACCTCCCGCTTCACCTTCGAGATGGGCGACCCCAAGCACCTGGGCCATGTGCTCAAGGCGGTGCGGGGCGTGGAGGGTGTGTACGACGTCTACCGGGTCACCTCGGCACGGCGGCCCTAGCGGGCTGCTACCGCGGCCCCGGACCATACGCGGCCCCCGGCACCCGGCCCCCGCCGGTGTTGTGTTCCGGGCGGGGGCCGGGTGCGGAGCACGTACAGCGATCGAAAGCCGCTAGCCGCCGAACTCCTCAAGGCCCTTCTGGGCCTGGTCCAGCAGGGCCTGGCGGCCCTCCAGCTCCTTGGCGAGCTTGTCCGCCTTGGCGTTGTTGCCCGCCGCCCGTGCCGTGTCGATCTGGGAGCGGAGCTTGTCCACCGCCGCCTGGAGCTGACCCGTGAGCCCCGCGGCCCGCGCCCGGGCCTCCGGGTTCGTACGGCGCCACTCGTTCTCCTCGGACTCCTGGAGCGCCCGCTCCACCGCGTGCATCCGGCCCTCGATCCGGGGCCGGGCGTCACGCGGCACATGCCCGATCGCCTCCCAGCGCTCGTTGATGCCCCGGAAGGCGGCACGCGCGGCCTTCAGATCCGTCACCGGCACCAGCTTCTCGGCCTCGGCCGCCAGCTCCTCCTTGAGCTTCAGATTCTCGCCCTGCTCGGCGTCCCGCTCGGCGAAGACCCCGCTGCGCGCGGCGAAGAAGATGTCCTGCGCACCCCGGAAGCGGTTCCACAGGTCGTCCTCGGCCTCACGCTGCGCCCGGCCGGCGGCCTTCCACTCCGCCATCAGATCGCGGTAGCGCGCGGCCGTGGTACCCCAGTCGGTGGAACCCGAGAGCGCTTCGGCCTCGGCGACCAGCTTCTCCTTGGTCTTGCGGGCCTCCTCGCGCTGCGCGTCCAGCGAGGCGAAGTGCGCCTTGCGTCGCTTGGAGAACGCCGAGCGGGCGTGGGAGAAGCGGTGCCACAGCTCGTCGTCCGACTTCCGGTCGAGCCGGGGCAGCCCCTTCCAGGTGTCGACCAGCGCCCGCAGCCGCTCACCGGCCGCCCGCCACTGCTCGCTCTGCGCCAGCTCCTCCGCCTCGGTGACCAGCGACTCCTTGGCCTGACGGGCCTCGTCGTTCTGCTTCGCGCGCTGGACCCTGCGTTCCTCGCGGCGCTTGTCGACCGCCTCGACCAGCGCGTCGAGACGCTGGGAGAGCGCGCCGAGATCACCCACGGCATGGTGCTCGTCCACCTGCTGCCGCAGATGGTCGATCGCCGTCTGGGCGTCCTTCGCCGACAGATCGGTGGTCTTCACCCGCCGTTCGAGGAGGCCGATCTCGACCACCAGTCCCTCGTACTTGCGCTCGAAATAGGCCAGAGCCTCCTCGGGAGTGCCGGCCTGCCACGATCCGACGACCTTCTCGCCGTCGGCTGTACGCACGTACACGGTGCCCGTCTCGTCGACACGGCCCCACGGGTCGCTGCTCACAGCGCCTCCTCCACCTGATGCCCGCCGAGGGGATTCACCCCCGGGCATCGTCCACAGTTTCCTGGGGCGAGCCGCGCCCGCCCTGCACAACGCCAATCTAGGCGAACGGCCGCCCGGCTGTCCGCACTCAGCACGGCCGAAATTCCCGGCCTCCCAGCCGTGGCCGCCCCCTGGGGCACCCGGTGTGTCAGCCCTTGGTCACCGTCGCCTTGCGGATGGTGACGGCCGTGGCCGGGGCACCGTCCTCGGCCCCGCCCTCGACTCCGGCCTTCGCCACGTCCTGCACGGTCTTGAGACCCGCGGCGTCCATCTTTCCGAACACCGTGTACGACGGCGGGAGCCGCGTGTCCTTGTACACCATGAAGAACTGGCTGCCTCCCGAATCCGGCTGCCCGGTGTTGGCCATCGCCACGGTCCCCGCCGGATAGGGAACCTTGCCGTCCGCGCCCGCCTTGCCCAGCGCCTTCAGATTCTCGTCGGGGATGTTGTAGCCGGGACCGCCCGTGCCGTCGCCCTTCGGGTCGCCGCACTGGAGCACATAGGGTTCCTGCGTGGACAGCCGGTGGCACTTCATATCGTCGAAGTAGCCCTTGTCCGCGAGCGCCTTGAACGAGTTCACCGTGCGCGGGGTCTTCGACGCCTCCATCGCGATCCCGACCGCCCCCTGGCCGGTGGTGAGCGTCATCGTGTACGCGGCCTTCCTGTCGATCGACAGCGCGGGCTCGGGCACCTTGGACTCGGCCGGAGCGGGAGTGGACGGCTGCGCCGCCGGCTCGTCGGACGCCCGGTCGCCGGTGTCGCCGTTGTCCGACAGCCCGATCGACGCGTAGGCCGCCGCGCCCGCCGCGAGCACCACGGCGACCGCCGCCGCGATGACCGTATTGCGCTGCTTCCTTCTGCGGGCCTGGGCCCGGCGCTTCTGCTGCCGCTCGAACTTCTCCCGGGCGAGCTGCCGTCGCCGCTGATCGCTGCTGACCACCGAGTCTGCGCTCCTCTTCTGCCTCGCCTGCCACGACCGGACAGGTGTGCCCGTACCGTATACGGGTTGGCTGTGCGAGCAGCAGCGCCGGTAGGCTCTGATCTGCTGCAATCCAGACAGCGAGAATGCCCCTCCCCAAACCACTCCGAGGACGATCGTGCTTATTGCCGGGTTCCCCGCCGGGGCCTGGGGGACCAACTGCTATCTGGTCGCCCCCGCCGCGGGCGAGGAGTGCGTGATTGTCGACCCGGGCCACCAGGCCGCCGAGGGCGTCGCCGAAGCGGTCGCGAAGCACCGGCTGAAGCCCGTCGCCGTGATTCTCACCCACGGCCATATCGATCATGTCGCCTCGGTCGTCCCGGTGTGCGGCGCACACGATGTGCCCGCCTGGATCCACCCCGCCGACCGCTACATGATGAGCGATCCGGAGAAGGCCCTCGGGCGTGCCTTCGGCGCCCAGCTCATGGGCGAGCTGACCGTGGGGGAGCCCTCCGATGTGCACGAGCTGACCGACGGCTCCCTGCTGAAGCTCGCCGGGCTGGAGCTGACCGTGTCGCACGCGCCCGGCCATACGAAGGGGTCGGTGACGTTCAGGACGCCCGCGACCGGTGGGGAGCGCGACATCCCCCCGGTCCTCTTCTCGGGCGACCTGCTCTTCGCCGGCTCCGTCGGACGCACCGACCTGCCCGGTGGCGACCCGGCCGAGATGCTCGAATCGCTGGCACGCGTGTGTCTGCCGCTCGACGACTCGACCGTGGTGCTGTCGGGACACGGTCCCCAGACGACCATCGGCCGTGAGCGCGCCACCAACCCGTATCTGCGGGAGGTCGCCGCCGGCCCCGGGAGCTTCGAGCCTCCCCGACGAGGAATGTGACGAGAGAACCGCTGTGAGCACCTTTCAGGCCCCCAAGGGCACGTACGACCTGCTGCCGCCCGATTCCGCGACCTTTCTGGCGGTGCGGGACGCCCTCGCCGCGCCGCTGCGGCACTCCGGGTACGGCTATGTCGAGACCCCCGGCTTTGAGAACGTCGACCTGTTCGCACGCGGTGTCGGAGAGTCCACCGACATCGTGACCAAGGAGATGTACACCCTCACCACCAAGGGCGGCGACCGGTTGGCCCTGCGCCCGGAGGGCACCGCGTCCGTGCTGCGCGCCGCCCTGGAGGCCAATCTGCACAAGCAGGGCGCCCTGCCGGTCAAGCTCTGGTACTCGGGCTCGTACTACCGCTACGAACGTCCGCAGAAGGGCCGCTACCGCCACTTCTCGCAGATCGGCGCCGAGGCCATCGGCATGGAGGACCCGGCGCTCGACGCCGAGCTGATCGTCCTCGCGGACCAGGCCTACCGCTCCCTGGGCCTGCGGGACTTCCGGATCCTGCTCAACTCCCTGGGGGACAAGGAGTGCCGTCCCGTCTACCGCGAGGCGCTCCAGGGCTTTCTGCGCGGGCTCGACCTGGACGAGGACACCCGCCGCCGTGTCGACATCAACCCGCTGCGGGTCCTCGACGACAAGCGCGCCGAGGTACAGCGGCAGCTGGCGGACGCGCCGCTGCTCGGCGACTACCTCTGCGACGCGTGCCGCGCGTACCACAAGGAGGTGCGCGAGCTGCTGACCGAGGAGGGCGTCTCCTTCGAGGACGACGGCAGGCTGGTACGCGGTCTCGACTACTACTCGCGCACGACCTTCGAGTTTGTCCACGACGGACTCGGCTCCCAGTCGGCGGTGGGCGGCGGCGGACGCTACGACGGCCTCTCCGAGATGATCGGCGGTCCGGCGCTGCCGTCGGTCGGCTGGGCCCTCGGTGTCGACCGCACGGTACTGGCACTGGAGGCCGAGGGGGTGACGCTGGACCTTCCGCCGTCGACGAGCGTGTTCGCCGTACCGCTCGGCGAGGAGGCCCGCCGGGTGCTGTTCGGCGTGGTCACCCAGCTGCGCCGGGCGGGCGTCGCGGCCGACTTCGCGTACGGCTCCCGGGGCGTGAAGGGCGCGATGAAGGCGGCCAACCGTTCGGGCGCGCGCTACACCCTCGTCGCCGGTGAGCGCGATCTCGCAGAGGGAGTGGTCCAGCTCAAGGACATGGAGTCGGGCGAGCAGAACGCGGTCCCCGTGTCCGAGGCCGCCGAAGCGCTGCGCAAGCTTCTGGCCTGATACGGCCGGGCGCCGGCGGACCCGCGAAGCACGGGGCCGCCGGCACCCGGACCGCGTCCCACCGGCCCGCCGGGTGTCCACCGGCGGCCGGCGCCTCGCCGGGACCGCTACAAGAGCCCCAGCCGCATCGCGCTGGTCACCGCCGCCGTACGGTCGTCGACCCCCAGCTTCCCGAACACGCGCAGCAGATGCGTCTTCACCGTCGACTCACCGATGAACAGCCGCCGCCCGATCTCCGCGTTGGTGCACCCCTCCGCGACCAGCCGCAGCACCGCCGTCTCCCGGTCCGACAGCCTCGGCCGCTCCGGATGGGCGCGGAGCCGGTCGACCAGCCGCGCGGCCACGGACGGCGCCAGCACCGTCTCACCACGGGCCGCCGCCCTGATCGCGTCGGCCAGCTCACCGCGGGCCATGTCCTTCAGGAGATAGCCCGCCGCGCCCGCCTCCACGGCCCGCAGGATGTCCCCGTCCGTCTCGTACGTCGTGAGGACGATGACCCGGCACGGCAGCCCGGCCGCACGCATCCGCTCGATCGACTCGGCACCCCCGCCGCCCGGCATCCGCAGATCCATCAGCACGATGTCCGGCAGCAGCTCTGCACTGAGGGCCTCGGCCTGCGGTCCGTCGGACGCCTCTCCGACGACCTCCAGATCGGCCTCGGCGCCGAGCATCCCGCGCAGCCCCTCCCGTACGACGGGATGGTCGTCGGCTAGCAGTACCCGGATCATGCGGCGTCTCTCCCCGGCTGCCTCCAGAGCTCGGATCACGGGCGGCTCCTCTCGGAGGGCTGCGGCAACGGCAGCGTTACGGAAACGGTGGTGCCCGCGCCAGGTGCCGTACGCACCTCGGCCGAGCCGCCCACCTCGGCGGCGCGGGAGCGCAGACCGCTGAGCCCGTAGCCGGGGCGGGGCACGCTCTGGTCGAAGCCGCAGCCGGTGTCGGTGACGGACAGCAGCAGACGGGTGTCGGTGTAGGAGAGGACGATGGAGACCGCGGCCCGGGGGCCGGCGTGTCTGGCGGCGTTGGCGAGGGCCTCCTGACTGGCGCGCAGCGCCACCACCTCCAGGGCGGGCTCCAGGGGGCGGACCCGGCCGGTGACCTCCAGGGCGGCCGGGGAGCCATGACGGGCCGTGAGTCTGCGCAGCGCGTCGGGGAGCGAGGAGCCGTCGAGATCGGCGGGGGCGCCCCCGGCGACCAGGGCCCGCGCCTCGGCGAGGTTCTGCCGGGCGGTCTCCGCCATCATCCCCAGATGGCGGCGGGCCGCCGGCGGATCCCGGTCCAGTTCCGACTGGACCGCCTGGACGAGCATCAGCAGGCTGGTGAAGCCCTGGGCGAGGGTGTCGTGGATCTCGCGGGACATCCGCTCGCGCTCACTGAGCGCGCCATGGGCCGCCGACAGCCGGGCCACCTCCTCCCGGCTCGCCTCCAGCTCGGCGATCAGCTCGGCCCGCTCCCGGCTCTGCTCGATGATGCGGATGATCCAGTGCCCGAACACCGCCGAGAACGCGAGGGCGATCACGGTGGACAGGGCGGGGAAGAACAGCTCCTCGGCGCCGGGCCGCCGCAGCACGGCCCAGGCCGCCACCGGTACGACATTGACCAGGGCCACCGCCACCAGCGCGGGCCGCATCGGCAGCAGCATGAAGCACTGGGGGACGAGCGCGAAGGTCGCGATCCGCATCTCGCCGATCAGGATCGCGGGGGGCAGCAGCAGGAGCACGGCCCCGGCGACATAGACGAGCGAGCGCCGCTCGTCCGTGACCCGCCCCGACAGCACGGGCCGCCCCACCACCGCGTACCAGGGGAGCAGCAGGACGAACAACCCGGCGGCGGCCGCCCGGACCGGGGCGCCGGGACCCGACGACCCGAGGGTGAAGGCCAGGGTCGCCGCCCAGATGATCGCGAAGTACCAGTCCCAGGACCGGTAGTCGCCCTCCCACACATGCCGCTCCCGCGCCCGGGCGGGGGAGCTCAGCCGTCGTCCCGGCTCTTCCAGCGGAAGGTCAGCAGACACAGAACGAGTCCTCCCACGCACCAGGCGCCCAGGACCAGGGCGACCAGGCCGGGCTCCCAGCCGCCGCTCGGTTCCAGCACGACAGCGGACTCCGGCAGGAACACGCCGCGCAGGCCCTGGACCATCCACTTCAGCGGGAACAGCGCCGCGACGCTCAGCATCCAGTCGGAGAGACTGGTGATCACGATATACACACCGGAGATGAACTGGAGTACCTGGAACGGCAGGGTGACCACGGACGAGGCGCTCTGGCCGGTTTTCGGCACACTGCTGATCGCGATCCCGAGCAGGGTGCACGAGGTCAGCCCCAGCACGAAGATCCAGCCGAAGGTGAACCACTTCTCGGGGGTCGCCGGAAGATCCACGTCGTAGAGGAACGTGCCGACCGCCAGCAGGGCCGCCGTCTCCAGGACACCGGTGACCAGCACCAGCCACACCTTGCCGAGGAAGTACGCGGAGGGCGGCATCGGCGTGCCGCGCAGCCGGCGCAGCTGCTTCTGGTCCCGCTCGATCGCGATGGAGACCCCGAGGGACTGGAAGCTGGTGGACATGATGCCCGCCGCGATCATCGCCGGTACGTAGAGCTGGGAGGCGGTGACCCCGCCGCCCTTCACATCGTCGCCGAAGACCGAGGCGAACAGGACCAGCAGAATGATGGGGAAGGCGAAGGTGAAGACGGCCTGTTCGCGCTGGCGGAAGAAGGCCCGGATCTCCAGGTCGCCGCGCAGCAGCCCGAGCCGCCAGGCACCGGGGAGGGGACCGGAGGGCCGGAACGTGGTCCCGGCGGCGGTGGCGGTACTCATCGCGGGACCTCGCTCTCGTGGGCGCGCGGGGCCTCGCTCGCATCGGCGCGCTGCCCGGTGAGGCGGAGATAGACGTCCTCCAGCGAGGGCCGGTCGATCAGCAGGCCGGGGACTTCGCCGCGGTGGCGGCGACCCAGTTCGAAGACGGTACGGGTGGGGGTGGGGGTGCGCTCGCTGCGGTGGGTGCCGTCCGGTTCACGCCAGGTGACCGTGGACCCGCTGCCGTATCTCTCGCGCAGTGAGTCCGGGCTGCCCTCGGCGACGACACGGCCTCGCGCGATCACCGCGATACGGTCGGCCAGTTCCTCGGCCTCCTGGAGATAGTGCGTGGTCAGCACGATGGTCGTGCCCTCCTCGGCGAGCCGGCGGATCAGCTCCCAGAACTGACGCCGGGCGGCCGGGTCGAATCCGGTGGTGGGTTCGTCGAGCAGCAGCAGCTCGGGGCCGCCGATCACCCCCAGCGCCACATCGAGCCGCCGCCGCTGGCCGCCCGAGAGGGCCTT
The DNA here is from genome assembly GCF_044456085.1 of Streptomyces sp. NPDC051018. Taxonomy (NCBI): domain Bacteria; kingdom Bacillati; phylum Actinomycetota; class Actinomycetes; order Kitasatosporales; family Streptomycetaceae; genus Streptomyces; species Streptomyces sp. NPDC051018. The sequence continues at coordinate 321,714 of NZ_JBITFN010000008.1, forward strand.
GACCCGGCTGTCCGCCTTCGGTGTGAGCCCGACCAGTTCGATGACCTCTCCGGGGTCCCTGGGGGCGGGGTAGTAGCGCGCGAAATGGGTGACGGTTTCACGGACCGTCAACTCGGCGGGCGCGGATTCGTCCTGCCAGACGATGCCGATGCGAGACCGCCACCGGCGATTTCCGGTCGCGGGATCGGAGCCGAGTACGCTCACACTGCCGGAGTCACGGGTGCGGTGGCCCTGGAGGATCTCCACGGTGGTGCTCTTGCCGGCACCGTTCGGCCCGAGCAGCCCGAAGACCTCGCCCCTGCGGATGCCCAGGTCCAGACCGTCGACCGCCGTCACTTCGCCGTAGCGCTTGCGGAGTCCCGTCACGTTCACCGCGAGTTCATTCATGGTGACAAGCCTGGTCGGACGGCGTGACCCGCGGTACCACCGGGCGTTTATTCTTATGTCCACCGAACGGTGGACACCCAGACGGCTGCGGCAGAATGACACAAGCCCCAGCAGGCCACCGAACGATGGAATGCGATATGACGACTGCAGCGCTGGACGACGTGTCCTCCGGCGAGAAGACCGACGGCTCCACGGGCGCGATCGGCGGCAGCCGGTCGCTGGGCCTGCTGCTGGTGATCACGGGCGCGGCGGGGCTGCTGGCCGCGTGGATCATCACGATCGACAAGTTCAAGCTGCTGGAGGACCCGTCCTTCACCCCGGGGTGCAGCCTCAATCCGGTGGTCTCCTGCGGCAACATCATGAAGAGCGACCAGGCGACGGTGTTCGGGTTCCCCAATCCGATGCTGGGCCTGGTGGCGTACTCGATGGTGATCGCCATCGGCGTCGGACTGCTGGCGGGCGCCCGCTACCGGCGGTGGTACTGGCTGGGGCTGAACGCGGGCTGTCTGTTCGGTGTGGGCTTCTGCATGTGGCTCATGTACCAGTCGCTGTACAACATCAACGCGCTGTGCCTGTGGTGCTCGCTGGCCTGGGCCGCCACGATCGTGATGTTCTGCTACGTCACCGGGCACAACATCAAGCACCGGATCATCAAGGTGCCGGAGGGGCTGCGCAGGGGGCTCATGGAGTTCCACTGGATGCCGCCGGTGCTGTGGATCGGCATCATCGGGATGCTCGTGCTGACCCGCTGGTGGGACTTCTGGACCAGCTGAGCCGGCTGCCTCGCCCGGCCCCTGCCGCACGTCGCGGCTGAAGGGCCTGTGCGTGGGCGGTGGGGCTCAGGGGCCGGAGCCTGGGTGGTGGGGCTCAAGGTCCGGTGCCGCCCGGACGACCGGTTCCGCCCGCCGGGTCCCGCCTTCCGGCCCTTCGCCCCCGCCACGGCTTCCGCCCCGCCCCCGGACCCCTGCCCCGAGCGCCTGGCCGGGGGCGTTGTCGGTGCGCTGGCATAGGCTGCACAGCGTGGAGCCCGACCTCTTTACCGCCGCAGCCGAAGAACGCCAGGAGAAGGACCCGTCCAGCAGCCCCCTGGCGGTACGGATGCGTCCGCGCACCCTGGACGAAGTCGTGGGCCAGCAGCATCTGCTCAAGCCCGGCTCGCCGCTGCGCCGGCTCGTCGGGGAGAGCGGCGGCCCGGCGGGGCCGTCCTCGGTGATCCTGTGGGGGCCGCCCGGGACCGGCAAGACGACCCTCGCGTATGTGGTCTCCAAGGCCACCGACAAGCGCTTCGTGGAACTGTCCGCGATCACCGCGGGGGTCAAGGAGGTCCGCGCGGTCATCGACGGCGCGCGCCGGGCCGCGGGCGGATTCGGCAAGGAGACCGTTCTCTTCCTCGACGAGATCCACCGCTTCTCCAAGGCCCAGCAGGACTCCCTGCTGCCCGCCGTGGAGAACCGCTGGGTGACGCTGATCGCCGCGACCACGGAGAACCCGTACTTCTCGGTGATCTCCCCGCTGCTCTCCCGCTCGCTGCTGCTGACGCTGGAGTCGCTCACCGACGACGACCTCAGGGGGCTGCTGCACCGGGCGATCGGTGAGGAGCGCGGCCTGGGCGGGGCCGTCGTCCTGCCCGGGGACGCCGAGGCACATCTGCTGCGTGTCGCGGGCGGAGACGCCCGCAGGGCCCTGACCGCGCTGGAGGCCGCCGCGGGCGCGGCGCTCGACAAGGGGGAGAAGGAGATCTCCCTGACGACCCTGGAGGAGACGGTCGACCGCGCGGCGGTGAAGTACGACCGGGACGGCGATCAGCACTACGACGTGGCGAGCGCTCTGATCAAGTCCATCCGGGGCTCCGACGTGGACGCGGCCCTGCACTATCTGGCCCGCATGATCGAGGCGGGGGAGGACCCCCGGTTCATCGCGCGCAGACTGATGATCTCGGCCAGCGAGGACATCGGCCTCGCCGATCCGACGGCGCTGCCGACGGCCGTCGCCGCGGCCCAGGCGGTGGCCATGATCGGTTTCCCGGAAGCCGCGCTGACCCTCAGCCATGCCACGATCGCGCTGGCGCTCGCCCCGAAGTCGAACACCGCGACCACGGCCATCGGCGCCGCCCTCGCCGATGTGCGCGCGGGGCTCGCGGGGCCGGTGCCCGCGCATCTGCGGGACGGCCACTACAAGGGCGCGGCGAAGCTGGGCCATGCGCAGGGCTATGTCTATCCGCACGATGTGCCGGGCGGTATCGCGGCCCAGCAGTACGCTCCGGACGCCGTTCACGGCAAGCGGTACTACGAGCCGACCCGGTACGGAGCGGAGGCACGGTACGCGGACGTGGCCGAGCGGGTCCGCGAGCGGCTCGGCCGCCCGGGCTCCGCCGACGACCGGTCGGACGGCTGAGCCGGAGTCCGGGCCGGCGGCCGGTCGTGGCCGGGTCCGGAGCCGGAGCGCGGTGCGTCCGGCGGGCGGCCCGGCTTCGGACCCGGTACGACGCCCCAGGACGACGGCTCGGCGGGAGCACGTACCCGGCACCCGAACAGGACGGCCCGCGGGAGCATCCGGTACGGCGACGGCAGGACCGCCCGCGGGAGCACGTACCCGATACCCGAACAGGACGGCGGCGGGAGCACCCCGTACACAAGGGGCGGCTCGGCGGAAACGGCTCAGTGCGCGGCTGCCTCGAAGAGCGTGTGCATCGCGCGGCGCAGCTCCGTGACGTCCCGCACCGGCGCCGGGAAGTCGAAGCGCGCGTCGAAGCACCGCTCACCGACGAACCGCACCCGCAACCCGAACCGGTCCAGTGCCAGCGGGACCGCCCGTCCCCGCCCCGCCCCCGCGGTCTCTCCGGCGCGCTCACCGAGGAGCCCGCACAGCTCCTGCACCTGCTCGCCGTGCGCGGAGTGCAGATGCTGGAGCAGCTCGGCCTCGTGCGCGACGATCGGGTCGACCCGGGCCCGGGCGAAGTCCTCCGGCTCGACGGCGGAGGCGCCCCACAGATCGTCCACGGACAGCTCGCCCACTTCGAGCCGGAGCATCATGGCACCGGGCTCGGCGAGTGAGGGGGCGCAGGTGAGCCAGCCGGAGACCCGGGCACGCCCCCGGATACGGTGGGGTACGGACACCGGCGCGACATCCGTGATCTCCAGCACCGCCGAGAGTTCGTCGTCCTGGGCATGGGTGGCGGCGCGCACGGCGGGGGAGTCCGCGGGGAAGAGCAGGAACACCTCGCCGTCCGGGCCCACCACCCGCGCCCGCGGGGCCGGCGGCTCCGGCCGGATGGTCTCCACGCCCGGAATCAGCAGTACCCCCGAGCATGTACTCTGTACGAGAGTTCGTGTGCGCTCGGCTGCTGACGGCATCCGCGCGATTTCAAGCCCGCTGGGACGCGGCTGACCATGAGCTGATCGGACCTCCGTCACCTCGGCGCTCTTCTGAGCAGCGTCGGTGTTCTTCGTGCTGTCCGTGATGCGTTTGGTGTTCCCCGGGCGAGACATGCGATCTCCTTGAGTAAGGTGAGCCTAACCTAACCTACAACGGAGGTCTGGAGAACGTGCCTAACCAGTCGCGTCCCAAGGTCAAGAAGTCCCGTGCGCTCGGCATCGCCCTGACGCCGAAGGCCGTCAAGTACTTCGAAGCCCGCCCGTACCCCCCGGGTGAGCACGGCCGCGGCCGCAAGCAGAACTCGGACTACAAGGTCCGTCTGCTGGAGAAGCAGCGTCTGCGCGCCCAGTACGACATCAGCGAGCGCCAGATGGTCCGCGCGTACGACCGTGCGCGCAAGGCCGAGGGCAAGACCGGCGAGGCGCTGGTCATCGAGCTGGAGCGCCGCCTCGACGCCCTGGTGCTGCGTTCGGGTATCGCCCGCACCATCTACCAGGCCCGCCAGATGGTCGTCCACGGCCACATCGAGGTCAACGGCGGCAAGGTCGACAAGCCGTCCTTCCGCGTCCGCCCCGACGACGTGGTGATGGTCCGCGAGCGCTCCCGCGACAAGGCCCTGTTCCACGTCGCGCGTGAGGGCGGCTTCGCCGCGGACGGCGAGACCCCGCGCTACCTGCAGGTCAACCTGAAGGCCCTGGCGTTCCGCCTGGACCGCGACCCGCAGCGCAAGGAAGTCCCCGTGATCTGCGACGAGCAGCTGGTCGTCGAGTACTACGCCCGCTGATCCGGCGCGCCGGGCCGGCGCGCCCGGCCGGGCGCGCGTACGGACCTGAGCGTTTCAGCCCGCCGTCTCCCCGTCCTTACCGGTGGGGGAGCCGGCGGGCTCTCGCGTCTGCGAAAGGGCCGGGCCCGCCGCGGGACGGCCGTCCTCCAGCCCGGTACGGCTGTCCGGCCCGGCGAGGGCCCGGCGCACGGCCGCTTCCGGCGACAGCCCCCGCCCCTCCCGTACCAGGACCTCGTACCGCCAGGGGCCCAGCGCCTCGCGCGCCTTCCGACGGCACAGGGCGCTCGGCGCCCCGAAGTGGCGGGACCCGAGGAGCGGGGGACCGACGCCGTCCCAGAGCGGTGCCGCGGCACCCTGGAGCACGGCCGCCTCCGCCGGATCGCCCTCGTCGGCCGTCACCAGCGCCATCAGCTCGATCGCCAGCACCAGCCCCAACAGATCGTGGAAGCGACGGCTGATGGCGATCGCCTCGGCCAGCAGTTCACGCGCCGTCCCCTGCGAGTCGTCCGTCCAGGCCGCGTAGGCCAGGACATACAGGGCGTACGCACGGGTCCACAGCTCGCCGTGCTCCCCGCAGATCTCCCGGACCTCCTCGCAGAGCACGACGGCCTCCGGCAGCCGGTCCTGGAAGACGAGCGCCATGGCCAGTTCGACCTGCCCCATCAGCACATGGCCGTTGAGTTCGCCGAGTTCCCGGTACGAGTCCAGTGCGGTCCGCAGCAACTCCTCCGCGCGCGGCGACTCGTCGGCGAGCAGCGCCAGAGTGCCCATGCGGTGGACGGCGTACACGGCCGCCGGGCTGTCCGCGCGGACGGCCTCCTCACGGCACGTGCGCAGCGCGCCGGCCGCGGTCTCCGTATCGCCCTGGAGGATCGCCACATGGCCGAGGACCCACAGCGCCCGCAGCCGTGCCTCCTCGTGTTCGTCGCCCTGCGCCAGCGCGCGGTCCAGCCAGCGCCTGCCCTCCGCGAGCCGGCCGCAGCCGACCCAGCAGAACCAGAGCGTGCCCGCCAGATACTGGCCCAGATGGGTGTCCTCCTCGCTCTCCAGACACAGCTCCAGGGCGGCCCGCAGATTCGGCAGCGCGCTCTCCGCGCAGGCCGCGACCTCCGTCTGACGGGGGCTGAACCAGTCCAGTTCGCACCAGGTCGCCAGCCCCACGTACCAGTCGCGGTGCCGCTTGCGCATCCGCCGGGCGTCGCCCAGGGCGCCCAGCCACTCCTCGCCGCAGGCGCGCAGGGTGCCCGGCATCCGGTAGCGCACTCCCGCGGGGGTCTCCTCACGGGTGATCACGGACAGGGCGAGCAGTTCGGCCACCACGTCCGGTACCCGGTCGGCGGGCAGATCGGGGCCGCTGCACACATACTCGACGGCCTCCAGGTCGAAGGGGCCGGCGAAGACGGAGAGCCGCGCCCACAGCAGCCGTTCCTCCGGGGTGCACAACTCGTGGCTCCAGCCGATCGCCGTACGCAGGGTCCGATGCCGGGGGAGCGACCCCTGTTCGCCCCCGGCGAGCAGCCGGAACCTTTCGTCCAGCCGCTCCACCACCTGTTCGACCGAGAGCGCGGGCAGCCGCCGGGCGGCCAGCTCCAGCGCCAGCGGAATCCCGTCGAGCCGCAGACACAGCTCCCGTACGGCGGCTCGGTCGTCCTCGGCCGGCCGGAAGCCCGGTACCACCACGGCTGCGCGGTCGCAGAAGAACTCGACCGCGTCGGCCTCCGTCAGCGGCCCCAGTGACAGCACCGCCTCCCCCTCGATCCGCAGCGGTGTGCGGCCCACCGCGAGCACCCGGAGCCCGGGCGCACCGCGCAGCAGCTCCCGTACGAGGGCGGCGCAGGCGTCGGAGAACTGTTCGACCCCGTCCAGGACCAGCAGCAGATCACGCCGGGCGAGATGGCCGAGCAGGACCTCGCGGGGCGGCCGGGTGGTCCGGTCGATGATGCCCAGCGCCTCGGCGAGGGAGTGCTCCAGCAGCCCGGGGTCGCCGACCGCCGTCAGCCCGACCGGCCGGACCCCGTCGGCGTACCGATTCTGCAGAGCGCTCGCGCCCTCCGCGGCCAGCCGTGACTTGCCCACGCCACCCGCTCCGGAGATCGTGACCAGCCGGGAGGCGCCGAGCAGCCGGGTGAGTTCCGCCAGCTCTCCGGCACGGCCCACGAACCTGCCCGGTCCGGCCGGGAGAGCGCCCCGGACGGCGGGGGCGGGGTGGGGATGGGCATCGGAGGACGAGCTGTCGCGATGGGTGCGCCGCATGGGACACGCAGCGTACCGGCGCGTATCCGGTCCGTACAATCATTCAGAACCCGTCCTGTTCTTCCCGGGGGGAATGCGGTAGGGGAGGCGACCACCGGCGCGATAGGGTCGGAGGACGATTCCGGGGTCCTCCCCATGTCTGAAGCAGACTGAAGCAGGACCACGACAAGAACCGACGCAAGACGGACAAGACGATCAAGTTCCGAGCAGAGAGCGGTGCAGCGTGACCGGTGGAGAGGTTGCCGGGATTCTGGTGGCCGTCTTCTGGGCGATCCTGGTCTCCTTCCTCGCCGTGGTGCTGGTGAGGCTGGCCCAGACGCTCAGGGCGACCACCCGGCTGGTGACGGAGGTGACCGAGCAGGCCGTCCCGCTGCTCGCGGACGCTTCCGCGACGGTCCGCTCCGCGCAGACCCAGCTCGACCGGGTCGACGCCATCGCGACGGACGTCCAGGAGGTCACCTCCAACGCCTCCGCGCTCTCCTCCACGGTCGCCTCCACCTTCGGCGGCCCGCTGGTCAAGGTCGCCGCCTTCGGATACGGAGTCCGCAGGGCCATGGGCCGTACGTCCGAGCCGGCCGCGGCCTCCCCCCGGGAGCGGTCCGATCGCACGGTGATCGTCGGCCGTACCGTGCCGCCCGCCCGGACCGGACGCGGCCGGTGGGGCAGGAAGGGCTGACACACATGTTCCGCCGCACGTTCTGGTTCACCGCGGGCGCCGCCGTCGGCGTCTGGGCCACCACCAAGGTCCATCGCAAGATCCAGCAGCTCACCCCGGAGAGCCTCGCCGCACAGGCCGCGAACAAGGCCGTCGACGCGGGTCACCGGCTCAAGGACTTCGCCCTCGACGTCCGGGCCGGAATGATCCAGCGCGAGGAGGAGCTGGGCGAGGCACTCGGGGTGAATGCCCCGCCCGGCGCCGAGCTCCCCGCACAGCGCCACCGTCCCGCCATCGGCCGGACCGCGGGCGCCCGCGCCAGCCGCACCGGCCACCCCGACAACCCGTACAACCGGAATGAGGACCACTGATGGAGTCGGCTGAGATCCGCCGCCGCTGGCTGAGCTTCTTCGAGGAGCGCGGGCACACCGTCGTGCCTTCGGCGTCGCTCATCGCGGACGACCCGACTCTGCTGCTGATCAACGCGGGCATGGTTCCCTTCAAGCCGTACTTCCTCGGCGAGACCAGGCCGCCCGCCCCGCGTATCACCAGCGTGCAGAAGTGCGTCCGCACCCCGGACATCGAGGAGGTCGGCAAGACCACCCGGCACGGCACCTTCTTCCAGATGTGCGGCAACTTCTCCTTCGGGGACTACTTCAAGGAAGGCGCCATCACCTACGCCTGGGAGCTGCTCACCAGCCCCCAGGACAAGGGCGGCTACGGCCTCGACCCCGAGCGGCTGTGGATCACGGTCTACAAGGAGGACGACGAGGCCGAGCAGATCTGGCGCGATGTCGTGGGGGTGCCCGCCGAGCGCATCCAGCGTCTGGGCATGGGCCCCAACTTCTGGTCCATGGGCGTCCCCGGTCCCTGCGGCCCCTGCTCCGAGATCAACTACGACCGCGGTCCGGAGTTCGGCGAGGAGGGCGGCCCCGCCGTCAACGACGAGCGCTATGTGGAGATCTGGAATCTGGTCTTCATGCAGTACGAGCGCGGCGCGGGCGAGGGCAAGGAGGACTTCCCCATCCTCGGGGACCTGCCCTCGAAGAACATCGACACCGGTCTCGGCCTCGAACGTCTCGCCATGATCCTCCAGGGCGTGCACAACATGTACGAGACCGACACCCTGCGGGTCGTCATGGACAAGGCCACCGAGCTGACCGGGGTGCGCTACGGGGCCGACCACGGCACCGATGTCTCGCTGCGCGTGGTCGCCGACCACATCCGTACCTCCGTGATGCTCATCGGCGACGGTGTCACCCCCGGCAACGAGGGCCGCGGCTATGTGCTGCGCCGCATCATGCGCCGCGCCATCCGCAATATGCGCCTCCTCGGCGCCACCGGCCCGGTCGTCGCCGAGCTGGCCGACACCGTCATCACGACCATGGGGCAGCAGTACCCGGAGCTGATCACCGACCGCTCGCGGATCGAGACCGTGGCCCTCGCGGAGGAGGCCCGGTTCCTCAAGACGCTCAACGCCGGGACGAACGTGCTCGACGGCGCCGTGAGCGAGGCCAGGGACGCCGGTTCCACCGTGCTCTCCGGTGACAAGGCGTTCCTGCTCCACGACACCTGGGGCTTCCCGATCGACCTCACCCTGGAGATGGCCGCCGAGCAGGGGCTGTCCGTGGACGAGGACGGCTTCCGGCGGCTCATGAAGGAGCAGCGGGACCGGGCCAAGGCCGATGCCCGGGCCAAGAAGACCGGGCACGCCGATCTGTCCGCCTACCGCTCGGTCGCCGACACCTCCGGTTCCACCGAGTTCACCGGATACGCCGCCCACGAGGGCGAGTCCACCGTCGTCGGGCTGCTCGTCGACGGGGTGCCCTCGCCCGCCGCCGTGGAGGGCGACGAGGTCGAGGTCGTCCTCGACCGGACCCCCTTCTACGCCGAGGGCGGCGGCCAGCTCGCCGACCAGGGCCGGATCCGGCTGGACTCCGGTGCCGTCATCGAGGTGCGCGATGTCCAGCAGCCCGTTCCCGGTGTCTCCGTGCACAAGGGTTCGGTGCAGGTCGGCGAGGTGACCGTCGGGGCCTCCGCCTACGCCTCCATCGATGTACGCCGCCGTCTGGCGATCGCCCGCGCCCACAGCGCCACCCATCTGACCCACCAGGCGCTGCGGGACGCCCTCGGCCCCACGGCCGCCCAGGCCGGTTCGGAGAACTCTCCCGGGCGCTTCCGCTTCGACTTCGGCTCGCCTTCCGCCGTACCGGGAACGGTCCTCACCGACGTCGAGCAGAAGATCAACGAGGTGCTCGCCCGGGAACTCGACGTACAGGCCGAGATCATGAGCATCGACGAGGCCAAGAAGCAGGGCGCCATCGCCGAGTTCGGCGAGAAGTACGGCGAGCGGGTCCGGGTGGTGACCATCGGCGACTTCTCCAAGGAGCTGTGCGGCGGCACCCATGTGCACAACACCGCCCAGCTCGGCCTGGTGAAGCTGCTCGGCGAGTCGTCGATCGGCTCCGGTGTGCGCCGGATCGAGGCCCTGGTCGGCGTGGACGCGTACCACTTCCTCGCCCGGGAGCACACGGTCGTCGCCCAGCTCCAGGAGCTGCTCAAGGGCCGTCCCGAGGAGCTTCCGGAGAAGATCTCCGGCATGCTCGCCAAGCTGAAGGACGCCGAGAAGGAGATCGAGCGGTTCCGCGCCGAGAAGGTGCTGGCCGCCGCCGCGGGGCTCGCCGAGGGCGCCCGGGACGTACGGGGTGTCGCCCTGGTCACCGGGCAGGTGCCGGACGGGACCACCGCCGACGACCTGCGCAAGCTGGTCCTCGACGTCCGCGGCCGTATCCCCGGTGACCGCCCGGCAGTCGTCGCCCTCTTCACGGTGGCCAACGGCCGCCCGCTGACCGTCATCGCCACCAATGAGGCCGCCCGGGAGCGCGGGCTCAAGGCCGGTGACCTGGTCCGTACCGCCGCCAAGACGCTCGGTGGCGGCGGTGGCGGCAAGCCCGACGTCGCCCAGGGCGGCGGGCAGAACCCGGACGCCGTCGCCGACGCCGTCAGCGCCGTCGAACGACTGGTGGCCGAGACCTCGTGAGGCGCGGACGCCGGCTCGCGATCGATGTCGGGGACGCCCGGATCGGGGTCGCCTCGTGCGACCCCGACGGGGTCCTCGCCACCCCGGTGGAGACCGTGCCGGGACGTGATGTCCCGGCCGCCCACCGCAGGCTCGGGCAGCTGGTCGAGGAGTACGAGCCGATCGAGGTCGTCGTCGGGCTGCCCCGCTCGCTCAGCGGGGGTGAGGGCCCGGCCGCCGCCAAGGTCCGCGCCTTCGCCCAGACGCTCGCCCGTACCGTCACCCCGACGCCTGTCCGGCTGGTCGACGAGAGAATGTCCACAGTGACGGCCGGCCAGAGCCTGAGGGCCTCGGGCGTGACGTCCAGAAAAGGCCGCTCGGTCATCGACCAGGCCGCCGCTGTGGTGATCCTCCAGAACGCTCTGGAGTCCGAACGGGCGTCAGGCACGCCCCCGGGCGAGGGCGTCGAAGCGATTGTCTGATCGCGATACGGTAACGTTCCGCGCGATGTGGCGGTGTTCGAACAGCTGCCGCACAGAAATGAGGCGGAACGGTACATCGTCCGTCTCGCGGCCCTAGGGGAATCGATGACTGATTATGGCCGGAGCCCCGGCTCCGAACCGTGGCATTCCGATGACCCCTTGTACGGCGATCAGGGTTGGGATCAGCAACAGGCTGTTTCCGGCCAAGTTCCCTACGGTGGGGAGGCGCAGCAGCAGTACCCCGAGCAGGGGTACTCCCAGCAGCCGCAGCAGCCCCAGCAGCAGGGCTACGGCGCCCAGGACCCGTATCAGCAGCAGTACGGCCAGCAGGGCTACGGCGGGCAGCAGCAGTACGCCGCGGACCAGCACACGTACGGCGGTGACCCGCAGGGGGCCGGTCAGCACACCTACGGCGGTGACCCCCAGCAGGCCGGTCAGCACACCTATGGCGGTGAGCAGCAGTACGGCACCGGGGACCCCCACGCCGGCTCCTGGGACACCGGCGGGCAGGCGGGCGCCCCGTACACCGGCACCCCCGCCGACACCCTCGGCGGCCAGCCCGCCACCGGCTACCCGGGCGGGCAGGAGGACGACTACTACGCCACTCCCGAGGCGTACCCGCCGCCGCAGCCCCCGGGCCGCCGCCACGGCGAGCCGGAGGCAGGCCGTGGCGACTGGGACGCCGAGGCGCCGGAGGAGGAGAAGCACGCCTTCTTCACCGACAACGGTCCCGACGACGACGCTACGCGCGATGACGACCCCCTGGAGAGCCGTGAGCCGCGCCGCCGGGGAGGCGGCGCGGGCGGGGGCGAGCGCCGGGGCAAGGGCAAGAAGAAGAGCCGCAACGGCTGCGCCTGTCTGGTCGTGTCGCTGGTGCTCGTCGGCGGGGTCGGCGGCGCCGGGTACTTCGGCTACCAGTTCCTGCAGGGCAGGTTCGGCGCGGCCGAGGACTACTCCGGCGCGGGAAGCGGCTCCGTCACCGTCGAGATCCCCAAGGGCGCCGGGCTGCTGGAGATCGGCAGCATCCTGAAGAAGCAGGGCGTGGTCAAGAGCGCCGGGGCCTTCGTCTCCGCGGCCAACAAGGACGAGCGGGCCAAGGGCATCCAGGACGGCGTCTACATGCTGGCGAAGGAAATGTCCGGTGCCAACGCGGTGAAGCTGATGCTCGACCCCAAGAGCCGCAATGTCATGATCATCCCGGAGGGCAAGCGCAACACCTTCGTCTACGCCGAGATGGACAAGCGCCTCGGACTGAAGGCGGGCTCAACCCGGAAGGTCGCCGAGACCCAGGCGAAGTCCCTCGGACTGCCGGCCTGGGCCGACAGCAACCGGGACATCAAGGACCCCCTGGAAGGCTTCCTGTTCCCCGCGAGCTACCCGATCGCCAAGGGCATGAAGCCCGAGGCCGTCCTGCGGAAGATGATCGCCCGTGCGAACGAGGAGTTCGGCAGGAAGGACCTCCAGGCGGAGGCCGAGCGGCTTGGCCTGAAGTCGCCGCTCGAGTTGCTGACGGTCGCGAGCCTCGTCCAGGCCGAGGGCAAGTTCAAGCAGGACTTCGACAAGGTCTCGCGTGTCGTCTACAACCGTCTCCAGCCCGACAACACCGAGACGGTCGGACGGCTGGAGTTCGACTCGACGGTGAACTACATCAAGAACCAGAGCAGGCTGGACATCGGCAGCGTCGACGCGCTGCGCAGGATCAAGGACCCGTACAACACGTACTCCGTCAAGGGCCTGCCCCCCGGTCCGATCGGCAACCCCGGCCTGAGCGCGTTCAACTCGGCACTCGACCCCACGCCCGGCCCCTGGTACTACTTCGTGTCGGTCACCGAGGACGAGACGCTCTTCGCCGAGACGAACGAGGAGCACGAACGCAACCGCAAGCAGTACCAGGAACAGCAGGAGAACTCCGGCCAGTGAGCAGCACCCGTCGGCGCGCGGCGGTCCTCGGATCGCCGATCGCCCACTCCCTCTCGCCCGTCCTGCACCGCGCCGCGTACGCGGAGCTGGGTCTGACCGGCTGGTCGTACGACCGCTTCGAGGTGGACGAGGCGGCCCTGCCCGGCTTCGTCGGGCGACTGGACGAAACCTGGGCCGGCTTCTCGCTGACCATGCCGCTGAAGCGGGCGGTCATCCCGCTGCTCGACGCCGTCAGCGACACCGCGGCCTCGGTGGAGGCCGTGAACACCGTCGTCCTGACGGACGACGGCCGCCGCCTCGGCGACAACACCGATATCCCCGGCATGATCGCCGCGCTGCGGGAGAGCGGTGTCGACAAGGTCGAATCGGCGGCCGTGCTGGGAGCCGGCGCCACCGCCTCCTCCGCGCTCGCCGCGCTCGCGCGGATCTGCGCGGGCCCGGTCACCGCGTATGTACGCGGAGCGGCGCGCGCGGCCGAGATGCGCGGCTGGGGCGAGCGGCTCGGCGTCGAGGTGCGGATCGCCGACTGGGCGGACGCCGCCGAGGCCCTGCGGGCGCCGCTGGTCGTCGCGACCACCCCGGCCGGCGCCACCGACTTCCTCACCGGCTCGGTTCCCGCGCGCCCCGGCACCCTCTTCGACGTCCTGTACGAGCCCTGGCCCACCCCTCTCGCGGCCGGCTGGTCGGCACACGGGGGAGCCGTCGTCGGCGGGCTCGACCTCCTCGTCCACCAGGCCGTGCTCCAGGTCGAGCAGATGACCGGCCGCGCGCCCGCACCGCTCGGCGCCATGCGAAACGCGGGTGAACGGGCGCTCGCCGGGCGATAGGCTCCTGCGCATTCCAAGGGTGACACGGCCGCGAGGCCACGGTGGTGGGGGCACGTTTGATGGACACGGAACAGCCACAGGCGGGTATCGTCGCGAAGGTCTTCGACGGTCTCACCTTCCTTCTGCCGGACTGGCTGGAGATACCGCTGCTGTGCCTGGTGGTCGCCCTGGTGGTCTGGGGCTGGGTCAGCTCCCTCAGGAACAAGCTCGCCCGGCGCCGCGCCGCCCGCACCGCGCCGCCTCCCGCCGCCCACGGCAGCGGTGCCGACTATCTCGGGCCGTACGCGCCCCAGGCCCCGGCAGGCGCTCCCCGGCCGCAGGGAGGGCCCCAGGGACAGGCCGGGGGACAGCCGCAGGACCCGCCGCGGGGGCCGAGCGGCGCCGACTTCCTCGGCTCGTACGCCCCGCCGGGCCACCGCGACGGCCGCGCGGGCTGAGCCGGCCGCCCACCGGCAACCGGCGTCCCGGGCCACCCGTCACCGGCGTCCCGGGCCGTCCGACTGCTGGACCGCCGACCGGCCCACACCCCGGGACATGGGAGGATCGGGAGAGGCGGGCCAGGGCCGCGCACCCGGCCGCGCTGTCGCAGTTCCAGGCGCGAGCATGAGGAGCACCGTTGAGCAGGTTGCGTTGGCTGACGGCGGGGGAATCGCACGGACCCGCACTGGTGGCGACGCTGGAGGGTCTTCCCGCCGGTGTCCCGGTCACCACCGAGATGGTGGCGGACCACCTCGCCAGGCGACGCCTCGGCTATGGGCGCGGCGCGCGCATGAAGTTCGAGCAGGACGAGGTCACCTTCATCGGCGGTGTCCGGCACGGGCTGACCATGGGCTCCCCGGTCGCCGTCATGGTGGGCAACAGCGAGTGGCCCAAGTGGGAGAAGGTCATGGCGGCCGACCCCGTCGACCCCGACGAGCTGGCCTCCCTCGCCCGTAACGCCCCGCTGACCCGGCCCCGGCCCGGCCACGCGGACCTCGCGGGGATGCAGAAGTACGCGCTGGAGGAGGCCCGGCCCGTGCTGGAGCGCGCCAGCGCCCGGGAGACCGCCGCGCGGGTCGCGCTCGGCGCCGTCGCCCGCTCCTACCTCAAGGAGACGGCCGGCGTCGAGATCGTCTCCCATGTCGTCGAGTTCGGCGGCGCCAAGGCCCCCAGGGACGTGTACCCGACCCCGGCCGACGTCGAGCGGCTCGACGCCGACCCCGTGCGCTGTCTGGACGCCGACGCCAGCAAGGCGATGGTCGCGGAGATCGACCAGGCCCGTAAGGACGGCGACACCCTCGGCGGTGTGGTCGAGGTCCTGGCGTACGGCGTGCCGGTCGGACTCGGCTCGTACGTCCACTGGGACCGGCGGCTCGACGCCCGGCTCGCGGGCGCGCTGATGGGCATCCAGGCCATCAAGGGGGTCGAGCTGGGCGACGGATTCGAGCTGGCGCGGGTGCCCGGCTCGCAGGCGCACGACGAGATCGTCTCCACCCCCGAAGGGCTGCGCCGCGCCTCCGGCCGCTCCGGCGGTACCGAGGGCGGCATGTCCACCGGCGAGCTGCTGCGGGTGCGCGCCGCCATGAAGCCGATCGCGACCGTGCCCAGGGCGCTGGCCACCGTCGACATCACCACCGGCGAGGCCGCCGCCGCCCACCACCAGCGCTCGGACGTGGCCGCGGTCCCGGCGGCCGGTATCGTCGCCGAGGCGATGGTCGCCCTGGTGCTCGCGGACGCGGTCGCGGAGAAGTTCGGCGGCGACAGCGTCCAGGAGACCCGCCGCAACGTCCGCTCGTACCTCGACCATCTCCACATCCGGTGAGCGCCCCGCTGATCGTCCTCGTCGGGCCGATGGGCTCCGGCAAGTCCACCGTGGGTGAACTGCTGGCCCGGCGGCTCGGCGTGGGGTACCGGGACACCGACGCCGATATCGTCGCCGCCGAGGGCCGCGAGATCTCGGACATCTTCGTCGACGACGGCGAGCCCCGGTTCCGGGAGCTGGAGCGGGCCGCCGTACGGGCGGCCGTCGCCGAGCACACCGGCGTACTGGCCCTCGGCGGCGGCGCGATCCTCGACGAGTCGACAAGGACCCTGCTCGGCGGGCTCCCCGTCGTCTATCTGTCGCTGGAGCTGGAGGAGGCGGTCCGGCGGACCGGCCTCGGCCAGGCCCGCCCGCTGCTCGCGGTCAACCCGCGTCGCCAGTGGCGTGAGCAGATGGACGCCCGCCGCCCCCTGTACACCGATGTGGCCCGCGTGGTCGTGGCCACCGACGAACGCACCCCGGACGAGGTCGCCCAGGCGGTCCTCGACGCTTTGGAGCTGAAGGACGCATGAGCGAGCAGTCCCTGACCCGTATCCAGGTCGGCGGTACGGAGGGCACCGCGCCGTACGAGGTACTGGTGGGCCGGCAGCTCCTGGGCGAGCTTCCCGGGCTGATCGGCTCCGTCCAGAGAGTCGCCGTCCTCCACCCCGAGGCGCTCGCCGGGACCGGTGAGGCGATCCGCGAGGACCTCGCGGCCCAGGGGTACGAGGCCATCGCCGTCCAGCTCCCCAACGCCGAGGAGTCCAAGACCGCCGAGGTCGCCGCGTACTGCTGGAAGGCGCTCGGGCAGACCGGCTTCACCCGTACCGATGTCATCGTCGGAGTCGGCGGCGGGGCGACCACCGATCTCGCGGGCTTCGTCGCCGCGACCTGGCTGCGCGGAGTGCGCTGGATCGCGTTGCCGACGACCGTGCTCGGCATGGTGGACGCGGCCGTCGGCGGCAAGACGGGCATCAACACCGCCGAGGGCAAGAACCTGGTGGGCGCCTTCCACCCGCCCGCGGGGGTGCTCTGCGACCTGGCCGCGCTCGACTCGCTGCCGGTCAACGACTACGTCAGCGGACTGGCCGAGATCATCAAGGCGGGCTTCATCGCCGACCCGGTGATCCTCGACCTGGTGGAGGCGGACCCGCAGGGCGCGCGTACGCCCGGGGGACCGCACACCGCCGAACTGATGGAGCGGTCCATCCGGGTCAAGGCCGAGGTCGTCTCCGGCGACCTCAAGGAGTCCGGCCGGCGCGAGATCCTCAACTACGGGCACACCCTCGCCCACGCCATCGAGAAGAACGAGCGCTACAAGTGGCGCCACGGCGCGGCCGTCTCCGTCGGCATGGTCTTCGCCGCCGAGCTGGGCCGGCTCGCGGGCCGGCTCGACGACGCCACCGCCGACCGGCACCGGGCCGTCCTGGAGTCCGTCGGACTGCCGCTGACCTACCGCGGCGACCAGTGGCCGAGGCTCCTGGAGACGATGAAGGTCGACAAGAAGTCCCGTGGCAATCTGCTGCGGTTCATCGTGCTCGACGGTCTGGCCAAGCCGACCGTGCTGGAGGGGCCCGACCCGGCCTTGCTGGTCGCGGCGTACTCCGAGATCGCGGCGGTGTCGTCGTGAGCCGCCCGGTGCTGGTGCTGAACGGCCCCAACCTGGGCCGGCTCGGCTCCCGCGAGCCCGATGTCTACGGCGCGACCTCCTACGCCGGGCTGGTGGAGACCTGCCGGGCGCTCGGCAAGGAGCTGGGTTTCGACGTCGAGGTACGGGAGACGAACGACGAGGGTGAGATGATCCGCTGGCTGCACGAGGCCGCGGACGCGTCGATCCCCGTTGTGCTCAACCCCGCAGCGTTCACGCACTATTCGTACGGGATGCGGGACGCGGCGGCGCAGCTCACGGCGCCGCTGATCGAGGTGCACATCTCAAATCCCCACGCCCGTGAGGTATTTCGGCACACCTCGGTGGTCGCGGCGGTGTCCAGCGGCACGATCGCGGGGTTCGGTATCGGCTCCTACCGGCTCGCGCTGCGCGCGCTGGCGGAGGAACTGGCCGCCTGAGCCCCGGTGTGGCCTGTCTCGCACGATCGGCCGAACGGACCGGCTGAGCAGGGCACTTGGGGCGCTTCCCGGTCGTTGTCCGGTTGCCGGCCGGTACGGGGAAGGGCTTGGCGGCGAACCCTGGGGGTACCGTTCCGTGGCAATGGCAGATGACCTGCCGTCGGACCAGCGTCAGTCGTACGAGACGGAGTGGCACCGGATGCAGCACGCAGCAGGGGCTCCGCTGCCGCCTCCCCATCGGCCGGGCCGGCCCCCGACCACCGCGTGGATACCGCCCGACCCGCGCTCCGGCGCGCCCTCGGGGGCGGCTCCGAGGGGGGCCGGTGGCGGTGGCGGGACAGGCGCGGCGGGGGCGCCTGGTGCGCCCGGTGGCGGCGGAGTGGGGCCTGTTCCTGTGCCGCCCGGTGCGCCCGGTGGCGGGGCGGGTGCGATGTCGGGGGCCGGGGCGCCGGGGCGTGTTCCCGTACCGCCCGGTGGGGGTGGGGCGGGATCGATGTCGGGCTCCGGGGCCCCGGGGCGTGTTCCTGTACCGCCCGGTGGCGGTGGGGCGGGTCCTGTGCCGCCCGTGCCACCGGCCGTGCCTCCCGCCCCGGCCGTGCCTCCGGGGGCCAACCCCGCCCCGCCCGGGCCCCCGACCCCCGGCGGAGGCCATCCCGGCAACGGCCATCGCCCCGCGCCCGGCTGGGCACCGTCCGGGCCCCGGCATCCCTCGGCGGCCCCGCCCCGGGACACCACGGGCCATGTGCAGCTGCCGCCCGGCGGCCCGGTGGCGCTTCCCGCCCCGCCTCCGGCCGACAGCGGTACGGGCGCGGCCACCCTCGCCGTACTGCTGATCGGACCGGCGGGCGCGGGCAAGACGACCGTCGCCCGCCACTGGGCCACCCGGCGCCGGGTGCCCACCGCGCACATCAGCCTGGACGACGTACGCGAATGGGTCTGCTCCGGATTCGCCGACCCCCAGTCCGGGTGGAACGAGCACTCCGAGGCCCAGTACCGGCTGGCCCGCCGCACCTGCGGCTTCGCCGCCCGCAACTTCCTGGCCAACGGCATCTCCTGCATCCTCGACGACGCCGTCTTCCCCGACCGCCCCGTCGTCGGCCTCGGCGGCTGGAAACGCCATGTGGGGCCCGGACTGCTCCCAGTGGTCCTGCTGCCCGGCCTGGAGGTCGTCCTGGAGCGCAACGCCGAGCGCAGTGGCAACCGCCGGCTGTCCGACGAAGAGGTGGCTGCCATCCACGGCCGGATGGCGGGCTGGTACGGCTCGGGGCTGCCGATCATCGACAACTCGAAGTACGACGTGGAGACGACGGCCCGGGTCCTCGACGACGTCCTCGCCCGCTCCATCGCGAGCCCGCCGTCCTGGTAGCGCCCCGGCCGCGCCGGGGACACCCGTCCGCTTCCGGTCGTGGGCTCGGGGGTCCTGTCCACTCCACCGGCCGCGGTCCCAGGGGCCCGTTCAGCGGCGGTCGTCCGCCGTTGTCCGTCAGCTTGCGGTTGCCGGGCCCGGGGCCCTGTCCACCGGCTGCGGTCCCGAGGCCCGATGCGCGGTCGTCCGCCGCCGTCCGTCCGCCTCCGGTTGCGGGCTCGCCTCCGCCGGCCGCAGTGATCCGGAGTGGGGCCGCCGTCCGTCCTCGGGCGCCCGCTTGCCGCCGGTCCGCGGGGCGCCGGCGAGGGCCGCCGCCCCCGGTCGGACGCGCTGACCGGGCCGAATCCCGGATTCACTCGTACGCTCGGGGCATGTCAGAGGTGTTTGGACTCCGCCGTGACCGGCTGCGGGAGCGGTGCGCGAGCGCCGGAAGCGGAGGGGCCCTCGTCTCGCGGCCCGCGAATGTGCGCTATCTCGCGGGCGGCGCGCCCCCTGAGGCGGTACTGCTGCTCGGACCGGACGAGGACGTCCTCCTGTGCCCCGGCAACCCCGGCAGGGACTTCTCCAGGGGGCGGCCCGACGAGCAGGTGCGGCTCAGCATGCTGACGGCCCGGGTGGGCGACCCCGTGGTCGCCGCCGCCGAGAAGGCCCGGCGCGCGGGGGTCGAGGCGCTCGCCGTCGAGGAGCACCACCTCACCGTGGCACGCCACCGGGCCATGCGTTCCGTCGCTCCCGGGCTGCTCCTCGCCGACCTCGGGCTCGCCGTCGAGCAGCAGCGGATCGTCAAGGACGAGGAGGAGATCGCCTCACTGCGGATCGCGGCGGAGATCACGGACCAGGCCCTCGGAGAGCTGCTGGAGTCGATCCTGGTGGGCCGCACCGAGCGCCATCTCGCGCTGGAACTGGAGCGCCGGCTGGTCGACCACGGAGCCGACGGACCCGCCTTCGCGACCTCCGTGGCCACCGGGGCGAACTCCGGCCGCCGTGGCCACCGCCCCACCGACCGCCGGGTCGAGGAGGGTGACTTCCTGGCCGTCTGCGTCGGCGCGGACTACCACGGCTATCGCTGTGAGATCGGCCGTACCTTCGTCATCGGCACCACCCCCGCGGACTGGCAGATCGAACTGTACGACCTGGTCTTCGCCGCCCAGCGGGCCGCACGGGAGGCTCTGGTACCGGGTGTCCCGTACCGCGAGGTGGACCGGGCGGCCCGCCAGATCCTGGACGGAGCGGGCCACGGAGAGGGCCTCGCACCCCTCACCGGGCACGGTGTGGGCCTCGAAATCGACGAGGACCCGCAGTTGGCCCCCGCCGCCATGGGTAAACTGGACGCCTGCGTGCCGGTCACCGTCGAACCGGGGGTCCACCTTCCGGGCCGGGGCGGGGTCCGGATCGATGACACGCTCGTCGTGCGCCAGGAGGCGGACGGCGGACCCGAGCTACTCACCATTACGACCAAGGAGCTGCTCGCGCTCTGAGCGCGCACCGCCGTAGCCCCCGGTCGTCCACGTCAGTCCAGGAGATTCCGCAACCGTGGCTTCCACGAACGACCTCAAGAACGGCATGGTGCTCAAGCTCGACAACGACCAGCTCTGGTCCGTCGTCGAGTTCCAGCACGTCAAGCCCGGCAAGGGCCCGGCCTTTGTGCGTACCAAGCTCAAGAACGTGCTCTCCGGCAAGATCGTCGACAAGACGTTCAACGCCGGCGTGAAGGTCGAGACGGCCACCGTCGACCGGCGCGACATGCAGTTCTCGTACATGGACGGCGACTACTTCGTCTTCATGGACATGCAGACCTATGACCAGCTGCACGTCGACCGCAAGGCCGTCGGTGACGCCGCGAACTTCCTGATCGAGGGCTTCGAGGCGACCGTCGCCACCCACGAGGGCAGCGTGCTCTACGTCGAGCTGCCCGCCGCCGTGGAACTGGTCATCGCGGAGACCGAGCCCGGCGTCCAGGGCGACCGCTCCACCGGTGGCACCAAGCCCGCCAAGCTGGAGACCGGTTACGAGGTCCAGGTCCCGCTCTTCATCACCACCGGTGAGAAGATCAAGGTCGACACCCGCTCCGGCGACTACCTCAGCCGGGTGAACAGCTAACCGTGGCCGCTCGCAGCAAGGCCCGTAAGCGTGCTTTCCAGATCCTCTTCGAGGCCGACCAGCGCGGCATCTCCGTGCAGAACGTCCTCGCCGACTGGATCCGGCACGCACGGACCGACGACCGGCAGCCCCCGGTCAACGAGTACACGATGACCCTGGTCGAGGGGTACGCCGAGTTCGCGGAGCGCATCGACGACCTGATCGTCACCTACGCGGTCGACTGGGACCTGGACCGTATGCCGGTCGTCGACCGGAACATCCTCCGCCTCGGCGCGTACGAGCTGGTGTGGGTGGACGAGACCCCGGACGCGGTCGCGATCGACGAGGCGGTGCAGCTCGCCAAGGAGTTCTCCACCGATGATTCGCCATCGTTCGTGAACGGTCTGCTGGGCCGCTTCAAGGAGCTGAAGCCGTCACTGCGCCGCGAGAGCGCCTGACGGGGCCATGGCGGACGAAGGTCCGCCGGGGCTGGGCCCGGGGTGAGGATCAACGATCCTTGCCCCGGGTTGTTTCTTTTGTGGCTCGGTTCACCTCCGGGGGCCTTCAGTGTGTGTCGACGGTCGATCGTGCTCGACCACTCGTTCCTCGCGGCCTCCGCGCGTTCTCCCTTTCGACACCCACGGCCCCCTTCGGCTCACTCGCCAGGGCACATGGGGTGAAGGGAAAGGGTGCGGGACCTCGTTCGCTCACTCGCCAGGCACAACGGGCGAAGGGAAGGGTGCGGGCCTCTTTGGCTCACTCGCCAAGCCCTTGGGGTGGAGGGAGGGTGCGGGGGCCCTGAAACTCAGCCGCCGGGGACAAGGGGTGAGGCGACGGGTGCAGGGCCCCTGGAGCGCACTCGTCAGGCACCTGAGGGGGAGGGAGGGTGCGGGGGCTCTTCGGCTTGGTGGCCAGGCTTGTGGGGGGGGGTGCCCCTATGGGTTTGGTCAAGGTGGTCGGGTCGGTGTCGGGGGTGAGTCCGGCTGGCACTCTGGCTGTCATGAGCGATGGAGCGTCCGTGCAGGAGTCGGTGGGTGAGGGCATGCGGCCGTGCGTCTTTTGCAATCACCCTGTCGTGATCGACTCGCTTGACGAATGGGACTGCCCGGTGTGCGGCGTGCCCAATGAGGATCAGCCTGACGCGGCGGCAGGGGACTCGTAGAACGTGCCGTCGCGGAGCATCGCGAAGAGGACGTCTGCTCGTCGTCTGGCAAGGCAGAGGAGGGCTTGGGTGTGGTGTTTGCCCTGGTTGATCTTCTTGTCGTAGTAGGCCCTGGAGTCAGGGTCGGCCAGGGCTGCGAACGCGGAGAGGAAGAAGGCCCGTTTGAGCTGCTTGTTTCCGCGGCGTGATGGTTGCTCACCGCGGATCGAGGAGCCCGAGCTGCGGGTTGCCGGGGCGAGGCCGGCGTAGGCGGCGAGGTGGGCGGCGGAGGGGAAGCTGCTGCCGTCGCCGACATCGATGAGGATCCTGGCTCCGGTCCTGACGCCGATCCCCGGCATGGACGTCAGGACCTTGGAAAGAGGGTGGTTGGCCAGCAGTTCCTCGATCCTGGTGGCGATGAGTTTGCGCTGGTCGAGGACTGCTGTGAGCGATCCGGCCAGGCTGGGGACGATCAGTGCGGCTGCGTCCGTGCCCGGGACGACGACGGTCTGTTCGTCCAGGGCGGTGAAGATGTCCTCGACCAGCCGCTCGGCCATCCTCGGTGCCTTCGGCCGTATCAAGGTCACGAGCCGTCGCCTGCCGGCCTTGCGGATCTGGGCCGGCGATCCGAACCGTTCCAGGAGCATCAGGACGGCCGGGTGCTGGATGCGCGGGCCGAGAACTCGCTCCAGGTGCGGGTGGATCTGCGTCATCAGGCCGCGAAGCCGGTTGCTGACCCGGGTGGCCTCGCCGGCCAGGTCGTCGTCGAAGCCGACGATCATCTCCAGCTCGGCGATGGCCTCGTCATCGAGGTCGACCGAGCGGAGGGTGTGCGGCATGACGCGGGCGGCATCCGCGATGACGAATGCATCGCGGGCGTCGGTCTTGGCCTCGCCTGGATAGAGATCGGCGATCCGCCGCATCGTCAATCCGGGCAGATAAGCGACCGGGCAGCCCATGTCCCGGGCCACAGCCAGCGGCAGAGCGCCGATGGAGGCCGGCTGGTCGACCACCACAAGCACGGTCCCGTGCTTGGCCTGCAGCTTGCCGAAGACCTCGCGGAGCTTGGGTTCGCTGTTGGGCAGCCGTTTGTCGAAGGCCTTCTTCCCGGCCGGGGTGACGGCGGTGGCGTGGTGTTCGCCCTTGCCGACGTCCAGGCCGAGGAAGGCACCGATGTCGCTGACGTCGATCACGTGCTTCCTCCGGTCGTTCCCTCGCCCGGCCGTCCCACGGCACCGATCGCCACATCCACATTACGAAGAGCCTCCCGACCTGCGGAAAGGCCGGTGGTCATGCCCCTAATCAGCGGTCTGTCGATGCCTCCGGAGCTGGGTTGAGTCGGCCTGGGACGCGGTGCCGGGATTGCTCCCGGTCCGTTTTCCCAGGCCGCTCGCCGAACCCGCCGTGCGCCTTACGACGCAACGG